>JAEYWA010000167.1 GCA_023431385.1 Bacillota bacterium | reverse complement strand
ACCTGTAAAAAAGACTGAGGGGAGTTTTGTTTTGAATACTGGTGATAGTGCCTTTTTAAAGGAGAAATTGAAGGAATGTGGCTACAAGTTCACCGGCCAGAGGGCTGCAATTCTCGAAGCTATGATTCAATGCTCCGGTCAACATGTAAGTACAGAAGAACTTTTTAATATTGTAAAAGAAAAGAATCCTGAGATTGGGCTTGCGACAGTTTACAGAACAATGATTCTTCTTGACAAACTGGGGTTGGTACACAAGCTGGATTTTGATGATGGCTTTAGCCGTTATGAGCTTGTTAAGCCTAATGAAGATCACCGTCACCACCATTTGATTTGCAGCTCCTGCGGTTCAGTAGCTGAGGTTGAGGAGGACCTTCTGGACTCTCTGGAAGAACAGATACTAATAAAAAATGGTTTTCTGGTTAAAGACCATAGAGTTCAATTTTACGGTTTGTGCAGTAAATGCAGGGAATAAGAGCATGATAACATATGATAGGACTGATTTGGTGAAAGAACTGAATCAGTCTTTTTTAATAAAAAAATATATCATTGAATTGTCTCTTTAATTAGCTTAAGGTTACCTTGTATCTTCATAATATATTTGAAATGTAAATTTGAAAATACCGTAATTTTTAATGCAAGTAAATATGATAATATAGAATTATGGTAAACTAATGAAATTCAAAAGAATACCCATATACATTAAATAAAAAGTCTCAATAAATCCGGAGCATTTTATGAAAAAATTCGTACTCTTTCTTTGTACTACCTTAATACTAAATTTATCTATCAGTACTGCTGACGCAGAAAGTGGCGACCCAAGTGATAAAAAGGAAAAGGAAAATATATACCCGGTCAAGTACATTTGTGAGAGCCTTGGAGGAGATATATCCTGGAAACCTGAGCTTAAAACTGCCGTATTAAAATATAATGACAACATATTGGAGCTGAAAGTAGGCAGTAATATTATTACTTCCAATGGAACAGAAAAACTTTTGGAGGACGAAATCATAATTTCGGGGGGAAGGACTCAACTGCCTTTAAGTGTGATTAACAGTGAACTGGGTGTTGATATCTCAGAACAGGACTGCTTAGCTATTATTAGTAAACAGTTTATTGAACTTCTGTTGGATAGTAGTATTGATGAGGCATCAGCACTTTTGAGCAGAGCATTCTCCAATTACATTACTGAAGAATATTTGAAGTCCCTTACTGAAAATGTTACTGCGCTCAAGCTCCAAGACCCAAAATTCGAATTTTGGACAAACACTGTACATAAGACTATAGGAATACCATTCAAGGAAGTTCAAAATATCTGGTATACCATAAAGTTTGACAGAGAAGGGAAGATTGATGAACTAGGTATCCAGGGTAAACAAGCTGAACCGGCACCGGAACCCAATTATATATCAAAGGTCAGTTTTTCCGAAAAGGAAGTTGCCTTTGGAAGCAGTCCCTGGCAGATTCCTGGAACACTTACGCTTCCCGAGGGGAAAGGACCTTTTCCTGTTGTTATTCTGGTTCATGACTCAGGCCCGGCCGACAGGGACAGTACTACGGGAAGTATAAAACCCTTCAGAGATTTAGCAGCAGGTCTTGCTGCCAACAATATTGCAGTGCTAAGGTATGACAAAAGGTCATTAGTACATAGTACAAAAATGCAGTTTGTAGCAAATGTAACTCTGAATGAAGAAATTGAGCAAGATGTATATCAAGCCGCAGAATACCTGAAAAGTGTTGGTGAAATAGACAATACAAAAATAATTGCTCTAGGCTATGGTCTCGGAGGATATGCATTACCTCGAATATTGACTACTGCGGGAGACACATTCAAAGCCGGAATTATCATCAATGGTAATTCAAGGCCGCAGTATGAAATTTACCCAGAGTACTATCAGTATTTGCAGAAAAAAGGTTATTCAAGCCAGGGACAGGTTGAATATATAACTGAACAGGTAAACCTGCTTAAAGCAGATAGTTTTGATCCTAAAAACCCTCCTGACGCTTATACCATGGGCAAAGAGTTCTATTTCAGCGATATGAAAAGCTATGATGTAATGGGGATGGCGGAAAGACTTACTCAGCCTTTTCTTGTCATGCAGGGACAGAGAGATTTCCTGATAAAGTCAGATATAGACTATACAAATTGGCAGAAAGCCTTCCATCTGAATAGAAGCTCCGATTTCAAGCTGTATCCGAGACTAAATCACATTTTTACAGAAGGTGAGGGTGATAGCACCCCGAGTGAGTACTATGACAAGGCAAATATTCCTCAGTATGTTATTGATCATATAATTGATTTTATAAACAAGCTGGAGTAAACAGGCAGCTTAAACCAAACGCAGTCTAATATTAAGCAGTCTGTATTCGGAATAAAACAACAATGGAATGGATAAACTCCGTCATATATATGCATATTAGAAGCGGAGTATGGAATGTATACAATCAGAAGAATTTTCAACCCAGAAATATTTCAGGGTAAATATAGAAAAAACAATTATTTTGAGGGTTGGTACTATAAAATCATAGATAAACCCTCAAGAAATATTTTTGCTATTATACCGGGTATAGCAGTTTCAAAAC
The DNA here is from genome assembly GCA_023431385.1 of Bacillota bacterium. Lineage (GTDB taxonomy): Bacteria > Bacillota > Clostridia > Acetivibrionales > DSM-1351 > Ruminiclostridium. Next base: position 62,664 of record JAEYWA010000167.1, on the reverse strand, counting down.
AAAAAGCACACTCCTTTATACAATTTGTAGATGCCAAAAAAGGGTTTACAGAATATATAAGTTACCCGAAAGAGGCTTTCAAATATTCTGAAAATGAGCTGGATATTTTACTTTTAGATAATCATTTTGATAAATCAGGAATAAGACTAAATTTATCCAGTTCCAATTTAACCCTTATCGGGGAGTTGGAGTTTACAGATGTAGTACCTTTTCCGAAAAAACTATTGAGTCCCGGGATCATGGGACCCTTTTCATTTGTTCCGTTTATGGAATGCCATCATGGAATAATAAACATTCATAGCGGCTTGAAGGGATGGATGAACTATAATGGCACTCATGTTGATTTCACTGATGGATACGGGTATATTGAAAAGGACTGGGGGAAGTCCTTTCCCCACTCATGGATATGGCTGCAGTCCAATAATTTTAGCAGAAGGGATACATCGCTGATGTTTTCAATAGCATCAATCCCATGGTTCCATCGGGAATTTGACGGACTTATTGCCTTCCTTAAGATTAATAGCAACTTTTTGAGATTTGCAACCTATACCGGTGCTAAGATAAAGAAGCTTAAAATAGTGGATAAGCAGCTAGATGTTTTAATTGAGGATTCAAAATATCTCCTTCGATTAGAGGTGACGTTTAACAAGGGAGGGATACTTAAAGCTCCGAAAAAAGGAGTAATGGAGGTTGAATTAACAGAATCTATTACTTCAAAGGTAGAGGTAGAGCTTATTGAAAAGCCCGACAGGGTAGTGTTCAGAGATATTGGAGAGAATACAGGACTTGAACTTGCGGGAAACTACAAAAAATTTCTGACATAACAATTTCATCAGCCTGTTAAATAGGGTATACTATTAAAGTAAAATCTTTCTTTGTTATGGGTTTGATTATTGAAAACTTGGGGGTTGCTATGGCTAAATTGTATTTCAGATATGGTGCTATGAATAGTTCAAAAACTGCTAACGCACTAATGGTCAAGTATAACTATGAGGAAAGAGGTCAAAAAGTTCTGCTGTTGAAGCCATCCATAGATAACCGTGATGGCGGCTGTTTAATTAAATCAAGGGCTGGCCTGACTGAAGAATGTCTGCTTATTTACAAAGACAGTAATATTTATGAAGTGGTGCATGGTTATATAGATAAGTATGCTAAAATAAACTGTGTAATAATAGATGAGGCGCAGTTCCTGACAAAACAGCAGGTTTACCATTTGACAAGACTTGTGGACAATGACAGGATTCCTGTTATTTGCTACGGTCTTCGAGCCGATTTCAGGGGAGAACTTTTTGAGGGTAGTCAATACCTTCTGGCATGGGCCGATACAATTGAAGAGGTAAAGACCATATGCTGGTGTGGTAAAAAAGCAACTATGAATGCCAGATATCAAGGCTATAAGATATTAAAAGAAGGCGAACAGGTTGAAGTTGGAGGTAACGACAGGTATATAAGTCTTTGCCGAAGTCATTGGCACGATGGAATACTTTCAGATAAGTAAAATTAAGTTTTTTGTTTCCCAGTGTAACACTTTGTAAAGGGTTAACATAAATTATTATTAAGACGAAGTAGAATAAAAGAAAGGAGCTTAATAATATGGGAGACGGTAACTTTGGTTGTAACGATAATCTTTGCCACCTGCTGTCAAAATATATCGGTGAAACTGTAACTATATTTACGAAAAGTGGAGGCCAGTCTGGCTGCGGATTTACCGGAGTAATATTAGGAGTTAACGAATGTTTTGTCAGATTAATTACAAGAATTGGTCCGGCACCGGGATGTTCACTCGGAAATTCCTGCGGATACAGTGATATGGGCGATAATAATAACGGACACGGCGGATATGGCAATGGTGGATACGGCTGCAATTTCAATCAGAACTATGGCGGATACGGCAGTGGCAACGGCACACCGGTATACAATGTCGGATCAGTAACAGATATTCCATTAAATAGCATAGCTTCATTTGTTCATAATGCAGTATAGTGATACCCAATAAAATGGTAGGATTTATTCCTATCATTTTTTTTGTAGGTGCTCGTGTGTCCAGCGAAGCTGGACGCTGCTTGCTGGTGAAAGTCCAGCCGTGGTAATCGCCAAGGAGCCACGTAGTCAGTCCCGGTGAATTGCAGTAATGCGGGGTGCTGAGCGGGATGATGACCCATTGTGATGGGTCGGCGATGATATAGGTCGCAACATAAAGTGAACACTGCCGTATCGTTAATAAAAGCCTGCCTAGCAGGTCAGAGGGAGTCGAGCCCTGGCGCACAGGTGAAGACCATGGAAAGCACAAAGACCTTGGAAGCAGTGCTGAGAAACCCTCCGGTATAGAGGTGGCGACATGTATCGAAAGTAGTGTCCGGAACTGGAGAGACCCTACCCGGCACAGGGGAACCTGTAACGAATAGCCCTATAAGTCAAAGGATGAGATGGAACTATTGCCAGGAGGGAGTCAGAGGGGCTCATAGTACCGAGGACGATGCGGACAACATAACCGCATCTAGGGAAGGTGCCCTGCTTCAACCAAGTTTTCAGAGGAGGTAAGAGCGAGTGAATGCCCGAAAGGCTAACGACACCAATAAAGATAAAGTTCGACAACTCCAAAGGAAACTATACCGATCTGCCAAGCAATGTGGCAAGCGGAAGTTCCATGCATTGTATGACAAAATCTACAGGATGGATGTTCTCTATGAGGCATGGAAACGAGTCAAGGCAAGTAAAGGGGCTGGCGGGATAGACGGGACGACGATAAGCGATGTAGAAACCTATGGTGCACAACAATTTCTGTATGAGATATCAAGTACGCTCCGAGACGGAACTTATCGCCCCTCTCCTGCAAAATGGGTAAATATCCCCAAAGGGGATGGGAAACAGCGGCCGTTGGGACTGCCTACCATAAGGGACAAGGTCGTTTAGATGGCGACAGAACTCATCATAGAGCTGGTATTTGAAGCGGACTTTAAGGACGTCTCATTTGGTTTCAGACCAAAGAGAAGTCAGCGCATGGCGCTGGAAGTTGTCCGAAAGGCGTGCAACAACAAAGGGTACTGGGTAGTTGATGCAGATATTAAAGGATATTTCGACCATATTCATCATGGAAAGTTGTTAAAGCTGGTACAAGAGCGAATCAGCGACCGAAGAGTTTTGAAGTTGATTCGTCTCTGGTTAGAGGCTGGCGTCATGGTGGACGGTGTGCATGAAGCGAGCGGGGAAGGCAGCCCGCAAGGAGACGTAATCTCCCCGCTACTGTCCAATATCTATCTGAATTACATGGACCGGGTATGGGAAAATCACGGTAGTCACCTTGGAAAGTTGGTAAGATTTGCGGACGACAGTGTCATCATCTGCAAGACTAAGAAGGACGCTAACCACGCCATGGGTTTGGTGCGGGAAATCATGAGAAGACTGGAACTGGAATTGAACGAGGAAAAGACCCGAATTGTAGGGCTATGGGAAGGCAAAGAAGATTTTGACTTTCTGGGGTTCCATCACAGAAGTTGCAAACAAGTCACAGATAAGGGAAAGGTCTATTATACTATGATTCAATCTCCAAGCCGGAAAGCCATGAAACGCATGAGGTCAGTGGTGAAAGAGATACAGGGGGGACGGAAGACACTGAAATGAGAAGTCCGTGAAATAATTGAAAGAATCAATCCCAAGATTCGGGGCTGGCGAAATTACTATGGATTAAAGAACGCTGAGAAATGGCTTAGAGCAATCGACTGGCACATTCTTCAGTGGTTCACTAGATGGTGGATCAAGAAAAGACAGAGGCGTCTGTATCTGTCCAAAATGACAATAGTGCGGAACAAATCTTTATGCTAGGTCTTGAAACGCTTTCTTCATAGTGCATGCAGACGGAAGAAGGTTGTCGGAAAGCCGTGTGCGGGAAAACTACAAGCACGGTTTGATGAGGGGCGGGTGAAAATCACCCGCCTATTCTATCCAGCATGGGCGCAATCTTACGGGTGAGAGTCCTGAGTGCGGGTTGATAGTGCCAAGCACATAGCCAAGAGCAAGGGTGCCCTCGGTGACGAGGAATCTGAAGGAAGCTGGATGGCAACATGGGATAAATTTAATGAATGGAAAGCGCAGACGGTCATTTCCCTTATGCTACGGCTGGCGGAGCGCGGCTTCATCCGAACTGAAAAAAACGGGAAAGAGCGTACCTATTTCCCGATTATCAGCAAGGAGGACTACCTGAAATTTGAAACGGGCGACTTTATGGAGCGTTTTCATGGGAACTCTTTTGCCAGCTTGGTTGCTACACTGTATGACGGAAAAAAGATTAAGGACAGCGACCTTGACCAACTGGCAAAGTGGCTGAAAGAAAGGAGAGATTGATGTGTAGACATTTCTGACCACCCTACTCCAATGCTCTGTTTCTATGTCTCTGGTAACGCTTGTGTATGCAGTCATACTGCCCCTTTTGTCAAAACGGTATGCCGTAAAGTGGCGGTATATGGTTTGGCTGGTAATTGCGGTAGGCTGGATATTCCCCTTTCGCCCCCTGATAGACCTGTCGTTTCTCACGGCACAAATGACGGATATACCTGTAACGCCTATGCAACCGATAATCAACGCTATACCCTCTATGGTCGATGCAGGGGATATTGTAAACGCTCCGGCAAAAATCCCATTGTGGTGGGTACTTGTGGAGATTTGGATTTTTGGCGCTATATGCGTTGTAGTGTATCATGTTCTGCGGCATTGTCGCTTTATGAACATGGTACGCCGATGGAGTGAGCTTGTTCCGATTCGGAGAGCTTGGGGATTTTGGATAGCTTGAAGTCGGAACCGAAAATAAAGACACAGGTAGGGATAAACGTATGTTAGAGATTGCAAGCCCTATGCTCGTTGGATTTTTCCACCCTGCTATTTTGCTACCGCCTGTCAAATTTGCAGGTGATGAATTATCCCTTATACTAAAGCATGAGCTAATTCATTTTAAGCGGCATGACCTTTGGTACAAGGCGCTTATTTTAGAAGCAACCGCGCTCCATTGGTTTAATCCAGTAGTTTACCTTATGGCAAAAGCGGCAGCGGTACAATGTGAAATTTCCTGTGATGCGCTGGTTTTATAGAGCGCGAATTTTCAGTATCGCAAGCAATACGGCGAAACCATTATAGGCGTTGTCAGGAACGGGGCGAAGCTCCGAACTGCATTGTCAACAAATTTTTATGGAGGTAAGAAAGGCATGAAAATGCGTATTTCTTCAATTATGGACACTAAACGAAAGAAGGCTGGTGTTATAGTCCTTTGCCTGGCGCTGGCTGGTATTATGATGACAGGTGCTACGCTTGCAGCCGCCAAAGATATCAACATAGCCAGCGGTAGCATTATGACCAAAAATCAAACAGGACTAATAAGCACCGATGGCGGACAAACTTGGATGGACGAGGAAGAATATCAAAGGAAATATCCAAAACTTGAGGTTGATTGGTGGACTTATGATGAATATAAAGCCTTCGTGGATGAACGAAAAAAGTCCCTGCCAAACCTAATAGGTGCGCCGCGCGGATATTATGATAAAAATGGGGTTCTGCATGAAGGAGTGTGGACACAGGAAAAGGTTGATAAAGCCCTCGCACGGTATGAACAGATATTAGAAGATATTAAGAATGGTGCGCGGTATTTCAAACCAATCGTGAAGGGCAATGAGTCTTTTGGTATGGGTGGTTATGTAACTGATTCAACCGACGTGGCACATGTTAAAGGGAGCGTTCTCAATCCTTCTGGCCCTCCTTCTGAAAGATATAGTGCTTTATTCTCACTTAAAAATGGTGAAACGAAAGATTTAGGCTCATATGCGACAAAAGAAGAACGATTTGACGCTGTAAAATCATTTTGCGACGAACAAGTTAAAGCTGGCAATATGACGCAGCAGGAAGCAAACGAGATTTTGAGCGAATACAAATAACCTATAATCAGAGGACATTCATACTGCTCAACAGAAATAATAAAAACCATTGTTTCAGCGTCGGAACTAGTATATACGCTAAAGCATAGCCGATTGCAATCGGCAGCTTGGGGATAGGGGGACTTTATGTATCCTAAGTTGACGCGTTCTACTGTGGAGGGGCCGCTATTCTACCGTAGCGGTCGAATGTAGGCAGAAGTTTAATTCTACATAACTTCAAAAAATTAAAAGAATAATCGGAAGGCTACTGCACACATTTCTCATTCGACACCTTACAGGAATTTTCCCTCAAAGGTGTTTTTTTATGTCCTTTTTTGACGGCCTTTTTGTCGGACAAGCCTCAATACCACTTCGGACCAATTTGCCCCGAAGTATGGTTCTGTCCGGGTTGCCGTTCCCCGACGCTGCTGTTGCCGCCTTGACGGACAAGCAGGCCAAACAGATTTACGCGAATTACATACTTGCCATAAGCCAATCCGATATTGCGAGCGGAAGGTGTGGATGCGCGGAATGTTCGTAAATCAATAAGCAAGGGGCTTCGGAGAATGGAAATCTTATGAAACAATTGGTTTCAGAACTTCACTACGTTTTAGATTTGTAGTCCATAGATGAAGCCGACAAGCACTACTGCAACAGTCCTCACAGGACAAACGGGAAACCAAACATATATTTTATGGCTTTGAAAAGGAGGCGTAGAGTTAATGTTGAAGCCGGAACAAATCAACATAATGCAAAGCGTGGATATTACCACCGTAGATAAGGCGTAATTAGCAGATGTTAGTGGCATATCATTTGACAATAGCCAGTCAAAAGGAGAACGCGCCGCCCCTGCAAGATGTGATTGCTAATTTACTGGTCCGGCAAAAGGGCGGTCTGTAATACGCCGCTTTTACTTCGGGCTAAAACGGCCCGAAGTAAGCTGAAAACCCTTTATTTAAGCGGATTTCCTTCATCGACAACATTGTTCGAATTACCCCAAAATGGTATAATATAGGTGTAATGTTATCGGAAGGAGGATACATGGCACGTACAAAAAACAGTGGAACAAATATCGCCGTTTCCCTATTCTCAAAGCAAGCTCACAAGTGGCGGTAAAGAAGTTACAGGAAGACATAGCAAACGACCAATTAGGTTTGATTGAATACGTGATCCATTTACGGGTAAGCAAGAAAAGAGGAGCAAGTAACCGACCGCGTTAGCCGTAGCGAGAAAATAAATGCGGTTAGCGAACTATACGATAAGCCTTAAGGCTCAAGCAGGTAACATGCCCTTATATGGAACTTTCTTGCCGGAACAGTTTTGGTAATGTATAATTTACAAAATAAATACAATTTCAGTTACATAATACAAAAAACCAGATTGATAGTAATGGAGGGGCTATATGGATTGTAAGTTCGGGGAGTATAGAATCAGCAACGACAAGTCCTTGTTGTCGATTTATAAGATTAAATCTCTTTTGGAAAAAAGTTATTGGGGAAATCAAAGGTCTATTGAAACTATTGAAAATGCAATTAAGAACTCTGATGCTTATGGTATTTACCTTGACAGTGAGCAGATAGGTTTTGCAAGAGTTGTATCAGATAAGTCTACAATGTTTTGGCTCTGTGATGTGATAATAGATGAGAAATACAGAGGAGAGGAACTTGGTAAGAGTCTTGTTAAATGTATTACTGAGTCTGAGGAGTATAAGGATTTGAGAGGCATTCTCGCAACAAAGGATGCTCATGGCTTGTACGAAAAATATGGTTTTGTAAAGGCTGAACAAGGAAGGTTTATGATCAGACCGAAATATTAGAAAAAGATATCGGAAGTCTTCTAAATTTGATGTTTCCTGTTTTTAACTTGACTATATATGCATTAACAGGCTAAAATCTAAATTAAGTGGAGCAGCTAAATATTTTCGTAAATTTGGTAACATTTATATTAATTTACTTAGATTTTTTATTATTACCAGTATGTATAGGGGTAGTTACAATGAGTGAAAAGGGTAAAAAGTTTATGTTTCACATCCGCACACTACGTCAGAGAATGAGTCTGATTATAAGCGTATGTATGATATTATGTTTTTTACTGGTTGTATCGGTATCTTACATATCAATGCAGGCGGCTGAAAAAAACCGGGTGGAGACTACCATGCTGGCCGATTTGCTTCAAATCACAAAACAGATAGATGCCGACTACTATACCCTGGTACAGCTGTCCCAGCAAATGTCGGTGGAGGGCAACGTTGGCAAACTGATCAACAGTTATGTTATCGAAAGAGGAGGATACGAACGTATAGAAATGTCGGGGAAAATCACCAGCGACATCAACACTATGCTGTTCAGCCATGAAAATATATCCCTTGTGGGCTATTTCAGATACGGAGCATCAGAAGACAAGCCGGAAAGGATGCTGTTTTTCAGTTTGCCAGTTAAAGAAAATTCCGATATGCTGGATTTGAACACGCTTGTTGAAACAAGCGCCATAAAGCTGAATTCCATACATAGAAGCCTTAATTATTCATCTTCAAAGGAAGTGGTTTCCCTTACCCGCAAGGAGAGATTCAGTGATGACAACGATTATCTTATCTATGGAGAGATTTTTACAGGAGTAAAAAACAACATTCAATCTCTTTCGCAAATTCGTAAGGTCCCATATGATTTGTTACAGGTGGACAGTAACGGTATAATATGTTATAGCAGCAGTGAAGCATTCGAAGTGGGAAATAAAACCAATATAAATATTAATTCTATAAGCAGTGCAGTTCAGGAAATTGGGGAGTTTACCTTTCTTTCGGCAGCAAGTAAGTTTGGTTTTTCAAATGTGCTCTTAGTGCCTAAAAGCAGCTATAACAAGCAGATGATTTCCTGGAAGTTAAGTGTGTTCTTTGTGTTCATTGCTGCGGCAGTGCTAGTTTCCATCACAGGTTTATTACTTTTTCACCTGATTTACCGCCCCCTGCAAATACTTGGGCATGATATGCTGGAGGTGGGAAAAGGGAATATTGTGCCTGTAAAGCATTCCTTCCAGATAGATGAATTTGATAATCTGTTCAAAAGATTCGACGATATGAAGAAGGAAGTTGTACAGCTATTGGAGAATGTCCGCCAGCAGGAAAAAGAGAAACAGCAGTTGGAAATAGACAAGCTCTATTATCAGATTAATCCTCATTTTTTAATGAACGTATTGCATTCAGTCCACTGTATGGCTGTTATAAATAAGCAGCCGGAGATTGAAAGGTTTATATATAAATTAAACTATGTACTGGGCTACAGCCTTGGAAAGACAAGCGCCAAAGCTACATTCCGGACCGAACTCAAATATTTGAAGCTCTACCTTGAACTTCAAAAGGAACGGTATGATTTTCAGATCTGGCTGGATATTGAGGAGGGAGATTATCTGGATTTACCCTGCGCCCGTTTTATAATGCAGCCCCTGGCTGAGAATGCCATTTGCCATAACATCAACGAATTCGGCAATCTGTGGATTAATATCAAGCGTGAAAATGAAAACTTTGTAAGAATATCAATAAAAGATGACGGACAGGGGTTCGAACCTGAGGGAGACGAGTACAGCTTGCAGCCGATAAATTCCAACAAGGGTATCGGTCTCAGGTATGTACGGATGAGTCTGCTGTCGTTTTACGGAAGTAATGCACAAATAAGTATAAAAAGTGAGCCTAAAGATGGGACAACCGTAACTCTGTTACTACCCGCTCAGAAAGGAAACGAACCATATGTATAAGGTACTAATCATTGACGATGACAAGTTGGCACGAAAAGGCCTGATTTCAATGGTACCATGGGAGAAGTGCGGAATGACTGTTGTTGGGGATGTTGCAAATGGTATGCTGGGATTGAATTTTCTTAAAACACAAAAGGTGGATCTTGCTGTTGTGGATCTTTCGATGCCGGTATTAAATGGGCTTGATTTCATAAAAGAAAGCCGTAAGTCTTACCCCAAATTGCAATACGTAGCTTTAAGCTTTCATGAAGATTTTGAGTATGTACAGAGTGCTCTGCGTTTAGGAGCACTCGATTATATCTCAAAGATTAGAATGGAAGAAGAGGATTGTACCGAGATTTTTCAAAGAATAGGAAAACTGATTTGCCAATCCGAAAAAACTGCCGAAAGCTCAACAGAGGTAAAGGATTTGACAACTAAAAATCCAGAAAAGGGGCTTGAGCCTCGGCAGTTTGAAAAACTGATTGCTTCCTGGCAGGGGTGCCGGTGGGTTTATGACGAAGGCTTTTTTATCAAAAAAATTGATGAAATAATCAATTCACCCATTAATCTGCGGCAAATGGAGCGTCTTCTTATGTTCATATCCCAGGAGGTAGAAAGAGTATTTCAAGTTACCAACCAGGTACCGTTTCTTTCGGAGAAATCCGAAGGTATGGACTGGTTATCGGGATGTTATCAAAATCTGTATGAAATAATCGACAGGGTAACGGATTTTTCAGCCCTTCCGGTGTGCATTCTATATGCCGTCAAATATATAAAGATTCACCTTACCGAACGGCTAAAAGTGGAAAATGTCGCTCAAAAGGTTAATATGAGCCGCAGTTATTTTTCCACAAGCTTTAAAAATGTTACAGGCTATACTTTTAATGATTTTGTCCGGTATGAAAGAGTAGAACTGGCAAAGAAACTTCTTCAACAGCGCAAGGTTAAACCCTCGGAGGTGGCAGAAGCCGTCGGTTATGAAGACAGTAAGTATTTTTCGCACATTTTTTTATTACAAACGGGGGTCAATTGTTCTGAGTATATGAAACAAATATCGTCCAAATCGAAAAAGGATGAAGATAATTGACAGGATATAAGTCAATTGTATATATAATTCTAACAAAAAAGTGTTTCAAACCAGTAAATGTTTTGTGCAAATGATACAATTTCGAGTTGTCCCCTCTTTGTTTATTTGTTATTCTTTACTTGATTTTAAAAACAAGATTCAAGGAGGAATTTAGATGTCTTCATTTTACAAAAGGCTTGGTGCCTTTGTGGTCGCTTCTATAATGCTTACTTCAGTTTTTGCAGGCTGCGGCAGCAATAATGGTTCAGACTCTGCAAGCACCGCTTCAACAGCTTCATCTGTAAGCAGTACAGCATCAAATGAAAAAGCCGATCCATTTATGAAATTTGATAAGCCGGTAACTATTCACGTTGGCCAGCAGGCTTATCCGACTCAGAAGTTCCCGGACGGTGATACGAATGAAGATAATGTATTTACACGTTATCTTAAGGACAATTTCAATATTGAAGTTGTTGTGGACTGGTCGGCAGCTACAGGTAATGATTACAATCAAAAGGTTAATCTTTGTATAGCCAGCAACACTTTGCCTGATGGTATGCAGGTTGACCGTAAGGCGTTCCTCAGCGCTGCAAAGTCAAATATGCTGTATGATTTTACACAGATATTTCCAAGGTATGTTTCTCCTCAAGTAAAGGCTATTATGGATTCCGGCGGAGGTATTGCCTATGAGTACGCAAAGTATGAAGGAAAACAGCTCAGTATGGTCGGTGTGGACGTTGCCCCATCAGGACAGTCAATGCTCAACATCCGTCAAGATTGGCTTGATAAGTACAATCTTAAGGCACCTACTACATTAGATGAAATTGAAGAAGTCGCTAAGATTTTCAAAGAGAAAAAGCCAGCAGGAGATGCTACTATACCAATAGCCGGACCTGATAAGAAAAGCTCGGTATATTCAAACTTCCTACAGGCTGGTGTAATGTTCGCTGGTTTCGAACCTGTATTTGCAGCATATGATGCTTATCCCGGATACTGGATCAAGGATCAAAACGGCAAGGCAGTCTATGGAACCAATACCGAAAACAGCAAAAAAGCTATCGAGAGACTTGCCAGCTGGTATAAGCAGGGTCTGATCGATCCTGAAATGGGTGTTCGAGATAATTCGATCGAGTTGGTTAACTCAGGAAATGTGGGCATGTACTTCTGTGCATGGTGGGCTATTGGTTACGGTACCACCGATGCCTACAAGAAGACTCCTGATGCAAATTGGCAGACATATCCTGTAAAGACTGATGATAGTAAGTGGTATACACGTATGCAGTGTCCTGTTGCATCCTACACTATATTCAACAAGAATATTTCAGAAGATGTTGCCAAGGCAGCCGTTATTATGAACAACGTCTGGGTGCGTGATGAAAATATGCTGGGAAGCCAGAATACCTCCATTTACTGGTATCCTCTGCGTAATTCTATGGGAGCCCTGGATGAATGTGAAATTACATATAATTCTTTGATTAAGATATTGAACGGCGAGGCTAAAGCAGAAGACTACAACGATCCTTCAAGTTCTTTTAAACTCCTTTATAATGATGCAAAGAATGTTACAACGGTGGTAAAAAACTATGCGAAGGATAAGCAGCTCTCAATTTCAAATTTTGATGTAAACAGTCCGGATTTTGCCCGCCTGTATTCAATACTTATCGGTGCACGCCCAACTGCATTGGCTACTCCTGATAGAATGATTTACAGTGAGGTTTACAGCCAGACACCTACAATGGAAGCCAAGTGGGCAAACCTGGAAACAGCAGAGAAGGAAATGATTCTGAAGATTGTTACAGGAAAGGACAGCGCCAGTACTTTCAATGAATATGTTGAAAAGTGGAACAATGAAGGCGGAAAAGAAATACTTGCCGAGGTACAAAAGGAAATAGATTCAAAAAATTAATAATAACTGACCGGCATTTACAGATCTATTTGACAAACAGCTGTTCTGCTTAAAGGCATGCATGAACAGCTGTTTTCATACAAACGGTGCGCATCTACGCCGAGGCGTACTCGAAAAAATGAGGAGTGAATATTTTGAACAAGAGACTGTCTTCTTTAAAGCTCCAGACACATTACTCTATTATGGTTATACCAGGTGTTCTCTGGATGATATTTTTTAACATTGTTCCTATGACAGGAGTCATCATGGCGTTTAAAAATTATAACCCTGGCATGGGCTTATGGAAATCGCCTAGTGTAGGTATGGAAAACTTCAAGTATCTTTTTTCCATGAGCGATGCCCAACGAGTGATAATCAACACCTTGATTATTGCGTGCTCAAAGGTTGTATTGAATATAGTTATTCCATTGGTGTTTGCTCTGCTTTTGAATGAGGTCACAAACCTCAGGTACAAAAAGTTTGTACAGACAGCAGTATATCTGCCTCACTTTTTGTCATGGGTTATTCTTGCAAGCGTTATATTGAATATTTTCAGCCTGGACGGAATTGTTAATCAGATTACGGGGCTTTTTGGAGCCGAACCGGTTATATGGTTCAGCATGGCTTCATATTTCCGTCAGCTGGTGATTGGGACAGATGTATGGAAAGAGTTTGGTTTCAATGCAGTAATATTTTTAGCGGCGCTTACCGGTATAAACCCGAATCTTTATGAAGCTGCTACCATTGACGGCTGCAGTAAGTTGAAATCTATATGGTATATTACAATACCTGGTATTGCAGGAACAATCGTACTTTTGGGTGTATTGGGTCTGGGCAATGTACTAAATGCAGGTTTTGACCAGATATACAACCTTTATAATCCGATGGTCTATTCAACAGGTGATATTCTGGATACATGGGTTTACCGTATAGGCCTTGTAAATCTTCAATTCTCTTTGGCAACTACAGCCGGTTTATTCAAGTCTGTTATCAGTTTTGTCTTGATTGTTGTCTCTTACTGGGCGGCTTATAAACTGGCAGATTACAAAATATTTTAGGGAGGAGAATTTGGATGGTTCAGAGTAATACCTTGGGTTCTAAGATTTTTAAAGTTTTTCTGTATATATTGACGGCTGTTTTGGCACTTAGCTGTCTGTATCCGATATGGTACGCTTTCTGCCTCTCCATATCATCAAAGGTGGCTTCCAATTCAGGTATGGTGACCCTTTATCCCGTGGGATTTTCACTGAGGTCATATATTGAGATCATGGGAGACTGGAAATTTTTTCATTCCTTTTGGGTTTCAATCCAGAGAGCTGGTCTTGGTACTGTGGTATCCATGCTGATAATGATTCTCATGGGATACCCGCTCTCAAAAAAAAAGGAGCAGTATAAGCCACGTAATATACTTATGTGGCTGGTAATATTCTGTATGGTATTTAATGGAGGTACTATTCCATGGTACATAACCATGGTTAATTATAAAATGATTGATAGCATATGGGGGTTGATACTCTGCGGAGGTTTGCCGGTGTTCAATCTGATCCTTATAATGAATTTTTTCCGCAATTTGCCTCAGGACTTGGAGGAGGCGGCAGTGGTGGATGGTGCAGGGCCCTGGAAAATCCTTTTTGGAATTGTGGTACCTTGCTCAAAGCCTGTATTGGCAACCATTGTACTTTTTACAAGTGTGGGCTACTGGAATGAGTTCTTCCAGGGACTGGTTCTTTCAAGCGGAGACAAGCACTACCCTCTGCAAACCTATATACAGCAAATGGTGGTAAATGTCCAGGCTGCCAGTATGTCCCCGGATCAGGCAAAGCTGATGAACGAGCTTTCGAATAAATCACTGGACGCAGCAAAAGTTTTTATAGCAATGATCCCGATGCTAGTGGTTTATCCGTTTTTACAAAAGTACTTTGTAACCGGTATAATGCTGGGTGCGGTAAAAGAATAGCGTTTATATGCAAGGAATGATATTGATACCGAGAACACAAATTGGTGAAGGAGAAAATACATATGCTCAAACAAGATAATAACAGGCTGCTTCGCAGATTGGATGCAGAGCTGCTCTGCATTGAACCCTGGGGAGAAAACAGTTTTCGTGTCCGTGCTTCTCTACAGTCGGATATACTTCCAAATGAAGATTTTGCACTTCTTCCAAAAACTAAAGAAATACCTGCGCAGATTTCCATTGATGGGAACCGTGCTTATATTACAAATGGAAAGCTCCGCTGCGAAGTATTCCCATCAGGCAAGCTTAAATTTTATAACCATAAGGGAGAGCTCCTTCTGGAGGAGTATGACCGCAACCGCTTCCGTGCCGATGATGAGGGCTTCAGCAGTGCTCTTGAAATACTTCCCCGTACCTTTACTCCAATATTAGGAACAGATAACTACAAGCTGTTGGTCCGTTTTGAAGCAAATGATGAAAAATTATACGGTATGGGACAGTATCAGCAGCCCGATCTGGAACTTAAAGGCTGTATACTTGAGCTTGCTCAAAGAAATTCCCAGGCCAGTGTGCCGTTTCTACTCTCAAGCCGTGGTTATGGCTTACTGTGGAACAATCCGGCTATTGGAAAAGTCACCTTTGGAAAAAACCTGACCGAATGGTATGCTGAGTCCACAAAGCAAATGGATTACTGGATAACAGCCGGGGATACTCCTGCTGAAATAGAAGAGGCATATGCAGATGCAGTAGGAAAAGTACCTATGATGCCTGATTACGGAACGGGCTTTTGGCAGTGTAAGCTCCGCTACCAGACACAGGAAGAGCTGATAAGCATTGCAAGAGAATACAAAAAACGCTGTCTGCCCATATCGGTTATCGTAATTGATTACTTCCACTGGCCCTATCAGGGAGACTGGTGCTTCGACCCTGAATATTGGCCTGATCCGGCAGCTATGGTTAAGGAGCTCAACGAAATGGGTATTGAACTCATGGTTTCGATCTGGCCTACTGTGGAACAGGGCAGCGTTAACTATGAGGAAATGAAGGAACTGGGCTACCTGACTCGTACAGAGGCCAGTTCCAGAATGAACCAGTTGGGGAATATGTGCTTTGTGGATATGACAAATCCTGATGCACGTGATTATGTATGGTCTAAAATAAAAGAAAACTACTATAAATACGGCATTAAAATTTTCTGGCTGGATGAGGCCGAACCAGAATTTACAAAATATGAATTCAGCCATTACCGCTACCAGCGAGGAGCAGATCTGGAGATTGGTAACCTGTATCCGCGCTACTATTCTGAAATGGCATATAAAGGCATGAGTACCGAGGGGCAGAAAAATATACTTAATTTGGTACGCTGCGCCTGGGCTGGTTCTCAGCGCTATGGTGCCCTGGTGTGGTCGGGCGATATCGACTCCAGCTTCCGTTCCCTGCGTTATCAGCTTGCAGCAGGCTTGAACATGGGTATTGCTGGAATACCTTGGTGGACCACAGATATAGGAGGCTTCCATGGAGGAAATATTACCGACCCCAAATTTAAAGAATGCCTTATACGGTGGTTCCAATTTGGAGCCTTTTGCCCCGTTTTCCGCTTACATGGAGACCGGGAACCCCATAAAAAGCCGTTAGGCTCAACAGGAGGGGGAGCTGTGCCAAGCGGAGCAGAAAATGAGGTTTGGACGTATGGTGAGGAGGTTTATCAAATCTGCGTTAAATACATTAAACTCCGTGAAAGCCTCAGGCCTTATATTGCAAATACAATGAAACAGGCTCATGAAAAAGGTACGCCTGTCATGCGTACTCTGTTTTATAACTTTTCCTCGGATAAGAGCACATGGAATGTTAATGATCAATTCTGCTTCGGAGATGATATTGTTGTATGCCCTGTCCTTTACGAGGGTCAGAAGAGCCGTACGGTGTATCTTCCACAAGGCTGCCGCTGGCGTGACCTTAATACCGGGAAAATTTATGAGGGAGGACAGACTCTTACCTGCGATGCACCTATAGATACTATCCCGGTATTCTTTCGTGAAGGAACTTTATCGGAGGTTTCTTTTTAAGTCTGTTTCTTAAAAATATGTATTAAAGTGATCACAGCCATTAAACAAAAGGAAAATAATAGAATGGAATATATTACGTTTTGTGAAAATGGAATATACATGGTTTTCTCGATATCTGAAAAGCATTGTCTAAGCCTGTTATATTTTTCAGCACTACCTTACGGAGGTCTTGAATTCAAAGATCTTGACTACAGGAAATTTAATCCTGTAGAGCTTGTGGTATCTGAAGCGGAATCCTTTGAAGATTACAATAAAAAAAGCATTACTGATTTTTTACGGCATTATGGACTACGTTACCGTTACCATACCGATACAAGGAATCCAACTGGCAGAAAGGTTGAGTTTATTACCGCCAACGAAGAAAAAGCTCTTGAAGTAACCCTGCATTTTCAGTTTTACAATAACATTTCTGCAGTCAGGTGCTGGAGTGAAGTGTATAACGGAGGGGGCTGGACCAGGGTTTTAAAATACGTTTCATCATTGTACTTGCATTGGCCTAAAAGCTATAAAGTAAAATCTATTGACGAAAAGCTTCAGCTATGTCTGCATACCCATTGCATGAAAAATGGTATGGGTATACTTGTGAACAGGGATACTACTGAAGGATTATGCTGCCGCATCGGGGATAACAGCTTATGGAGGTGGGAATTCGGAGAATGTGGTGAAACCTTCTATCTGAAAGCAGGCGGGCCCGACCCATATTCTGGGTGGCAGCGAAATTTAGCCCCTGATGAGAGTTTTATAAGTATTCCAGTGACGGTAACTGTAAAACCCGGAGGACTGAATTATGCTGTTGACGAATTACTGCGGGTTGAGCGATAATTTCAGCCTTCGCTTCTATATCTGCTGGGTGAGCAGCCTATTGCCATTATAAATTCCCTGTTGAAATAGCTGATATTGTTAAAACCTACGTTTTAGCAATATTGGCTATTTTCCAATCTGTTTCTATAAGCAGCGTACAGCTTTGTAATATCCTGCACCTTATCACATACGCAATGGGTGAGATATTCATAACCTCTTTGAAGGCGTGACAAAACTGGCCTTGAGTCATTGGTATAATTCTAGCTAGGTCGTTCAGCCTAATCTCTTCGTTATAATTTGAATGGATAAAATCCAAAACCGGCTACATTCTTTCCAGTTTGTAATTTTTCCTGTCTCTACGGTGAGACGCCTCAGTAATTGAATTACTAAAGCACAGGTGCCATATTTCAAACAATTTGCTCTTTAGAATTAATTCATTTTCACTGACGTTTTCATTTCGGATAGCATCTATTTCAATGATACGTTCAATGACAGATTGCTGCCATTGTTTGGCTTTAAGGTGCTTTTCAAAAATCAAACTCCCATTGAGAATGGGATAAACAAATTTTGAATATGCAGTACCCTGCTTGTTTTCGCCGAACAGGCTGGGGTGAAATAATACGACGCAGGCTTCACAGGGCATGCCATTATAGGCTCTGGCTGCATGGAGTTTATTTGAGTGTACAAACAGACCTTCTCCTGCCGTTACGCAATATTCCTGTTCCTCCATAGTATATAAAACCGCCCATTCAAGTACAACAATAAACTCAAATTCATAATGCCAGTGCAGGTAAAAGAAATTATCCTCATATGGGCCATAACTCAAATGATGTATTGCTATTGGAATCAAAGCTGTACCATGGGTTGCCTTCTCTTTTCACAGTATTTTAGCTTTCAAATTTACTACTCCTTTTCATATCTTTTCATATCTTTTCATATTGCTAGCAATATTGTGTTAGTAATCGGCAATTTACTTAAAGTATGGAGGCTAAATGATGAATATAATACAATTATAACATTAAACATGCTTTGAAATCCAATTAACGGAAAACAATTTTGTAGGCGAAATAGCTTTTCATAAATATTTTGTGGCACATATTACGGCTCAAAGCTACTAAAGTGGCTTAGGAGGTTAACTATGAAATTTACACAAAACGGAAACTAGCTTATAGGTCAGGCAGGTGTCGATACTATATGGATTGAACCCTGGGGAAAAATTCCCTGCGGGTCAGGATGACAAAAGAAGCGGTAATGGATCTCAATGATGGGGCGCTTGTTGATCTCAGAAGCTGTTGAAGCCAGAATAATTATTGAGGATGTGGAACTGGTGGAACCCTGGATTGATGAGGCTGAAAGAGAAATCAGAGCTTTCATAAGCCAGATTGCATCAATTCAGAACGGTGAGATTACAGCTTATATTAATGCCGAAGGCTGGCTCACCTTCAAAAACAGCCATGGGAAAATATTGACTGAAGAATATTGGCGTGACAGAAACCGCATTGACAGATACTGTGTTCCGCTCCGCATAGAAGCAAGAGAAATGAAACCTCTGACAGGAACCAGCGATTATGCTTTGACTCTGCGTTTTGAAGCCTATGAGGATGAGAAGATATTTGGATTGGGACAATACCAGGAAAAAGTCTTAAACAAAAGGGTGCCACTTTGGAATTGGCCCACCGCAATTGTCAGGCCAGCGTGCCATTTATACTTTCAAGCCGCGGCTATGGCTTTCTATGGAACAATCCTGCCATAGGCACGGTAACATTTGGCACCAACCGTACCGAATGGACTGCTAGAAGCACAAGAAAAATGGATTATTTTATATCTGCAGGAAAAACTCCGGCACAAATTGTAGAGCAGTATGCCAGTGCAGTCGGAGAGGCGCCCATGATGCCCGAATACGGAATGGGATTCTGGCAGTGCAAGCTCAGATACCGCACTCAGGAGGAGCTTTTGAATGTGGCCAGAGAGTACAAACGCCGCGGTATCCCTGTTGATGTGATTGTTATTGACTTTTTCCATTGGACAAAACAGGGCGATTACAAATTCGAGCCAAGGGATTGGCCCGATCCGGATGCAATGATTACCGAATTGAAATCGCTTGGCATCGAGCTTATGGTATCGGTTTGGCCCACAATTGACAGCCACTCAGAAAACTATGCAAAGATGGCCGACAAGGGTTATCTGATTTCTGCCGACCGTGGTATGAACATAAATATGAACTGGATGGGTGAAACGGTGTTTTTTGATGCCACTCATCCCGGAGCATGAGATTATATCTGGCAGGTTTGCAAAAAGAATTATTATGACAAGGGTGTACGGATATTCTGGCTGGATGAGGCCGAACCGGAGTACGGCCCATATGATTTTGACATATACAGGTACTATCAGGGCCCTGCTCTGCAATGCTCGAATATTTATCCTGCAATGAATTCAAAAGGCTTTTATGACGGGATGACGGAAGAAGGCCAGAAAAATGTATGCAACCTGGTCCGTTCGGCATGGGCAGGGAGCCAACGCTATGGAACATTGATATGGTCCGGCGATGTTTCCTCCACCTTCAGAGCCATGAGAGAACAACTGCAAATAGGCCTTAACATGGGGATTGCAGGAATTCCATGGTGGACAACAGATATCGGGGGCTTTTTAGGCGGAAATGTGGAGGATAAAAGCTTCCATGAATCGCTGGTTTGCTTTCGGAGTGTTTTCATCGGTGTTTCGTCTACACGGGGAACGCGTTCCCCACATTCAGCCTGAGCAGGCTGTTGTTGACGGTGTTGCCCAGATGTTTACAGGCAGCGCAAACGAAATATGGAGCTATGGCGAAGAAAATTATAAAATTATGAAAAATTATATCTTTATGAGAGAAAGACTGCGTCCATATATACGCGACAGTATGAGAGAAGCGCATATTAAGGGTACACCGGTAATGCGCACGATGTTTTACGAGTTCCCGGAGGATGCCCGGTGTTGGAATACGGATTCACAGTATATGTTTGGCCAGATATTCTGGTAGCGCCAATATTTGAACACGGTCAGAGAAGCCGTGAGGTGTACCTGCCTGAAAAACAGGCATGGAAGAATGCAAAAACAGGTGAAGTGTTCCAGGGAGGACAAGCTGTTACCGTAGATGTGTCATTGGAAGAAATACCTTTGTTTGTAGGGCCGAAAAAGATTATCCCATATATTGATCTTTATTATGTTGAACACTGTTTTACATTTTTAGCAGCGGAGGTCTGAATTATGTTGCAAAACGAAAGCGAAAGATACATATATAAATCTATTTCGGTGCCTGGAGGAGGTTTTGAAACAGGATTCGTTTTTCATCTCTGGGTACCTGGAATTTTGTATTGCAGAACGGATATAGGGGGTATCTATAGATACGATTTCGGCAGTAACAGCTGGATATCACTTATAGACCATGCCACCGATGAGGATGTTTGGGAGACCTAACCGCTGGCAATAGCACTGGATAAGCATAATCCGGGTTACATCTACTCAATGGTCGGACTTTATCCTACACATAAGATTGCTTTTTCCGAAGATTATGGCGCTCATTGGATATACTTTGATTTGCCTGTGATTCATGAAAACGGGAATACCGCTTCAATCCATGGGAATGCTCCGGGACGATCCAGAGGAGAGCGTCTGGTAGTTGACCCGAATAATTCAGATATACTTTATATGGGCACAATGGAGCATGGTTTGTGGAAGACCGAGGACCGCTGCAGGACCTGGACAAAACTGAATGTGGCTTATCCTGAAAAACCTTCGGAAAACAATATAGCCTTTGTGGAAATTGATCCTGCCGGCGGCCGGAAGAGTACCGCCTCAAAGCGGATCATCGTGGCTACAAGCGGACAGCAGGGTATATATAAGCAATGATTGCGGACTTACCTTCAAGCCCCTTCAGGGAGAGCCTTCACCGGTTATGGGCGGGTCGGAGGATTATCCGGGGTATGTAGGGCAGCGTGCCGCATTCATAGGTAAATACCTGTATGTATCTTATGCCGCATATAATATTGGCTGGTCAAATTGGAATACCTACGGCTGTGATACCGGAGAATGCTATGACGGAGTACTGTATCGCTTTGAACTGGACAGTGGTTGAAATGTGAAAGAGGCCCTGGATATAACACCCCCCAATATAATGAATCCCGGATATTATGACCCAAAAGCCGCCAGTCGAAGGCTTGGATATGGTATCAGCTGGATCAGTGCGGATACTACGCTGCCGGGAATTTTGATATGTTCAACGATATCAGCATCACTGGATACAATTTACCGGTCAACGGATTATGGTTTGACCTGGAAGCCCATAATGTCGGGATTGAAATGGGCAGCATTGATTTCAATGTTTCGTACCAAAGACCTGAATATAATGGAAATGAATCTCTGATACACTGGATGTCGGATATGAAGATTAACCCGTTTAATTGAGATATGGCTCTGTTTAATACCGGAGCAGGAATATTTATGACAAATAATTTATCAATGGCCGATACTGACGATACTGTAACCTGGGCCTGCTGCAAAAGGGGAGTGGAAGAAACCGTCCATCTGAATATTTACTCTCCACCGTCAGGTGA
The DNA here is from genome assembly GCA_023431385.1 of Bacillota bacterium. Classification (GTDB taxonomy): domain Bacteria; phylum Bacillota; class Clostridia; order Acetivibrionales; family DSM-1351; genus Ruminiclostridium. Next base: position 40,677 of record JAEYWA010000167.1, on the reverse strand, counting down.
CGTTAAACTAATTGATATTATCGGTGATTACGGAGGGTTTGTATTTACCGATCTTGATAAGCCGGCTGAAAATACTTTTGCCAACCATAACAACGATAGATGGATTACAGCCATGAATGCCGATTATCCCGATATCAATCCGGAGCTACTGGTTGTTACGCCAAGAGGAAACTGGAAGGACAAGACGAAGGGCGGTCTTATATTATCAAGAGATCAGGGTGCCTCATGGGAGCAGCTGAGTGATCCTGTGGGACTTACTAAAGATATTGACCAATTGATAAAGGATATAAAAAGACCGAATGTCACGTCGGGGTGGACCGAAATTTCTGCCGACGGAGCAGCAATACTGTGGGTGCTTGGGTTTCCCATATATGCATCAAGACTGGTTTATACACATGATTTTGGAAAGACCTGGGGCAAGTCGAAAGTGTATGATTTAGGCGGAAACTCTGTATCTGGAGAAAATTTGCATTTTAAGGTTGTGTCTGATAGAATTAAAGCTGATATATTTTATGGCTTTAGTGACATAAAAAATGGTGAGGGTTTTTATGTAAGTGTTGACAAGGGTAGAACATTCAAAAGCCTGAAAGCCCCCGAAGGTTTCCCAGGAGTAAATCTTGCAGAGATTGACAGCGAGCAGCAATATGAAATCAGGGTGGAGTCGGGCAAAGAGAGTGTAATCTGGATGGCAATGCAGCAGTATGGACTCTGGAGGCTCACTTATAGCGTAAATAGCAACAGCTTCTCAGGAGAAAGGGTTTCAGCCGAAGGAGATTACATAAAGAGAATAGGGCTTCAGGGAAAATATAAATTTTGTTGTATGATAAGGCCTTCATCCCGGAGGTATAACCCAAGACTGTAAACATTTATGTGATGTTAGATTGTTACAATTTAATAATTATTTTGTGGGGGGACCATAATATATACAGCTATGCCTGTATCGGTTGAGAAGGTAAAACCTGACCCTTGGAACCTGTCGGTTAGCACCGTCGTAGGGAAGCAAAGAGTACATAGTCATACACTATTTCATTAATTAATGCTTAACCTTTGCGGTTGAGCATTTTTATTGTCCAGGAAAGTATAAATTTCTTATGGTTCAATGCTCAACTTGACCAGAATAGTTATGAAATTGAAAGGAGGATATCAATGAAAAAGATTTTGACAATTGCAGGTTCGGACTGCAGCGGTGGCGCCGGAATACAGGCTGACCTAAAGACTTTTTCTGCACACGGACTCTATGGCATGAGTGTAATAGTATCTGTTGTAGCTGAAAATACCTGCAGGGTAATAGATATTCAGGATATTAAAGCTGACATTATTGAGAAGCAAATGGATGCAATATTTGAAGATATTGACGTGGATGCTGTAAAAGTTGGAATGCTTTCCGGCCATGAATGTATGAAGGCGGTAAGCAGCAAGCTGAAAGAATACAAGCCCCCTAACATAGTAATAGATCCTGTGATGGTGGCTAAAGGAGGTCACGCATTGATGCAGGATAATGCTCTGGATTATTTTATCAAGGAGCTGATCCCGCAAGCTTACATACTTACGCCGAATATACCTGAGGCAGAAGCCATAACGGACATGAAGATTGCTTCAGGTAAGGACATAAAAAAGGCAGCTGAAAGAATATATGGAATGGGGGCTGTAAATGTATTAATAAAGGGTGGGCATCGTGAGGGAGAGGCGGAAGATATTCTTTTTGACGGAAAGATTTATCATAGCTTCATATCCAAAAGGATTCCAACCAAGAATACTCATGGAACAGGCTGCACCCTGTCTTCGGCAATTGCCTCAAACCTTGCGTTGGGAATGAACTGCATCCATGCGGTTAGGAAAGCCAAGGATTATGTAACAATGGCAATAGAGCATTCTCTTGAAATAGGAAAAGGTCATGGTCCCACAAACCATTTCTACAAGCTTTACAGAGAGGGTTTAGCGTGAAAAAAACTTGTGGAAAGTCATAGTAACTATCACGCAGTAAAAGCCATTACATATCTTTTCAGTACTATTTGTGTACGCATGCGCGTAGATGAGGGCTGATATGAAAGAACCGATTTGATGAACCGCCTGTGGTTATTGGCTGGAGAACAATAAAAAAATATTATGTGCTGCATTACAGCAGAAAGGGCAACATTATGATATATAAAACTCAAATGGAAGCAGCAAGAAAAGGCATTATTACAAAGGAAATGGCTGTCGTAGCCAAAAAAGAATTTACAGAAGAAGATAAGCTTAGAGAGCTCGTGGCCTGTGGTAGGGTAGCAATTCCTGCAAATATCAACCATAAGGCTTTGAGCCCAGAAGGTATCGGGGAGGGGCTTAAAACTAAAATCAACGTGAATTTGGGTATTTCGGGCGATTGTGTCGATTATTCAAAAGAGATGGAAAAAGTTGATATGGCATTAAAATTCGGCGTTGAAGCAATTATGGATTTAAGTAACTATGGGAAGACAAACACCTTCAGAAAACAGCTTATAGAACGTTCTCCTGCAATGATAGGTACAGTACCTATGTATGATGCCATCGGATATCTTGAAAAAGATCTTATGGATATAAAGACCAAGGATTTCTTTCAGGTAGTAGAGGCGCATGCCAGGGAGGGCGTGGACTTTATGACTATTCATGCCGGAATTAACAAACGTGCCATAGAGTGCTTCAAAAGATCCAAAAGACTTACCAACATAGTTTCAAGAGGTGGTTCTCTGCTATTTGCGTGGATGGAAATGACTGGGAATGAAAATCCATTCTATGAATACTATGAAGAATTTCTGGATATTCTTCGTGACTACGATGTTACTATCAGTCTTGGAGATGCCTTGAGACCCGGAAGTATTCATGACAGTTCCGATCCAGGACAGCTAAGCGAATTGATAGAGCTTGGAAATCTGACCAAACGAGCCTGGGAAAAGGATGTACAAGTAATGGTGGAAGGCCCCGGGCACATGGCTATGAATGAAATAGCTGCCAACATGACTATACAGAAGAGACTCTGCCATGGCGCACCCTTTTATGTACTGGGCCCACTTGTTACAGATATTGCGCCTGGCTATGACCACATTACCTCTGCCATCGGCGGCGCCATAGCTGCGGCAAACGGCGCAGACTTCCTTTGTTATGTTACTCCGGCAGAACATCTGCGCCTGCCTGATTTACAGGACGTAAAAGAGGGAATTGTTGCTTCAAGGATAGCTGCCCACGCCGCCGATATCGCAAAAGGAACACCCAACGCACGTGAGATAGATAATAAAATGAGCGATGCCAGAAGGAGAATAGCTTGGGAGGAGATGTTCTCGTACGCCATTGACAGTGATAAGGCAAGAAAATATTTTGAGAGCGCACCCCCATCTGATAAGCATTCCTGTTCCATGTGCGGCAAAATGTGTGCAATGAGAACAACAAATAAAATACTGGCAGGAGAAGCTGTGGAGTTTTCTGAACGATAATATATAAAAATCTAAAATGAGTACGTGAAGGAAAGGACTAAAAGATGAGTAATTTAGTAAATGCATCGGCTGAACTTTTGAGTCAGCTTAGAAAAAAGAAGCCACTTGTACATAACATAACCAATTATGTTACGGTGAATGACTGTGCCAACATTATTCTGGCAATTGGGGCATCACCTATAATGGCAGATGATATAGAGGAAATCACTGACATTACAGCTATCTCAGCTTCTCTTGTTTTAAACATCGGTACATTGAATAAGAGAACAGTGGAAGCAATGCTTGCAGCCGGTAAGAGAGCGAATGAACTGGGGATACCTGTAGTGCTTGACCCTGTGGGAGCCGGGGCATCCACACTCAGAAATAAGACAACAAATTTGATTCTTTCAGAAGTAGAAGTAAGCGTGGTAAGGGGGAATATGTCTGAAATCTCATTTATTGCCGGTCTTCGATCCAATACAAAAGGTGTGGATGCTGCTGAAGAGGATATTTTTTCAGGTGATGCAAGAAAAATAGCTTCAGCTGTAGCTGAAAAGTGGAGTTGCGTTATCGCCATTACTGGAGCAATAGATGTCATATCCGACGGAAAGAGGCTTGCTGCTGTCAGCAACGGGCACAGGCTGCTTTCAAATGTAACAGGAACAGGCTGTATGTCCACTGCTTTGGTGGGTTCCTTTTGTGGAGCAGGTAAGGATGCATTTGTGGCTGCCACTGGAGGAATAGCAGCCATGGGAATTGCGGGAGAAATTGCTTATGAAATGGCTGGAGACAGAGGAACGGGCAGTTATCATATTTCGATAATAGACGCTATCAGCCGGTTGGATGAGAAAATGTTAGTGGAGAGGGCTAAAATAAATGAGATATGAAATAGATTATACCTTGTATCTGGTTACCGATAGGGAACTTATGAGTACCCAAACCCTTGAAGAAGCGGTTGAAAGTGCCATTGAAGGCGGATGTACCATTGTGCAGCTCAGAGAAAAAAGTGCTTCATCACTGGAATTTTATCAAAATGCTATTAAGATTAAGGCTGTAACTGATAAATACAAAATACCCCTTATCATTAACGATAGGGTAGATATAGCCCTTGCCATAGATGCAGCTGGTATTCATGTGGGGCAAAGTGATCTGCCGGTTGAAGTTGTCAGAAGAATAATCGGTAAGGATAAAATTGTGGGTGTATCGGCTAACACAGTAGAAGATGCAATAAAGGCCGTTAATACCGGAGCTGACTATATTGGTGTTGGGGCTTTATATTCAACAAGTACGAAAGCAGATGCAAATGTTATTTCAAAAGACCAGCTGCTTGCTGTAAGAAAAGCCGTGAGTGTACCGATTATAGGCATCGGTGGTATTAATAATAAAAATGCTGGTGAGCTGGCTGCAGTAGGAATAGATGGAATAGCAGCAGTTTCCGCAATTATTACACAAAAGGATATAAGAAAAGCTGCAGAAGAACTACTCGGTATATTCAGGATAAAAAGATAGAGATAAGGAGGAGATGAAGATTTTGAATGTAAAGAAATTGGCTCTGGCAGGTTTATTGGTTGCTGTAGCAGTAGTAGGGTCTACTGTTTATATTCCCGTGGGTGTATCAAAATGCATGCCTGTGATGCATATGGTAAACGTAATAGGCGCTGTTCTGTTGGGACCTTGGTATGCGCTTGGAGTAGCCTTTGTTACTTCCTGTATCAGGCTAGTAGCTGGTACAGGTACTTTGCTGGCTTTCCCGGGGAGTATGATTGGTGCTTTGCTTGCCGGATTTATGTATAGGAAGTTTAAAAATACATTTAGCGCTTTTATTGGAGAAATAGTTGGAACAGGAATACTTGGAGCATTACTTGCATACCCGGTGGCTGCGCTGCTACTGTCGAAACAGGTCGCACTATTTGGATTTGTCATACCGTTTAGCATCAGCTCGACTGGAGGCGCAGCCGTTGCTTCGATACTGGTCTATGCATTAAAACGTACAAAGGCTCTACCTGTATTGTAAATGGGTAGGGTTTAATCAGTTACTGATTATCAAAATGGTTTTGATTGAATTAATTAGAAATTAACGGAAACTAAATACTTAATTAAAATTAATTTATTATTATAACACTGTACAATACAAAAATATTGGAGGTGTTTTTATTTTGACAAAAAGAATTACAGCAATTTCTTCACTTTTACTGGTATTCGTATTTCTTTGTGTTGCATTATTTGGAGGTCTTGTTTCAGCAAACCCATCCTTATATACAACAAATAATACTTATTCCGGCTCGGCACCAAAGTATGTTTTTCTCTTTATAGGTGATGGAATGAGTACACCGCAGATTAATGCCGCTCAAATGTATCTGGGTAATATAGGCAGTAACGGAACTCCAGCCATAAAACCTCTCGATTTCACCAAATTTCCGGGAGTGGGCAGCGCAGATACCTATGATGCTGAATCATTTATTCCTGATTCTGCATCAACCGGAACTGCTTTGGCATCAGGCTATAAGACCTTCGGTGGAATTATTAATATGGACCCATCAAAGAAGTTAAGCTATGAACCTATATCAAAAAAAATGAAGAAGGCAGGCTACAAGGTTGGAATAGTAACCTCTGTTACACTGGATCATGCAACCCCGGCAGTTTTCTATGCAAGTGAGCCTTCCAGAGGAAATTATTACAAAATTGCATCACAACTGGTTGCCAGCAACTTTGATTACTTCGGGGGAGGCTATTTCCTTGATCCTGACGGAAAAAAAGCCGGTGAAAAGAATCCTGTAAACATTCTTGAACAAGCCAGAAAGAATGGATATAAGGTTGTCACAACAAAATCGGATGTTCTAAAGCTTGACAAAAACTCAGGAAAGGTTATTGCTATAGACGAGAAAGCTGCGGCGGCTTCCAATGATAGCTATTCTATGCCTTATGAACTTGACCGTAAAGCAGACCAGCTTAGTCTTTCAGATTATGTAAGGAAGGGAATAGAAGTACTGGATAACCCCAAGGGCTATTTTATGATGGTTGAAGGAGGTAAAATCGATTGGGCCTGTCATGCAAACGATGCTGCAGCGGCTATTCATGATACTATAGCTTTAAACGATGCTGTTAAGGAAGCCCTGAAGGTTTATGAGAAACATCCTGATGAAACTCTTATTATTGTCACAGGCGACCATGAAACAGGAGGAATGAGCATAGGTTTTGCCGGAACAGAATACTCTACTTTCTTTGAAAAGCTGGAAAAACAAAAGAAATCCTATGTTGAGTTTGATAAAATCATAGCTTTATATAAGGAAGAAACAAAACCGGCTGCTGCAAAGCTGGAGGATCTTCTGCCTTATATAAAAGAATCCTATGGCTTGATGGCGCCCTCAGATTCTGATGCAAAGAAGGCTCCGGAATTGGTACTGACAGATTTCGAAATGGTCAAACTAAGAGATGCATTAAGAAAGTCAATGAGTGCTTCAAAGGTTACCAGCACCGAAACTGATTACCTGCTTTATGGCTCCTATGAACCTATAACAGTCACATGTAATCATATACTTGATAACAAGGCGGGAATTAGCTTCTCTACATATTCACATTCGGGGTTGGCGGTACCGGTATACGCAATTGGTGCAGGCTACCAGCTTTTCTACGGTGCGTATGATGATACGGATATTAATAAAAAATTAGCCTCAATAGTTAAAGTTAAATAGGATAATCCAAGAAGCAAGTTTTACTGGAAATTCAGTAATAAAAATCATTCCGCTGTGCGAACAAAAATGTATTGTACAGCGGTTGACTTTTATTCTTAAGTCCTAAAAAAATATAAAATATTTCAGGATTAGAAGGGAACCATCCATGGGAAAGAAGATATTTAACACTGACAGGATAACGGCTATGGCTGTAATGTTATTGATAATAATTCTCTGTTTTTTGCCTACGGGATTTCAATCAACAGTATACAATAATAGCGTCAGGTCTGTTGTTGAAATCATTGAAACAGATAATTCTAATTTGTATGATACAGGAATTATTAAACAGGGAGAGCAGAAATGCAAGGTAAGGATACTTGATGGACATTTTAAAAACTTGACAGCTGAAGGAAGAAATAATCTGGTTGGAAAGCTTGAAATGGATAAAATATATGTACCCGGAGATAAAGCTCTTGCGGTTATTGATTTTGATAGAGAGGAGATCAGGTACATTACACTTATTGATCATTATCGTATAAATCTGGAGCTATTTTTATTTATCGGTTTCATTATTCTTTTAACTGTTTTTGCAGGCTGGACGGGTGCGAAGGCTATCCTTTCTTTTATTCTATCAATAGTTGTTATTTGGAAAGTACTTATTCCGACTCTTCTTAAAGGTTGGAATCCTATATGGATATCATTATTTATTGTAGCCTTCCTAACAGTTTTTATTATACTACTGGTAAGTGGATATAACAGGAAGTCTTTTGCTGCAATTGTAGGTTCTTTATCGGGTACGCTTTTGAGCTGTATTCTAGCGGTTTGGTTCGGAAATCTTTTTAAAATTCACGGGGCTGTTATGGCGTTTTCGGAAAGTCTACTTTATTCCGGCTATGGACACCTGAATTTAACACAAATATTCATTGCGGCAACCTTTATAGCATCTTCAGGCGCACTTATGGATGTAGCGGTAGATATAGCAGCCGCAGTTTATGAGCTTGTAGATAAAAATCCCGGTATGACAACCAAAGCAGCAATTACCTCTGGCTTTAATATAGGGAAAGTAGTAATGGGGACAATGACCACTACCTTACTTCTTGCATACTCAGGAGGCTACATTGGACTTTTAATGGTTTTTATGGCCCAGGGAACACCTGTAATCAACATACTGAACCTTAAATATGTTTCAGCCGAAATCTTTCACACTCTTGTAGGCTGCTTTGGTCTCGTGGCTGTGGCACCGTTTACTGCCATAATTTCAGGTATGATGTTTACAAGGCGAAAAGCTGAAATAGTTATTGAGGGGAAATAATCCAAGGAGCTGTGTTAGTTCAATCTGATAAATTGAAGCTTACACAACTCCTTGTGCATACTACATTATATTTTCTTTCTGCTTAAAATGGAAATATTTAAGGAATAAATTACAACTGCTAGTGATAGACATACCACAATATGGAATATAGGGTTAGGATTGAAGATAATTACGTTGAAGAAGTCAACCAATAATTTCCGCAGCATTGCTATAGGAGTAAATACGCTAATGATAGCAGCTATAACTAAATCTATAACCCAGCCCCACCAGAAAGTTTGTATAGAGGTTAAGGTATGAATAGTAACTGCCAACAGGAGATAGAAAGAAAATTGTCTGGCAAAAGCCAGGAGTATTCCATTATTGGTCCAGCCGAATATATCAACTATATCCCAGATATCAACCACTGAGCTCATTGTATTGTCTATAGTCTTATTGAGTACCAGTATGATTATTGAAAGTACTGCTGAGAGTATAACATAGTTCAAAATACATCCCCAAAAGAAATCAATTTTTTTACCGTTTAAATGCATTATCTTTTTAAAATTTACTGCCGGAATCAAGATTGCTGATAGTATTAGTATGAGGAGCAGATTGTTTCCCGCACTGGTCGTGCCTCCATCAGGTGTGTTAGTTAAGTATCTGATAAGTACCTGAATAAACGTACTTGTAAAAGATAATAACGCCACCAAGTAGCCTATCCATGTAGTTTTTGTAAAATTAATTCGGGTAATTGCACCTACACTTTTTAAATTAGTTCTCATCTTTATCTTCTCCTCCTCCAACGATATTTACAAAGAACTCTTGCAGACCAAGTGACTGAAGTTTAATGTTTGATGCAGGTGTAATTCTATCTCCGAAAATATAGGCTGTAGTGTACCCGCCCAAGGTCTTCTCACCTATAACACGGAGCCCCTTGACCGCATTTTTAATGTCACTGCTTGGTCCTGTCAGAGAATATGCCTTTTCATCGATGTCATTCATATTCGAATGGAGAAGTATAAAGCCTTCATCAATAATTATTATATCTTCGGCTACCCTTGATATTTCATCAATCAAATGAGTTGAGACAATAATAATTCTTGGGTTATATTCAAAACTATACTGAAGCATTTCGTAGAAACGCTCACGCATTATTGCATCAAAACCCAGTACCGGTTCATCAAGAATTACCACCTTTGCTCTGCTCGCAAGACTCAGAAGAGTAGTAAACATGGTCTGCATTCCAAAGGATAACTGCTTGTATTTCTTATTTTTATCAAGTTTGAATTTCTTCATTAAATCCTTTGCAAATTCCATATTCAGGTCAGGACAGAGGCTGTAGGCCAGATTAAGCAGTTTCCCTATGGGCATATTGAACTGTGAAGCCCTGCTTTCAATGAAGTTAACGCATTCCGGCATATCAAAGGTAGATACTTTTTTGTCATTAACAGCTACATAACCTTCTGTGGCGTTTATATGACCTGCAATAAGCTTTAGAAAGGTTGTTTTGCCTGCCCCGTTTCTTCCAAGAAGACAATAAATCTTATCCTGATTCAACTCAAGATTTATATTATCCAAAGCGATAGTATTCCGGTATTCTTTTGTTACATTAGTAAACTTAATCATCACCATTCTCCTTTATCATATTAATAATATCTTCTTTCGAAATACCTAGTTTCCTTGCATCGGAAAGCAGTGATGATAAGGTATTGGTATAAAACTCTTCTTTCCGCTTTTGAAGGATTTTTGGTTTTGCCTCCTTGGTTACACACATTCCTATTCCTCTTTTCTTATATAAAATGCCTGCATCTGTCAATAGACTGATACTTTTAACAGCTGTTGTAGGATTAACATTAAGCAGCTTTGAAATCTGTGTGGTTGAAATAATTATGTCGTCTGTTTTGTAAACATCAGTAATTATGTCGTCCTCAATCATTTCCATTATCTGAACAAAAATTGGTTTTTCATTATTCAAAAATAACTCTCACCTCCATGGTTATTGGGTTAGTGATTTAACTCATTAACCTAAATATACCATGAGAGGTTTGCATTGTAAAGTGTAAATTTTGAATATTTTGGAATGAGTGAATTTGACTACCTTGATTGCAAATTTACAACCTTTTATTGACAAACTAATTATTCCAGATATAGTAGATTGTGTGGGAACGTATAGAAGAATTAAGTTCTTTTGAAGGAGGAGGATGTTATTGATCAGAGCTGCTTCAATAAATGATATTAACACGATTTGTAGACTAAAACTCGGGATGTTTGGAGAAAGCGGTCATATTGATCTACTACATAAAAACGCTACAGAAATCATTAAACAGGTATATAAAGAAATGTATTTAAAGTGTTCAGCAATACACTTCATTAAAGAGATGGATGGTAATATTGTTGCCTGTGCTGGTGCCTTTATTAAGAGTGACATCCCATATTGCTTCTTTAGTAATCCTTTTTATGGTTTTATAGGTGATGTGTATACTTTACCTGAGTACCGAGGCAATGGTTATGCGACAGAACTGACCGCTGATGCCATTTCCTGGTTGAAAGCAAAAGGCGTTCAGCGGATATCTTTATTAGCTTCTGAGCAGGCGAGAGGCATTTATAAGAGAATGGGTTTTATGCCGACAGATGAAATGGTAAAGTATGTTTAAGGGCGATTTATAAAAAAGAGGCATATTATTTGGTTAGCTTTATGTTTAGCAATTGTATTAAGTTAACCGCAATTACAAGGTAACGGCAATAAAGGATGCAGTTCTGACACTTGATATGTTTAGGCTTAAAGAGGTATTATCAAATATAAAAGAGACGGTATAGAAGTAATTAATGTGAGTGAATTAAAAAAATGATTAGGTGGAGGTTGGTGAATGAGTTGAGTGAATTGAATGAATTTTTGTTTGCTACCAGAACTGATTTTAGAAACTGGTTAATAGATAATTGCACTACAAGCCAAGGAGTGTGGTTAATATTTAGCAAACAACCCGATATTAGAACGGTTAAAGCCAGTGAGGCTCTAGAAGAAGCGCTGTGCTTTGGCTGGATTGATGGTCAGATAAAAAGTATTGATGACTCAAAATATATTAAGTATTTTTCACAAAGAAGGAATGGAAGCAAGTGGTCCGAAAAAAATAAAAAGCTGGTTAAGGAGCTTGATACTAAAGGATTGATGACTGATTTCGGCAGAATCAAAGTTGATGAAGCAAAGAAAAATGGGAGGTGGGATGCTACAAAGCTCGAACCTATTTCGGAAGAACAAATAAACGCTTTATCGGAACTATTAAAAGGTACCGAACCGGCATTTACAAATTTCATGTCAATGGCACCATCTGTTAGAAAAACCTACGCCACGCTATATTTTGATGCTAAATCTGATGATGCAAAAAAAAGAAGACTTGAGAAAATAATTAGTAGGCTTAATCAAAACTTAAAGCCCATGTAGAATAAATTCCAGAGGAGGATGTTTTTATGATAGGATTACAAGCGTATATTAAAGGAAGTGTGGAAGCTGTAGAATTTTACCAAAAAGCATTTGGTGCTAAATTAGGCTATAATGTACCTAATGAAGATGGTACATTCATGCATGCCGAATTATATATGGATGGTGAACTTCTGATAGCTTTGAGTGAGTCGAGGAGCGAAATCGGTATTGAGAATGCAAAGAGATATTCTCCCACAGACTATCCAACTATGAATTTTTGTGTTCAATTTGAAACCGAAGAGGAAGTAAAGAAAGCATATGATATACTAAAAGAAGACGCAAATATACTACTTCCATTAGGCCCTTTACCATGGAGTTCTTGTTGTGCCAATGTTGTAGATAAGTTTGGAATTTTCTGGTATATTTATGTCAAGAAGAAAAATGAGAAGAAGTAATAGCGATTTAACTGGTAATTTGGTTAAAAGAATGGGCAAAAATATTTGATTGGAGATAAAGATGGGCTTAGAAAAAATAAGTGAAAAATATCGTGATAACGTAAATCAAATATTAAAGAAGGAGTGGAACTGCCCTCCATCAGTATCAAGAGGCAAAATAATTGATACAACTAATTTACCAGGATTTCTCTTCATTGAAGATGAGATAGTAAAAGGAGTTGTAACTTATAATATAGAAAATGAGGAATGTGAAATTGTTACCCTAAATAGCTTTGAAGAAAATAAAGGGATTGGGACAGCTTTAATAAATGGAGTACTTGAAATAGCTAAAAAAAGAGATTGCAAAAGACTATGGCTGATAACAACTAATGATGACATAAATGCAATAAGGTTTTATCAAATAAAAGGTTTTGAATTAAAAGCTGCATATATAAATACTATGGAAATATCTCGCAAGCTTAAGCCAGGCATCCCATTAATTGGGATGCACAATATCCCAATTAAGCATGAGCTGGAGTTTGAAATAATTTTAAGATAAAATCGGGAGGGCTTAATATTCATTTAGGAGAAAGGCTATGTATGAAAGAATGCTAAATAAAGCAGTAGTACCATCAGAAACTGACATAAGTGACTATGTTGGGAAAGATATCTATCAACTTCTAGATTATTTTGAAACAAAGCTTAGGACTTTATATGATTTATCCAAAGAACTCAAATTCCCTTTCGGAAATAATTACGGCTGGGGTTATAAATATTCCCGTAAATCGAAACACCTTTGCTATTTATTTTTTGAAAAGCAAGGTTTTACCGTTCTTCTTCAAATCAACGGTAAAGGTAAGGAAGTTTTGGAAAACAACCTTACAAAATTACTTCCTAAAACTTTAAATCTTTGGAAACAAAGGTATCCCTGCGGTGGCGGAGGTTGGGTTAATTACAGGCCTTTTTCCGCAGAGGAGGTAGAAGACATTATTAAGTTACTTCAAATAAAGGTTAAACTTACCTCGTAACATTATTCAACCACTTTCTGCTCTTGTAACGGTATAAACAAAGAGGTATTTTTATAATTTCGTCACTCATTAAAATAATATAGACCACAGGTACACTCCATTTAAACACAAATGCAGCTAAAGCACCGATAAATATTGAACCGCCCCACATGGTTGCCACATCCAGAAACAGACCGAATCTGGTATCTCCTCCGGCGCGGAAAACGCCGACAACCAGAGTTGTATTGAAAGCCTGAGCAATTACAAAATAGGACATTACAAACATCATTATTGACAGGTAGCCTTGAGTAACAGGTGACAGATTCAGCACCGACATTGTAACAGGCCTTGCAACAAATATAATAGCCGCGCCGCCAATTCCCGCAAGAATACTCAGTTTGATAAAACGTTTGGAGTAATCCCTGGCGGCTTCCAGATTATTTTCTCCAATGGCTTTTCCGACAATGATTGCTGTTGCATTAGCAAGGCCGAAGGCTATAACGGTGGCCAGCTGTCTTGCTATCTGAGCCACAGAATTTGCAGATACAACAGACTTTCCAAGGTGACCTATAACAATTGCGTTTGTCGCTACCCCCGCACCCCACATAAGTTCATTAAGCGTTACAGGTATTGAGTACCTTAAAAAATCCATAAACAATAGTTTATCCCTGACCAGAAGGCTGGAAGGCTTAAAGTTCAGAACATCGTTGAATTTGCGTGCATATATTATTACACAAATAAGCTCAATTCCTCTTGAAGCCAGCGTCGCAATAGCAGCCCCCTGTATTCCCAGCTTGGGTAAACCAAATAAACCGAATATAAGACAAGCAGCTATAATTACGTTTGAGATTAATGATATAAGATAGACAACTGTTGATACCACAACCCTCTCGACACTTCTCATTACATTCAGATATATCATTGTAACAGCCATAAATATATATGACAGGGAAATAATTCTCAGGAACTTAACTCCCTCAATAATTACGTCCTCTTCATTCGTAAATATGGTCATTACCTGATGAGGGAATATGAGAACGACTGAGGTGAAAAAAACCGATATTATAAGAGAAAATCTCATACAGATCCCCATTATCTTGATTATACTCTCCTTATCACCTTTTCCCCAGTACTGGGCCGTCAATACGGCAGCTCCCGAAGTAAGCCCAAAGAAAATAAGTACCATGATAAACTGAACCTGTCCTGCGAGTGAAGCGGCCGACAAAACAGTTTCACTGATTTTCCCAAGCATCAGTACATCTATGGAGGATACTCCCACATTTATAAGATTTTGAATTGCCATTGGTATAACCAGAGAGAAGGCCATTTTATAGAAATCTCTAGAGGTGTTTGTCTTATCTGTAATTTTGTCTGTAATGATGTTGTTTTGATTAGTAGTTCTAGTAAGCTTTTTCATATATATCACCGTTTTTTAGAATTAAATCCAGTATACCATAGGGGAAGATCAGAATACAGACAGATTTTTATAGTTTTTATTGTATTTTAGGAAATAAACAGGGGATTTTTGAAGATATTTATTTATATTATTTTTGATTATGTCGTCAAATATATGTTATACTTGGCTTTTAAAATTTGATTTAGAAATCTTAAAAAAATGGTATAGCAATAACTGGAATCCCATATCATGATATGGTAGTATAAATACAGGAGTATTCAAAATATTACCAAAAGGAGATGAAGGTATGTCACTTATGAATAAAACCGGTCTTTATATTCATGTTCCTTTTTGCGGTTCAAAATGTAATTATTGCGATTTTAATTCCTACGTTGGGAAACTGGATTTGGCAGAAGAATATTTTGCCTGCATGAAGAAGGAGATCGATCTGTACCGAGATGAAATGGTATTTAACAAAATAGGTACTATTTTTATCGGAGGCGGTACTCCATCCTGTGTTGAGCACAGATTCATAGGCGAGCTTCTAAATTTTTTAAGGGAGAGGTATAATGTTTCGGAACCTTGCGAAATAACTATTGAGAGCAACCCCGGAACACTTACTGAGGAAAAGCTAAAGGCTTACAGACAATACGGAATCAACAGAATAAGCATAGGTCTTCAGGCTTGTCAGGAAAATCTCTTGAAGTATCTTGGTAGACAGCATAATACAAGCGATTTTATTTCCAGCGTTAAAATGGCAAAAGAGGCAGGATTTGATAATATTAATGCTGATGTAATATTTGGTATACCCGGACAGACTTTAGAGGAGTGGAAAGAAACTCTGGATGTATTAACAGAACTTGAGTTAACACATATTTCAGCATACGATCTGAAAATAGAGGAGGGTACTAAATTCGGTGAAATGCTGGAAATCGGCAAGCTCATAGAAATGGACGATGAGCTGGACAGGGAAATGTACCATTACGCCATTGATTTTCTAAAGAAAAAAGGTTTTAACCACTATGAACTCTCTAATTTTGCCAGGAAGGGTTATGAATGCAAACATAACCTTATATACTGGAACTGTATTGAATACCTTGGTTTGGGGGCTGGAGCACATTCTTACCTGCAGGATATAAGGTTTGAAAATCAGGCTTCAATCGAAGGGTATATAGATTATTTATCAAAAGGTCAAAAGCCAGTTGAAGAGAGATATGTAAGAGATTTCTGTGAAAAGATGGCAGAGTATATGTTTCTGGGACTAAGGCTTATAGATGGCGTGAGTAAAGAAAAATTTGAAGACAGGTTTAATCAGGATATTTTTGTTACTTATGCTGATAAAATTGATAAGTTGAAAAAAAAGCAGCTTATTGAAACAGAAAGTGGAAAAATTAAGCTGACAAACCAGGGACTAGATCTTGCGAATCAGGTTTTTATAGAGTTTGTATAATAAAGCACCAATTAAAACGTAACATAAAACACAGTGATAAAAAAATAAGCGCAACAAAAAAACTCGGGTTATTAACCTGAGTTTTTGTTTTTATCAAAAATTATTTAGCTGCATTTATAGCTTTTGCTAATCTGGACTTTCTTCTCGCAGCGGTGTTTTTATGAAGTAAGTTCTTAGCTGCAGCTTTATCTAGAGCCTTGGTAGTTGCTTTGTATGCTTCAGCAGCACCCTCACCTTTGGCAATAGCTTCTTTACATTTCTTAACAGTAGTCTTAAGAGCTGACTTTCTGATAGTATTCTTTAAAGTCTTACTCTCAGTAACCTTTACTCTTTTTATTGCTGATTTTATATTTGGCAAAATATTCACCTCCTGCGAGCCTAAATTCGCGTAATACGTGAGCAAAAAAAATCAATAATATTTAATCGGTTAGTAACCGCTTCTTGCCCATAACAGATGATATTTTATCATGAACTTTTTTAAATTGCAAGCCTTAACCCTTATTTTTCTATTTTGAAATACTTTTTTTTAAAATCATTTCTTCATATTTTATATATAAATGACATAAAATACCCAATACTAAAAACAGCGTATATTAGAAATAATACAGAGTATATGTTACTAAGTTATTATTTTTGAAAGGATAAATTACATGGTAAATTTAACGAATAGGCGTACAGATCTTGTTATTGAAGCTCATGAAATATTTATGAACAGCAGTCAGGCAAGGGAGCAGGCTGCTGAACATAAAACACCCCCGGGTGTTGAGGTTGAAAACGCTGGAGATGATGATGTTAAGGTTACAAGGGTAAGGATTACTTCTCCTACCGGAGAACAGTCCATAGGGAAGCCTATGGGAAACTACATCACTCTTGAGGTTCCGCAACTAAAGGATAATAATGCCGAAGTAAATCAGAAAACAATCGATACTTTGGCTAAGGAATTAAAATCGATTCTGAACTTGAAACCAGATTCTACTACGCTGGTTGTTGGTCTTGGTAATTGGAATGTAACCCCTGATGCCATAGGTCCAAAGGTCATATCAAATTTAATGGTTACAAAACACCTTCTGGAATATGTCCCCGAACATGTAGATGAAGGGGTCAGACCGGTGTGTGCTATATCCCCTGGTGTTATGGGTATCACTGGTATTGAAACTGGTGAAATAGTAAAGGGTGTGGTTGAGAGAGTAAAGCCGGATGCCTTAATTGCAATTGATGCTCTTGCTGCACGAAGCATGGAACGCGTAAGTACAACTATTCAGATAGCTGATACGGGTATAGCGCCCGGCGGTGGAGTAGGCAACAAAAGAATGGAACTCAGCAAGGCTACTCTTGGTATGCCTGTTGTGGCCATTGGTGTCCCTACTGTAGTTGACGCTGCAACCCTTACTAATGACGCTATGGATCTAATAATTGACAGTTTGATAAAGGAGGCGCCGTCGGATTCCAGCTTTTATAATACGCTTAAGAATATAGACAGGGAGGAAAAGTATGAGCTTATAAAGCAGGCGCTTAACCCCTTTGTAGGTCATCTTATTGTAACTCCCAAGGAAATAGATGATATTATAAGCAGGGTTTCCAAGGTTGTTGCAAATGGGTTGAATATGGCTTTGCATGAAGGTATTGGCATGGAGGATATGGGGAAATATTTGATGTAGTAAAAATTGGATAAAGAAGAAACAAATTTGTGTAAATATTAAAGTGAATAATTAAGAGTTATTATATGAAGAGAATAATAATAAGAACAATGGATGATGATAGTTCAGAAAGGCTTGCTCTGCAAGCCTTTCTGCTTATTTGCAAACGAAAAGAACATCTTTCCTTTTAGTCCTTTGCAAGGTATAATTTAAAGCAGATATTAACTGAATGGAGTGTCAGCATGAAACAGACCTGGAGAGTACTAATTATACTTGTAGTTCTTTTAGGCTTATGGAATACTATCATCATCAAACCCATAAAGCTGTTTACCGTATTTTTGCATGAGCTTGGGCATGCTTTTATGGCCGCAGTTACTGGAAGCAGTATTACGGGGTTAAGTATATATTTCAATGAAAGTGGTCATGTAACTTCTCTGCCCAAGGATTGGCTGTCGGCCTTTCTTATTGCAAATGGAGGATATCTCGGAAGTGTTCTGTTTGCAATTGGCATATTATTATTGAAAAACACCAAATTTAAGAAATACATAATCGGATTAATAGCGATAATATTTCTTGGGGTAACCTTTAAATACTCCGGAATAATATCGTTTACAATGCTGTATTCAGTAATATTTGCAGCCTTTGCAATTATTATATATATGGTTCAGAATGAAAAATTACATGACTGGGTGATTGAAATAATAGGTATCGGAAGTGTTACATATGCAATTTATGATACCTTTGTTGATACTGTTTTGTTGCAAGTCAATAACCTTTTTGGATTTTTCAGTCTGGGGGAAATGCCAGTTACCGATGCCGTGCTGTTATCCCGGCTAACACATATACCGGCTGTAGTTTGGGGCATATTATGGTTGGCAGCTTCACTGTTTGCTGTTTACCGGGTTTTGTTAAGGAGCAATAGGAGAACAGGCCGGTCAGTGAAAAAGTATTAGTGTTTATTTTACCAGTTTGATAATTAAAAGTTTAACATGTAATTAAAGACTTAAAGGAGAGCGGAAATGAATAATAAACTTCAGATTATGAAGGATAAAATTGAAATATTAAATCAGGCTGCCAAGGCATATTATCAGGAAGACCGGGAGATTATGCCAAATATTGAATACGACAGACTGTATGATGAACTTGTGGAATTGGAAAAGGAAACAGGCATTGTTTTGTCAAACAGTCCGACCATTCATGTAGGATACGAAGTTCTGTCAAACCTTCCGAAGGAACGTCATGAAAAACCCATGCTTTCACTTGATAAAACCAAGGACATATCAGCACTGAGAGACTGGCTTGGCAGTCAGACGGGTGTCCTGTCCTGGAAGCTGGATGGCTTGACTATAGTTTTGACCTATGAGGGCGGGAATCTTGTAAAAGCTGTAACCAGAGGGAGTGGGGAGATTGGTGAAGTTATTACCAATAATGCCAAGGTGTTTAAAAATCTTCCAATGAATATTGCCTACAAGGATACACTTGTATTAAGAGGAGAAGCTATTATTCGCTATTCTGATTTCATAAAAATTAATAATGAAATTGAAGATGTAAATGCAAAATATAAAAACCCCCGTAACCTGTGCAGTGGTTCTGTCCGGCAGCTGAACAACAGGATAACTTCTGATAGGAATGTACAGTTCTTCGCATTTTCCCTGGTAAAGGCCGATTACGCCGATTACAACAATTCCAGAATTGCTCAGATGAAATGGTTAGGGGGTCAGGGGTTTGATACTGTAGAATTTAAAGAAGTAAATTCAGAAAGTATAGAACAAACAGTAAAGTGGTTTTCGGACCGTGTTGAGAATAATGATTTTCCGTCGGATGGACTTGTACTGACTTTTGATAACATTGCATATGGGGAATCTCTTGGTTCAACCTCAAAATTCCCACGTGATTCAATCGCATTCAAATGGCGAGACGAGATTAAGGAAACCAAGCTTGTTCAAATTGAATGGAGTGCATCTAGAACAGGTCTGATAAACCCAATAGCAATATTTGAGCCGGTAGAACTTGAAGGCACTACAGTAAGCAGAGCCAGCATCCATAATATAAGCATTATGGAAGGTCTTCAGCTTGGTGTAGGCGATACAATAGGAGTATATAAGGCTAATATGATAATACCTCAGATATCCGAAAACTTAACCAGAAGCGGTATGGCTGAGATTCCAGAGCATTGCCCGGTCTGTCACGGCGAAACCGAATTACGGCAGGAGAACGGCGTAAAGTTTCTCTATTGCTTAAACGATGATTGTTTGGCAAAACAAATTAAGTCCTTTACTCATTTTGTTAGCAGAGACGCCATGAATATCGAGGGACTTTCTGAAGCAACAATCGAGAAGCTTATTGCAAAAGGACTTATTAAGGAACTAGCCGATATTTTTCATATTGATCAGTTTAAACAGGAAATAATAGAGATGGAAGGTTTTGGTGAAAAATCCTTCAAAAAACTTGTGGCTTCTGTGAATAAAGCTAGAAATACAAGTGTTGTAAGACTTCTTTACAGTCTTGGTATACCTAACGTAGGCTTATCAAATGCAAAACTTATATGCAGATATTTTAAGTTTGATTGGAATGCCATTCAGAATGCAAAATTCTCTGACTTGATTGAAATCGGAGGTGTCGGCGAGGTTATGGCGGAGGCTTATGTCAGATTTTTTGCTGACAGGAAGAAGCAGCTTATAGTTGAGGATTTATTAAAGGAGCTCGAATTTGAAGAAATAATAATCACAGAGACCGAACAGATATTTGAAAACCTTGTGTTTGTAATAACTGGTTCTGTTGAGCAATTTAAAAACCGGGACGAATTGAAAGAATTAATTGAAGCAAAGGGTGGAAAAGTAACAGGTTCTGTAACTTCAAAAACGAATTACCTGATTAATAACGATAATTTGTCAGGTTCCTCTAAGAATAAAAAGGCCAAGGAGCTGGGGATCAGTATTATTACAGAAAATCAATTTATTGACTGGGTGAATAATGGTGTCAGGCCTGACTAATATTCCTGTTTCCTTTTGGATTTATCATTGCTTGTAAGCATAAGACTGGAATCTGGAATAGAATACTGAGTCAAAAATAAAAATTATCATGAAGAAAAGTAAAACCCCGAATTACATAATTTTGTTCGGGATTTTATTTTTCTAAGACCTAATATAAAGAGAAGCAAAGGAGGAACTTTTAAGTAGTTCTTCTTTTATTGATACATATAGAAATATATGGTAGAATTAAAACATACCGTCGGTCGGTATGTTAAGTTTCGTAAGTCGTAAGTTTTATGTATGAGGAGTTGATTATTATTGACTAAGAAACAATCCAGAGAAAGCCGTTTGGAGACACTTTTAACAGCCGCTATTGAAGAATTTGTGGAAAAGGGCTATAACGGAGCTTCCATGGACTCAATAGCAAAAAGGGCAGGAGTCAGCAAGGGAGGTTTATATCATTACTTTCCGACCAAGGAAGTATTACTGATGGAAGCAAACAATAAAATCTCTGAGCCTGTTAACGAGATGGCAGCAAAGGCTTTATCAAATAAAAGTGCTATTGAAGGGATTAGATACTATATAATACAGTACTTAAACTATTGGGTACCAAGAACGAAGGAATTAAGCTTCACGTTTTTGTCCATGTCAAAGGCTTTGGAGTCACATATACTTATGGATTATTTCAAGGAATATGTGACTCAAAGCTCAGCCTTTTTTGTTGAAATGTTCAGGAGGGCTAAAATTTCTGGTGAGATAAACATATCCGACCCGGAGGCATATGGTATCTCTCTAATGGGAGCTTTGGACGGTGTATTGACTTATGCGGTGGTTCACCCGCAGGAGGATATTGCTTCTCTTTGTTCCAGAATGGAAAAAGTATGGATCGGGGGGGATCGCATTGGAAAATAGCACTTTTCTTTCGGTTAAAGAACTGAGTAAAAAATTCAATGAAATTATTGCAGTTGATAATATTAGCTTTTCAGTGAAAAGAGGAGAGATATTTAGTCTTTTAGGCCCAAACGGGGCAGGAAAAACCACAATGATTAAAATGTTGTGTGGCTTGATAAAGGCTGATTCGGGTGAGATTAGAGTTAATGAGTATTCTTCGGCTACTGATTATAATAGAATCAAATCCATGATTGGCCTATGTCCACAGGAGATAGTAGTCTGGGAGCATCTTACCTGTATAGAACAATTGAAATTTGTAGTTATGGCATACGATAAATCACCAAGGTTTGCCGGAACCAGAGCAGAGAGTCTTCTCGAAACGTTAGGACTGTGGGAAAAAAGAAATAAGCTGGCAAAAACTTTGTCAGGGGGAATGCAAAGAAGGCTGAATATTGCTTTAGCAGTTGCACATGATCCCGAATTAATTATACTGGATGAGCCCCAGGCTGGGCTCGACCCTCAGAGCCGAATCCTTGTAAGGGATTTTATAAGACAACTGGCAAAAGAGAGAACAGTCATACTGACGACACATGATATGGATGAAGCTGACAGACTATCGGATAGAGTTGCAATTGTAGATCATGGAAAGATATTGATAATGGATACACCTGAAAAAATAAAGCAGCAGTCAGGCACTGGTGACATACTGCAAATACGTGTCAGTAAGGTGTCAAAGGAACTGGGGGAGAGAGTGCTTATAGACCTTCCAATGGAATTTAAGCAAAGTAAATTTGCTGACGGATTTTTTTTGCTTGGGGCAAATGAAGTACTGAAATTGATTCCGGCAGTAAAAGAAATAATGAAGAAACACAGAATTAGCATTGAGGATATGACAATCAGAAAAAGAACTCTGGAGGATGCGTTTATTTCCATGACGGGAAGGAGACTGAGAGAATGAAGCTGATAGCATCTACAGTTAAAACGTTGAAGGAAAACATTAGAGACTGGAAGGTTATTATATTGGTACTTGTGTTTTCACCTTTTTTTGTATTATTAATGAAATTGTATTATGGAAGTGAGCCTACAACTTATAATATCGGAATAATTAATTATGACCACGGTAACAAGTCTACAGAACTAGCCAAATTATTGGATAATTCCCAGGGCGGGAAGGATACTAAGCAGTTTATATTGTTTGAGTATTCTAATAAAAGTGAGCTCGAAATAAAAGTGAAGGATAGGTCAGTAGATTTGGGTATGATTATTCCGGAAAATTATTCAAAGTCCCTTATTATGGCTAAAACTGATAACAATTCAACAGTTGCAGTGGAAATTCTGGGAAGTACCGGCAATGTAAAATACACTATAGCAGCAATCCTGGTTTCAGACATAATTTACAGGCAGGGAATAGATATAGCTGAAATAACATTACCCTCAACAATAAAGGAGACCTTTCTTGAAAAAAATCAACCTGTAAATGAGTTCGAAAGTTATGTTCCCGGAATGATTTCCCTTGCGGTATTAATGATTCTTTTCAGTGCCTGTGCGTCCATAGTCAAGGAAAACGATAAAAGAACCATAATCAGACTTAAACTTAGCCGCCTGGGTGCGTTTAACTTTCTTTCAGGAATATGCATAGTTCAGTCAGTGATTGCTGTTATAGCTGTGATTTTATCCTACTGGACAGCTTTGTTTCTCGGGTATAAACCGGTAGGAGAATTTGGGCCTGTATTGGTGATGGGTATAATTTCCAGCTTTTCGATGGTTTCATTAAGCCTCTTGGTGGCCAGTTTTCTGAACTCGGTTTTTGATGTACTGACAATCGGTTGTTTCCCGTTTTTTATATTGATGTTTTTTTCAGGGAGCATGTTTCCACTGCCTAAAATGAATATTTTGACGCTTTTCGGACATCCTTTCGGAGTAACTGACATATTGCCGTTAACTCATACGGCAAACGCTTTCAATAAAATATTAAACTTTGGAAGCGGCCTTGCTGATGTGGGATTTGAGATGATTATGATTGTAATACTTTCAATAATATATTTTGTATTAGGTCTATTGCTATACAAGAAGAGAAAGTTGTCAAAAGTGTAGTTCAGACTCAATTCACAACTTGACAGCCATCCTAATCTACCGGAGCTCTCATTTCAATACCTGCTGAATTTGCTTATTCTAACGATATTATTACATAATTAACCTAATACTATCCTATATAAATGTTGTTTGATTGTGTATACATGTACTTTTCATTGATTTTATCCTTAACTTGCGTTATATTAAAAATAAACTAAAAAACAGAACAGAATATAAATTCATACAGCTATTGATACCGCTATTTTAGTGGATAGAGTGAAAAATACATGTGGAAAATCATCGTGACTTTCACGCAGCGAAAAGCCATTACATGTCTTTTCATTACTATTTGTGCGCGTAATGTGCGCATCAAAGCCACTTACAGTGGCTTAGGGAGATAATATGGTAAATAATATAGAAATAATTGACAGTCATGTTCATACTTTTGCCGATGATGATGTTGCAGATAAAATAATATCCTCCTTCAACAAGATATATGATATAGAGTTCAGGAATCCTGGCAATGGTACTATTGCAAACGTTTTAAAAAACATGGAGGCGGGTGGTATTGACCGGACTGTCATGGTTAACTTTGCTCCACCCAAAATAATTCATCAAAACAATATGTGGACACTGGAGACAGCAAAAAATTCTGAAGGTAAACTAATACCTCTGGTTAGCTTTCATCCTGAAATGGAAGGAACCTTGACTGAGCATCTTGATAATTATATACAACTTGGAGCCAAGGGAATCAAATTGCATCCAATGGCTCAGGGTTTTGATGTAAGAGACGAGAGACTCGATAGCTTGTTTAAAACCTGTAATGAGAAGCATTTCTCATTATTAATACATTGTGGAAGAGTATCGAACGCCAGATT
Organism: Bacillota bacterium; assembly: GCA_023431385.1. GTDB lineage: Bacteria > Bacillota > Clostridia > Acetivibrionales > DSM-1351 > Ruminiclostridium. Next base: position 16,134 of record JAEYWA010000167.1, on the reverse strand, counting down.
AAACGAATATTCCGATTTTGAATGTATACTGCCGATTATTCTGAAATATCCTGAACTGCCCATTATTCTGGCACACATGGCAGATGGTAATGTAGATCGTTGTTTAGAGATATCCAAGAAGTACAATAATGTTTACTTCGATACTTCGATAGTAATAACGGGTTATCCCGAAATTATGGATGTTAACGAACCAAGTTGGCCTGATGATAAGGAAGTTATTTCTATAATAAATGAAATTGGTGCCGAAAAAGTTGTATTCGGCTCAGACTTCCCATGGGGAAGTCCCATACATGATTTAGTAAGAATAATGAAATTTAACCTCGATAACAGCCAAAAGGAATTAATTTTCAGTGGTAATGCAAAAAGATTGTTTGGACTTTAATGGGGATAGTATAGCAGCTTTAGCTGAAGACCGACAATATTTCTAGAAGACTTTTCAATGCCCGGATTTACCAAAATAATATTTTTATTGTAAATACATTTAGCAAATTTGTATAAAATACAATGTAGATATTTTTTTGGAAGGAGGCATTTATGAAAAAACTTTATTTATCTATTATATATGTCTTTATGCTATCGGTCCTCATCAGCGGGACCATTTTACTCAGCAAGCCTCAAGCCAAACCTACCAAAGCAGCTTATCCGCCAGGAATTGAGGTTGGTAAGCCTAATTCATATAATATACCAGATAATGGATTGAATTCTGTTGAGGTTCAAGGTGATAGCATTGATAGGAAGCAGGAAGAAGTAAATATACTTAACAATAATCATGAAATGAATTTCCGAGCTAATTTGGTTGAAGATGCGTATGGGTTGATAGCTCTTAAACTGACTTATAGGGATAATGGCAAGAAGGTATCTCAATGGGTTGATTCCACTAAGTTCAAAGAAATAAGGAATCTATTCAGACTGAGAGAAAAACATCCGAATAGCTATACAATAAAGAACATGATCCTAAATGAGAAACTCAATAAACTATATTTTTTGTTTGAAGGGAAAGCAGACAGCAAATACCCTCGCACATCAATGTTTTCATATGATCTTAAGAATTCCCTGTTGGAGAAGCTTTACTGTGTTGAGGGAAGCTTCGATAATTTTATTTTAACATCGGATGGCAAATACAATGCCTGCTCTTATTCATCAAATCCTCAAAATATCATCAACAATGAAAAAAAAACATTAATTGTATTTAGATGTAAAGACAACTTTCAAGTTTTTAACAGCAGTAAGGATATTAGACTAGAGAAAACCAGTCTGACAAATGAAATGTACATTTATAGTTATGAATTTCTGAAATGGAAGGGAAATGACACTTTTGAACTCAGACAGAAAATCAAGGCCAAGGATGGGCGGGAAAAGGCAAAAGAAAATATATTTTTATATGACTTGGAGACAAAGACGGTTAAAGAGTAAAGGGGCTGAATTATCAGTCCCTTGTTTTAATTTTTTAATTAGTGTATTCTTTTAGGAGTACGCATATTTTTCATAATGGAGTTGATAGTTATGTATATTGTCGGTCTTAATGGAAGCCCTAACAAACAGGGAAGTACAAGCTTTCTGGTTGAAAAGGTACTTGAGGAATGTTCTAAACTTGGAGCACAAACGACTCTGCTGGATATAGGAGTGATAATGAATGAACAAAAAAACGGCTATTGTACTGTATGTTCAAATCCATGTACTGGCGGCTGTTATAAAGGGACAACTCTTGAAGAAGCCTTCGAAATCATGAAAAAGGCTGATGGAATAGTAATCGGGAGTCCAGTATATTTTGGAAGTGTGTCTGCACAGCTTAAGGCTATGTTTGATAAAACAAGACGGGTACGAGCAAATAAGTGGTTATATAATAAAGTAGGTCTTGGCATCAGTGTAGGAGCCTCAAGGTATGGAGGACAGGAAACAACACTGAAGGCAATGCACGATATGATGCTGGTTAACGGAATGCTTATAGTCGGAGACGGTTTTATTGAGGATGACTGCGGTCACCATGGTGTATGTGCCATGAGGCCTGCAAAGGAAGATGAGAATGTATTAAAGAGGACTGTAATATCAGCCAAAAGGCTGGTTGAAGTTTGCAGAGCAACCCAGAGTATAAGATATTAGTAAAAAAATACTGTAAAAATAAATATACATTTAAGATTATTGTTAATTCAGAATATACATACACTTTATCCTAACAATATAAATAACGGAGTAGACATATGCTTAATGAATTTTCACGAAATGAATTGATTATAGGAAAAGAAGGTTTGCAAAAACTTCAGAACAGTAAGGTTGCAGTATTCGGAGTAGGCGGAGTAGGCTCGTATACAGTTGAAGCTCTGGTGAGATGCGGGCTTGGTAAAATTGTACTTATTGATGATGACTGCGTTTGCCTGACCAATCTGAACAGACAGCTGCATGCCACACGAAAAACAGTGGGCAAGCCAAAGGTTGAAGCAATGAGGGACAGGGTTTTGGAAATTAACCCTAAATGTGAAGTTGACATAATCCAGAAATTTTATATGCCCGACGTTGCTGATGAAATATTGGACAAGACCTGCGTTTATATCGTTGATGCAATAGATACTGTTACTGCAAAAATTGATCTGGTTGTAAGAGCAAATGAGATGGGAATTCCGATTATCAGTGCCATGGGAGCTGGAAACAAGCTTGATCCAACCAGGTTTGAGGTATCTGATATATATAAAACTTCTGTTGACCCTCTTGCAAAGGTGGTCAGAAAAGAGCTAAGGCTCAGGGGAATAAAAAAACTTAAGGTGGTCTATTCAAAGGAAGAGCCGCAAAAACCTGTGGAAACTGAGAACTCCAGCTGCAGTGCAGGATGTATCTGCCCTAAAGGTTCTACAAGGAAATGCACTGTCAAACACCAGATTCCTGGAAGCCTGCCCTTTGTACCCTCAGTAATGGGTCTGATCATTGCGGGAGAAGTAATTAAGGACCTTATTGGCTGGAATAATAAGGGCTAAAACCAACATATGCTTTCTTGATGGAACAAGTTTTTTTGTTCAAAAGCTTAGAAATAGAAATGGAGATACGTAATGTTTGAAAAACGAATAAATATTTTTACAGGGCACTTCGGCAGCGGAAAAACCGAAGTTGCTGTCAATTATGCATTAAGACTTGCGGAGTCAAATTATAAGACCTCTATTGTAGATTTTGATATAGTTAATCCATACTTCCGGACAGCTGATGCAAAGGAGGAACTTGAAAGGAATAATATATGGGTTATTCTGCCCATGTATGCCAATACAAACGTGGATGTCCCAGCAATTCCTCCTGAAATATATTCTTTATTTCAAAAAAAAGAATATAAAGCTGTCCTCGACGTTGGTGGAGATGACTTGGGAGCCAAGGCTGTAGCAAGGTTCAAGGAAGAGATACTTGATGATGATTATGAGATGTTTTTTGTCATAAATACCAGAAGAGGAATGACCGATACTCCTGAAAAAATTCTTGAAATGATTGCCATAATAGAGGACAGTGCAAAGATAAAGGTTACAAAACTCATTAATAACAGCAATCTTCTGGAGGAAACCACCCCTGAAATAATACTGGAGGGTAACGATATAATATCACAGGTTACTAAAAAACTAGGAATCCCTATAGGAATAACGGCTGGAATGGAGTCTGTCATCAGTCTGTTGGATAGCTCTCAATTGAACGGCTCGGAATTGCTGCCGCTTAGAAAACAAATTCATCTTCCCTGGAATAGGGGATAGAGGAGTGTCACTGCATACAGCGGAATGGGGTTTAGAACATTCAGCTGATAGTAATTAACTTGCAAATAACATCAAAGAGTTTTATAATAAACAATAGTTTTAGTTCGCTAAATTACTAAAAAATCAATTAGTCAATTATTTAAATTTCCGGATTTTCAACTACTGCCCGACACTATTGTAGGTACGGATTCTTCGTTATATCCAGTGGTAATTGGCTCAGATAATATAATATAAGTGAGGTTTAAAAATGGCAAAAGTAATATTTCATGAGGAAAGATGCAAAGGCTGTAAGCTTTGTGTAACAGTATGTCCCAAGAAAATTGTCATAATGAAATCTGACAAATTGAATCAGAAAGGCTTTCATCCAGCAGGTGTAGACGAAATGGAAAAATGTATCGGATGTGCCTTCTGTGCAACTATTTGTCCTGATTGCGTTATCGAAGTTGAAAAGTAAAGCGCGGTAGTACACAAGGTGAAACATCGGGTTCCCTATGTTTTAAGTGTTGAGATTTTATTTGGGAGGATAAAAAATGTCTGAAAAATTATTAATGAAGGGTAACGAGGTAATTGCAGAAGCTGCCATCAGAGCAGGCTGCAAGCACTATTTTGGATATCCTATTACACCACAAACAGAAATTGCACATTATATGGCAAAAAAAATGCCTGAAATAAATGGAACGTTTGTTCAGGCTGAAAGTGAAGTTGCTGCTATAAATATGGTTTATGGTGCCGCAGCGGCAGGTGCAAGAGTACTAACATCTTCATCAAGCCCCGGAATCAGCCTTAAGCAGGAAGGTTTGTCTTATATAGCAGGTGCAGAACTTCCCTGCGTTGTAGTTAATATTGTCCGCTGTGGTCCTGGTCTTGGTGGTATATTACCAGCTCAGTGTGATTATTTCCAGGCCGTAAAAGGTGGAGGACATGGTGACTACAAAATGGTAGTACTTGCCCCGTCAAGTGTTCAGGAACTTTATGAATTAACTGTTGAATCCTTCAATATTTCTGATAAATACAGGATTTGTACCATGATAATGGGTGACGGTATGCTGGGACAGATGATGGAAGCAGTGGAATTCAAAGATCAGGAAGACATATTCCAGGCTGATAAGAACTGGGCTACCACAGGAACCAAAATGCAGAGAGAATGCAATGATGTCACATCTATATATATAAATCCTGAAGTACTTGAAAAACACAATCTTAAACTGCAGGCAAAATACAAACAAATTGAGCAAAATGAGGTTCGCGTTGAAACTTTCAACTGTGAAAATGCAGATATAATAGTAACAGCCTACGGTACTATTGCCCGAATAATAAAAAATGTTATCAAGTCAGCTGAAAAGGAAGGTATCAAGGTAGGGCTGATTCGTCCTATTACACTTTGGCCGTTCCCTACAGCAGCATTTGAAAAATATGCAGAGACTCCGAAGGCTTTCCTTAGTGTTGAGCTAAGTGCCGGTCAAATGGTTGAGGATGTTCGACTTGCAGTAAACGGTAAACGCCCCGTACACTTTTATGGACGTATGGGTGGTATGGTTCCAAGCCAGAAAGAAGTATTGAATAAAATAAAAGAAATTTTGAAATAGTCAAAACCCTGCGGTTTTCATTAATAAATGTATCGCTGGAAAGCAGCGAAATGGACGTTAGCTTGAAAGACTTCGCTAGCACTCGTCTTCCAAACTAACTTATAAATTTATGGCCGCGCGAAATATTCAAAGTATTAATATAGCTATAGTTAAACAATAAAGTTGATTGAATACTTTGAAAACGCGCAAGGCTGATTAACCTCCTAATTCGCCTTATAGCGGATATAGGAGTGAACAAATTTTAAAATATTATGCGGCCGCTAAACGGCTCATGGAGGTTAATATGGCGACAGTGTTTAAAAAACCACATGCTTTAAAAGATCTGTCACTTCACTATTGTCCCGGATGCACTCATGGGATTATTCATAGAATAATAGCTGAAGTTATTGACGAGCTTGATATAGAAGGTACTACAATAGGCGTATCACCTGTTGGCTGTGCTTATAACAATTACGAATACTTTAATTTTGACTTTGTGCAGGCCGCTCACGGAAGGGCTCCTGCAGTTGCAACAGGTATAAAAAGAGTTCATCCCCATAACTTTGTATTTACATATCAGGGGGATGGAGACCTTGCAGCTATAGGTACTGCAGAAATAGTTCACGCTGCTACAAGAGGAGAGAATATTACAACCGTTTTTGTAAACAATGCTATCTATGGTATGACTTCTGGTCAGATGGCACCAACTACGTTAATGAATCAAGTGACTACTACATCTCCGTTCGGTAGAAAGCCGGAAATACATGGTTACCCGGTTAAGGTCTGTGAGATGCTTTCTACTCTTGAGGGTGCGGTATATGTTGAAAGAACGGCTGTAAATGATGTTAAGAACATAAATAAGACTAAAGCTGCCATTAAGAAAGCCTTCCAGGTACAAAAGGCCAAGAAGGGCTTCTCAATAGTAGAAGTTTTATCAACCTGTCCAACCAACTGGGGTATTAATCCTGTTGACTCGCTTAGATGGCTTGAGCAGAACATGATGCCGTTCTATCCTTTAGGCAATTTTAAAGGAAAGGATTTGGAGGTGTAAAGCATATGAGTAAAACAAATAGCATTAAGCAATTAGAGCTAATTATTGCCGGTTTTGGTGGTCAGGGTATACTTTCTGCCGGAAGACTTCTGGCTTATGCAGGTATGTTGGAAGGCAAATATGTTTCTTGGCTCCCATCCTATGGTCCGGAAATGCGAGGCGGAACTGCCAACTGCAGTGTTGTAATATCCGATGAGCCAGTTGGTTCACCCATACTTGACACTGCAAATGTTTTGGTGGTTATGAACGGTCCTTCCCTTGAGAAATTTGAAAAAGTGGTTGAACCAAATGGTTTAATTATTTCAGACAGCTCATTGGTGGAAGCAAAGCCAAAGAGAACAGATATAGATTTTTCAGGAGTCCCTGCAACTCAAATTGCATCTGACATGGGAAACCTCACATTTGCCAACATTATTATTTTGGGGAAATTACTAGCTAAAACAGGTATTGTTTCAAAGGAAAGCTTTGAAGCAGCTCTCAGAAAAGTTCTGCCTGCTAAGAAGCATCACATGATTCCTGATGAAATGAAGGCGTTGGATTTGGGTCATGATTTTTAAGATATTTTAATAAAATTTGTCACTAAATTGTAAGAACTTTAAATTATAATTCAGACTATAAACTAGTTTATAGTCTGAATTTTTTTATACATAAACAGAAGTGAGGAGAATTTATGAGTATTTTAAAAACTTTTGATTTGAAGAAATATTATGGTGAAAGAGAAAATCTGGTCAAAGCCCTTGACGGAGTCAGTTTAAAAATAAATGAAGGAGAATTTGTTGCTGTTGTTGGTTCCTCGGGAAGCGGAAAATCTACACTGCTGCATATGCTTGGGGGACTGGATAATGCCACTTCAGGAACTGTTTTGGTAGCAGGTAAGGAAATCTTTAAAATGAGTGATGAACAAAAAACAATTTTTCGCAGAAGAAATATAGGTTTTGTTTTTCAAAATTACAATCTGGTACCAGTTCTTAATGTTTACGAGAATATTACTCTTCCTGTTGAGCTTGACGGTGGGACTCTTGATAAAGTATATCTTGAAAATATTATTGAAACCCTGGGGCTATCCAGCAAACTGAACAACCTTCCCAATAATCTTTCGGGTGGACAGCAGCAGAGAGTTGCCATGGCCAGGGCTTTAGCCACCAAGCCGGCAATAATTCTTGCAGATGAACCAACTGGAAACCTTGACAGCAAAACAGGTCTTGAAGTTGTAGGATTGCTGAAAATGACCAGCAGTAAATTTAACCAGACTATTGTTATGATAACTCACAATGAGGAACTTGCTCAGCTGGCTGACAGGGTCATACGCATAGAAGATGGTAAAATAGCCGGGGGTGAAGAAAAATGAAATTCCCGACTAATAACAAATTCACAATTAAAAAGCTGACAACACGTACAATGCAGGCAAACAGACTTCGAAACACCTTTGTTACACTTGCTATAGTTCTAACTGCCTTTTTACTTACTACTATCTTCAGTATTGGAATGAGTGCCGTTGAATCCTTGAAGCTTCAACAATTAAGAGCTATGGGTACTACTGCCCATTTGGCTCTGACCTATCCCAGAGACCAACAGATGCAAACAGTCAGAACCTTGGACTATATTAAAGCAGTTGGTTTGCAGGCAAATGTGGCAGATATCCTGGAAACTCCTGAAATGGGGAATATGGTGCTTACACTTCACTGGTATGACAAAACCGAGTGGGAGGTTTTTCGTAAACCTACAATGAGTAATTTTATTGGTTCTTACCCTGAGAAAGCCAATGAAATAATGATTGCCGATTGGATTCTGAAGCGAATGGGAATAAATTCACCTGAAATCGGAATGGAAATAGATTTAAAATACAGAGTCTCTTTAAATAATATAGTCTCAGAAGAAAAAAGTCAAAAATTCATTTTATCTGGTTATTACACCGAGTATATGAATTTACGTTCTGATAATATTGGAGCCATACTCGTTTCAGAAGAATTATTAAAAAGGGAGGGGAAATCGCCTCAAGTATCGGGTGCTGCCTCTATTATGTTTACATCGGGTAATACTATAAATTCTAAGTTGGAGAAGCTTGCCGCCGATGCTAAGCTTTCCAGTGATCAAAAGCTTAAAGTTGTACCTATATATGATAATGGAAGTTTAGCAGATGCCGGTACACTTGTGGCAATGGTTTTTATTGTATTTATTATTATGTTAAGTGGATATCTGCTTATATACAACGTTTTATCGCTGTCTGTATCAAAGGATATAAGATATTATGGTTTGTTGAAGACTATAGGTACTACGCCTGTGCAGTTGGGTAGAATTGTAATGGGACAGGCTTTACGTCTTACAGCAATTGGAATTCCGGTAGGGTTGCTGTTAGGCAGCTTTGTGTCACTTTTTACCGTTCCGATGGCGCTTTCTTTATTAAACTATGATAGTGGCAATCTGGGAGTTAATGTTTCATTTAACCCCGTTATATATATAGGGGCAGTGTTCTTTACTCTGATTACAACACTGATAGGGAGTATGAAACCTGCCAGAAAAGCAGGTAATATTTCTCCTGTAGAGGCAGTAAGATACACAGGATTAACCGTTAAAAAAAATACAAGCAAATCAACCAGCGGCGGTAAAGTTCATAGAATGGCTGTGAAAAATATTTTCAGGGACAGAAGGAGAGCGATGCTTGTGCTTGCATCCCTGTTTCTTGGTATAACTACTTTCCTTGTAATAAATACTGTTGTTCTAAGCATGAAGGTAGAAAATCTTGTATCTCAATATATAAAAAATGACTTTAAGTTAACAAATAATACTACAACATTTGGGTCATCAGTAAAGCAAATATTTGATTCTGATTTTATATCGAGGTTAAAATCGCTGAAGTCTTTTAACAGTATAAGGAAAATATCTATGCATGAGGTTAACGTAGAATATTCAGAAGAAGTCTATGGTGAGCATATGAAAGATTCGGTAAAAAGACTCAAATTGCCTCCCCATAATCAGGAGGATTTTTTGAAAAATCCTGATTTATTCTGGACATGTCTTGTTGGCGTTGATACAGAATATATTAAGGAGCTTAATGAAATGCTTGAAATACCCATCGACACGGAGGCCTTTGATAAAGGGCAAATAGCTTTGTTTTCATCTGATAAGCCAGAGCTATACAGAATTGGGTCAGATATTGCTTTCTTAGATAATGATACAGGAAAAAGGACCACAACAAAATTAGGAGGAATTATACCGTCAGATACACCCTATAAAGGTTACAGGGGCATAGCTCCATTAATTTATATCAGTAATACCAAAATGCATAAGTTATTTACTGACCCGATTATATATGCTGTTACCCTTGATGCGGAGGATGGAACTGAAAAAGGGCTATTAGCTCAATTACAGAAATTGACCGGAGAGGATAAAGCAATTACTTTAGATTCAAGAATCAACATGCTTGAACAATTTAAAAGTGCGAAACTGGTAATGTTTGTTCTTGGAGGAGGAATGTCCTTGATACTTGCCTTTATCGGAATAATGAACTTTATTAATGTTATGATAACGGGTATTAACGTTAGAAGACAAGAGTTTGCTATACTGGAGAGTATTGGTATGACCACAGCACAGATAAGAAAAATGTTATTGCTTGAAGGGGGAACATATGCAGCAATAACTTGCATTATGGTTTTACTTCTGGGTAATTTCATATCATACGGAATATTTACACTGTTTAAAACTGAAGCTACATATGCAGTTTATTCTTTTCCCTTTATAGCACTGATAATTTCATTTTTAATGATTTTTGCAGTATGTCTTACGATACCCGAGATAACCTTTAAATTAATATCAAAACAAAGTGTTACAGAAAGGTTGAGAAGTATTGAAGGTTAGGCTACAATTAATTTATATTATTGGGTATTTTTGATGTGTTAATGTGAAAAGGTGGATAAATACTAAGTTATCAGCGATATATTGCGAAGATGAGGGTATAGATTTAATGTATAAAATACTTATTGTAGAGGATGACATTCTACTGAATAGAGGTATAAGATTAGCACTAGAAAAGAACAATTATTCCGTAACGTGCTGCTATTCATATTCTGAGGGGTATTCATGTTTTTTATCGGAGAGCTTTAACCTAATACTACTTGACATAAATCTTCCTGATAAGAGTGGGTTGGAACTTTGTAACCAAATCAGAAAAACTTCCATAGTTCCAATTGTTTTTATCACTGCTAATGATACTGACCAGGACATTGTCAAGGGATTCCTTACGGGCTGTGATGACTACATAGCAAAACCCTTTTCACTGGAAGTTTTATACCGAAGAATCCAGGCTGTTTTGAGAAGAACTGGGATTACAGAAAATAATATTTTCAGTTCAGGTGAGATTCTGATTGATTATGATAAGATGCAGGTAAAAAAAGCTGAGGAGGTAATAAAGTTGACTGCTACAGAGTACAGGCTTCTTATATACCTCACAATAAACAGCGGTCAGGTTCTTACACGACATAGTATTTTAGAAAAATTGTGGGACGTGGATGAAGAATTTGTTGATGAGAACGCACTAAGTGTCAATTTTAGAAGACTTCGTCAGAAACTTGAAAATGACCCTAAAAAGCCAGAGTATATTAAAACTGTTTTTGGCATTGGGTATACATGGGGCGGTTAAAAGGACCTTTTACTACAGGTATCACAAGTATTGAAAGCTACCACACTGGGGAGTCGTTATGAATTTCAATAAAAGAATATTCGGAATTGTTACTTCGTTTATAATTATTAACACGGTATATCTGTTTTACGGAATAATAGTTTCTAAGAGCTTTATAGATATGGCTGCATGCATATTTCTGGTACTTTTTGAGGCTGCTGCCGGCCTTACATTTTACTCAGCTGTAAAGAAGCAAATGAATTATACATTACTAGAGTTATCGGAGATTATAGCCGCCATTACTGATATGCGGGGAATAGAAAAGTTTTCGTCGCTGGACGATAGTATGCTTTCTAAGCTGCAGTCTCAGGTAATAAAGCTTTCAGGAATTCTTAAAATGCAGAATAGCAGGCTTGAAAAGGAAAAAAATGCGATAAAGTCACTGATATCTGATATTGCACACCAGTTGAAAAATCCCTTATCTAATTTGAATTTATATATATCTTTTCTTAAAGACGAGGACTTGAATGAATCGGCTAGGCAGGAATATGTCAATTATATAGTTAGTCAACTCGAAAAGTTGAATTGGTTAATGGAAAGCATGATAAAAATGTCCCGGCTGGAGAGTGGAGTAATTCAATTGAAGCCTGAAATAAACTGTGTAAATAACTTGATTTTGACCTCGTTGAAGCAAGTCTATCTTAAAGCTGAGGAAAAGGGAATCCAGATAAATTTTACACCTGGCGGGAACGTCAAATTGTTGATTGATAAGAAATGGACTTCGGAAGCCATTACAAACATATTGGATAATGCAGTTAAGTACACCGGAGATAACGGGAGAATTTTGATTAATATTTTCAAATACGAAATGTATGTGAGAATAGATATTGAAGATAATGGCTCAGGTTTAGAAGAAGCGGATATAAATAATATTTTTAAACGCTTTTATAGAGGAAAAAATTCCATTAATCAGGACGGGGTTGGAATCGGGCTATATTTATCAAGAGAAATCATAACCAGGCAGAACGGATACATAAAAGTCAAGTCAAAGCCGGGAGAAGGGAGTATATTTTCAGTATTTCTACTGCTGAAGGGAACAGGATAAATAAAAGTTTACTAAATACGGTATTAACGCATTTTGTAAGCTTTTTTATTTTTACTTATTTATTAAATAAAAACTAGTAGAAATCTGTAGAAAAGTAATATGATTTGTAATATTATCACTTTTTGTGTAATATCGTGTTGACTATATATTAATTTCAAGGTAGAATTTATGTATACTAAAAATAGTAAAAAATTCCTAAGAATACTTAACTAATTTACCTTCTTAATTTTTTTGACATAAAAAATCCAATTCTCAAATAATCGGTACGCTAATAACTTGCAGAAATTCAATACTAATATATCTATAAATATTTAATATTCGTTATGTTAATTTTTACGTATATTAAGTCATATTGCTTTTCATGAGAATGTAACTTTATTATAAAATAACTTATGGAAGGATGGAGACTATGAATAATGATAGATTAGAAGTAAATAAAAAGCAAGTTGATGCAAGTATGGTTAAATCCAGCCTTATGTTCACACCATTTGCGGTTGTTTTACTTATTTTAGGATATGTAATGGATTATAGTATGCCATTGGTTATATTTGGCGCCCTAATATTTTCGCTAGGATGTTTAATGCCTTATTTTTCTATAAAACGGAATTTAAAGAAAACAAATTATTTAATAATAATTTGTTTTACAATTATCGGTATTATAACATATTCAATTGGTAATAAACCGGGTCTAATTATGCTATATTTTATACCAATCGGAATTGCCTGTTGCTATTTTAGTAAGAAACTGTTGAAATTTGCTTTTATTACCATGGCTATCGGTATTGATATCGGAATGTTCTTTGAAAAGTTATCATTAATAGGCTGGTGTAAAGCTTTAATAATAAATGTTATTATAAATACAGTATTTATTGCAATACTTAGTATGATAGTATATTTCTTTTTTAAGAAGTTTGTGATAAGAGCTAATGACATATTTCAAGATGTAATAAGTAAAGAAGGTTTGCTGTTAGAGGTGAATAGTAAGATAAAGGTTATTGTAGACGATTTGATAAGTGTTTCCAAGACGTTAGAAAAACAATCCTGCGAAGCAGCAGCAGGAACTGAACAAATTTCAGAAGAAATCAGTGAAATGTTGGTCGGAGTGGCTAATCAAGCCAAGAATATCAATGACGTCTATGAAAAACTTTTAGTGATACAAAAGGGAATTAGAAACATTCAGCAAAATGTTAAAAGTATTTCAGAGGATAGTATAACTTCACTTTCCCTGGCAAATAGCGGTAATGTACTTATACAACAGTTGTCTGAAAAAGATACTGACGTTATTAACAGTATAACATTAGTTGAACAGAAATTGAACTTCCTATTTGACAATATGGATACTGTATTTAAATTCATTGATCAGGTTAAACAGATAGCAGCTCAATCTAAGCTTCTGGCCTTAAATGCCACAATAGAAGCCTCGAGATCCGGTGAAAGGGGTAAGGGCTTTGCTGTAGTAGCAGATGAGGTATCAAAATTGGCTATTCAAACTACGGCTACTGCGACTCATGCAAATAACATTTTAGAAAACTTAAAGAAAGAGTCTCGTGAAGTCTCATCAGCTATGAATTATGCAAAGAATATAATTCAGGAGGGTGTGGCTTTATCAAAAGAGGTTGGTATAAGCTTTACTACAATTGTAAAAAGTAATGGAAATATTAATAATAATATTTTATCTCTTTCAGGTGATGTAATAAAGCAATTAGTAACACCAATTGAAGTAATTACCGGGAATTTAGAAGCGATGCGAGGGATTATACAAGCACATAGCACGGCAATTAATGAATTGGCATCTGTCAGCGAAGAATTAACTTCAATGACAGAGGAATTAAATATCTCAGCCGGTGATTTAGCGCAGATGTCTAATTCCTTAGGTAAGCTTTTGTAAGTATATATTAAAAGTATATAATAAGAAGCAGGATACAAGTTCCCATACTAATCATAATCAATGTAATTGATTATGATTAGTATGGGAAATCCTTAAATATTAAATAGTATTTCCGCGTAAGTCGGGAATGGCCACAGTTTGGCATCTACAATGCACTCCAATTTATCAGCTACTGACCTCAAATTACCCATTTGAACAAATACTTCATTCCTATAAAGCATACCCTGTTCATATGTATCTTGATTTGATTCCTGAGCTTTTAAAAGCTTTTCATCAAGACAGCTGATTTCCTTTTTCAACTGGGCAGTAAGTGAAGTAACTTCTTTAAGTAATTCTTCATTTGCGCTTATATCGGCATCTACTCCGCAGCTTTTTATCTGGTTTATTGAGTTGGCTATCTGAGCACCGAAGTTTATTACTGCTGGGAGAATTTGTCTCTTCGACATTTCAAGCATAGTCAGGGCTTCAATATTTATTGTCTTTATATACTTTTCAAGTGAAATCTCATATCTTGAGTGCATTTCAACTCTACTGAATACCTTTTGTTTTTCCATAACCGCTAGGTTCTTCTCATCTAGAAGACATTTTATGGCTTCTACATAGCTCTTAATGTTTGGGAGTCCTCTTTTTTCAGCTTCGGCCACCCATTCATCTGAATAGCCGTTTCCGTTAAATATAACCCGTCCGTTTTTCTGTACCACTTCCTTAATGATACAATTAATTTCAGCTTGTAGATTTTCAGCCTTCTCCATTCTGTCTGCAAACTGTTCCAGTACATCTGCAACTATAGTATTCAAGAAGAAATTTGATGAAGCAATTGAGGCTGATGAACCTACCATTCTGAACTCAAACTTGTTTCCTGTAAAGGCAAATGGAGAGGTTCTGTTTCTATCGGTTGTATCCCTTGGAAGTGCGGGCAGTGTAGATACACCAACAGTCAACTTACCTTCCTTGTTAGTGCAGATATCTTCACCGCAAGTGATTTGCTCCAGTATTTTTGTAAGCTGGTCTCCGAGAAATATGGAAATTATTGCAGGAGGTGCCTCGTTTGCACCCAATCTATGGTCGTTTCCGGGATTTCCGGCAGCAAGTCTCAGAAGGTCAGCGTGTTCGTCGACAGCTTTTATTACAGCACACAGAAATACAAGGAATTGTGCGTTTTCATGAGGTGTCTTGCCGGGATCAAGAAGGTTCTGACCGTCATTCGTGGATAAGGACCAGTTGTTGTGTTTACCTGAGCCATTAACTCCAGCAAAAGGCTTTTCATGGAGCAGGCAAACTAGGCCGTGTCTTAACGCCACAGATTTAAGAAGCTCCATTGTAAGCTGATTGTGGTCAGTTGCAATATTTGCGGTAGAGAAAATAGGAGCAAGCTCATGTTGAGCAGGAGCTACCTCATTATGTTCGGTCTTTGCAGAGATACCAAGTTTCCATAATTCTTCATCAAGATCTTTCATGAAAACCGATACATGCTCCTTTATACTTCCATAATAATGATCCTCCATCTCCTGACCCTTGGGAGCTTTTGCCCCAAAAAGAGTTCGTCCGGTAAAAATCAAATCTTTACGTTTATTATATGCTTTTTTGTCAATAAGGAAATATTCCTGTTCAGGACCAACGGTAGCAGTAACTTTTGTTACATCCTTATTGCCGAATACACGGAGGACTCTTACTGCATTTTTTGATAAACACTCCATTGACCTGAGGAGTGGGGTTTTCTTGTCTAAAGTTTCACCGGTGTATGAGCAAAAAGCTGTAGGAATGTATAAAGTATTGTTCTTTATAAATGCGGGAGACGTACAATCCCAAGCTGTATAACCTCTGGCTTCAAAGGTTACGCGTAAACCTCCGGATGGAAAGGAGGAACCATCTGCTTCACCCTTTATTAGTTCCTTACCAGAAAACTCCAGTATAACCTTACCGTCCTCGGTAGGGTTAATAAAGGAATCGTGTTTTTCGGCTGTTATACCTGTCATTGGCTGAAACCAATGAGTGTAATGAGTTGCGCCTTTTTCTATTGCCCAATCCTTCATACAGCTGGAAACTACTTCAGCGATTTCAAGGGTAAGGGGAAGTCCTTCATCCATAGTTTTTCTAAGTGCCTTATATGTGGCTTTAGGCAGTCTTTCTCTCATTACTGAATCATTGAATACATTTGAACCAAAGATTTCACTTAAATGACTCATAAATC
>JAEYWA010000149.1 GCA_023431385.1 Bacillota bacterium | reverse complement strand
TGCCCAGAATTTTTGAAAAAGGCTTCACCGGGTACAATGGAAGACTGGATAAAAAATCTACCGGTATTGGGCTTTATCTATGTAAGCAGATATTGGACAAACTATCTCATAAGATTGAAGTTTTTTCTGAATTGGGTAAAGGTACAAAGGTCTGTATAGATGTTTCAGTCAGGGAGCTTTTCTAGTCATTTCAGCTTATAATTGTCCTTTGGTATAAATTTCCTTTTAAATCAGCTCCAATCTTACAAAAGTGTAAGGTTGGAATCCGAAATGTAAGACAGGTCTATGGAAAAACATTTCTAAATATTCCATAATATTATCATGATCAATAAAATAAAACAAAGCTACATTATTCTGCAGAATGGTTCAGCTAATGGAGTAAAGGATATATATTTCATGGAGGTTAATATGGCACTTTTAGAAATTAATAATGTAAAAAAAATATACACATCACGTTTGGGTGCGAACAAGGTTCAGGCACTGGACTGTGTTACCTTTTCGGTGGAAAAGGGAGAATATGTTGCTATAATGGGAGAATCAGGCTCGGGTAAAACAACACTCCTTAATATTCTAGCATCAATTGATAAACCCACAAGCGGGCAGGTTTTGCTGGACGGAAAGGATTTATCCAGGATAAAGCAGGGAGAGTTATCCGCTTTCCGAAGAGACAACCTGGGTTTTGTTTTTCAGGATTTTAACTTATTGGACACCTTTTCACTTCAGGATAACATATTTCTGCCCCTGGTTTTATCAGGTCACTCTTACACAGAAATGAACAAACGTCTTGAACCTTTGGCTAAAAAGCTGGGAATAGACCATCTTCTTCATAAATATCCCTATGAGGTGTCGGGCGGAGAAAAACAGCGAGCAGCCGCAGCAAGAGCCTTGATTACAAATCCAAAGCTGGTGTTGGCAGATGAACCTACCGGTGCACTGGACTCCAAGGCGTCAGCCAGATTGCTCAAACTGTTTTCGGACATAAATGCAGAAGGGCAGACAATCCTGATGGTAACGCACAGTATACAGGCTGCGAGCCATGCCAGCAGAGTATTATTCATAAAAGACGGATGTGTTTTTAACCAGATTTACCGTGCAAATGCATCTAAAGAAGAAATGTTTAAGAAAATTGCCGATACAATGACAGTTTTGCAGACAGGAGGTGCGTTATATGAATAAGCTGATACTTCTGCCAAAGCTGGCTTTAGTCGGAATCAAGAAAAATAGAATTACATATTTTCCATATTTATTGGCCGGTATGTTTTCAGTATTCACTTTTTTTGTTTTTTCATCTATTTTTTATAATGATTTAATGTTAAAGCTGCCTCATAGCGGTTACCTGTTAGTTCTGATGGGAATTGGCATGTTTCTTCTGGGTCTGATATTGATACCGTTTCTTTTATATGTAAACAGCTTTCTGATAAAAAGAAGAAAACTGGAGTTGGGATTATACAGCATTCTTGGCCTTGAGAAGAAACATATGTCAATAATGATGCTGTTTGAAACTGTATTTGTTTTTCTTATTGTATTGGCAGGCGGAATTATACTTGGAATGGTATTTTCAAAGCTTTTGTTCCTTGTTTTGCTAAACCTTACAAAGCTGCCTGTTGATACTCAATTTACCTTTAATATCAGTGCATTCAAAACTACCTTTTATTATTTTGTGGGTGTATTTTTGCTTAATCTGATTGTAAACCTGGTGCAGGTATTCAAAGCTAATCCCAATGATTTAATGAAGGGTTCAAAATCAGGTGAGAAGGCACCAAAGCGTCTTTGGGTATCAGCATTTCTGGGAGTGTCCTTTCTGGCTGCAGGGTATTATATTGCTATAGGGGCCGAAATAGCTTCGGACATATTCTCAAACTTCTTATTTGCAGTTGCACTTGTGGTATTAGGAACGCATTTTTTCTTTAAGGCAGGAATATTGGCTTTACTTAGAATATTAAAAAGCAATAAGAAATTTTACTATAATAAGGTAAACTACACAACTGTTTCAGGTATGCTGTACAGGATGAAGAAAAGCGCCGCCAGTCTGGCTAATATATGTGTATTCAGTACAATGACAATAATCACATTATTGTGTACTGCTGCTCTATGGTTTGGGACATCAAGTATTCTTGATTTTCAATATCCTTTTGATATACGGTTATACTATAAAGCGACCGTAGACAGCACCTCAGTAGCTGCAAAATTTGAGGAGCTTGCTGTAGATAACAATATTAGTATTAAGGATATAATAGAATATTCATATATTGCTGCCGGTGTTTTAAAAGACGAGAATAATTTTACTAAAAGCAGCGATGCAGATCCTTATTATAAAATTGAAACAATCAAGCTTATTACCTTGAAAGAGTACAATAAATTGGAAAAGAGCAGTGAAAACCTGTTGGATAACGAAGTTATAGTATATTGTACCGGAGCTGATTTAGATGCCGATAGTATAATTTTGGGCAGGAGTAAATACTCTGTTAAAAAAGAGCTTGATGAGGCAGTGTTTGAAAGAAAGGCTTCAGCAAACCGATTTGGCACAAACTATTACTTTATAGTGAAAGATGAGAATACTGTTGGAAGAATTCTAAGTGAGGTTGCTCCCGGAAAAAGCTCAACTAATTCTATATGCTTTAATCTGGAAGGAGAAGATAAGAATAAGAAGGAATTTGCCAACAGCTTCAGTGACTGGGTTAATGATCAAAAGGGTATTTCTTCTTTTGAAAATGGGATAAGTAATCGACAAGAGACAGTTTCAATGAATGGTGGATTATTATTTATTGGAATCTTCTTTGGTATTATATTCGCAATGTGTCTGTTGCTGATAATGTATTACAAGCAAATAACCGAAGGCTACGACGACAGGGATAATTTTAAAATTATGCAGAAGGTAGGGATGAGCGATATTGAAGTCAAAGGTACCATTAAACGTCAGATATTACTGGTATTCCTTCTCCCGCTAATATTCGCAATATTTCATACAATGGCTGGTTTTGGAATAATCACCGGGCTTCTTGGAACACTGTTCCTATTTAATAAAGCATTAGTAATAACCGTTGGAATTGCAGTGTCCTGTGTTTTTGCAGTGATTTATGGTTTGAGTTATATATTAACTTCAAAGGTTTATTACAGCATTGTAAAACAGATGAGTTAATATTTAAATAGGTGTAATACCTAGGTAACTTATGCTGGTAGCTTATCTAGGTAACACATCTAGATATGACCCTTGATTAATACAAAGATAACCTGAAATAAGCAGGATATTCTTCCCATCAACCTGGAAAGCTTATATTCTACAGCTTGTATCAGGTTTTTTTGTCATACAATATTTCTTTTTCTACATTTGAATTTGACAAACTTCTGTAAATTAACTATGTATAATTAGGAATGTACAAAAGATGAAGCCAAATATTGATAGTTCTTCATTTGGAGTCACCAAAGGTTATTATTTATATTATTTATTTTTAACTTACTCAGGTTGATGTAATGACTTGGCATAAAAACAAAGGGGCTTGAATAATAGTAAAGTAAAGACTTATAGTTCTTGAGACGCTAATTTACTATTGTGTGAGGGATATGAAGTGGAAATCTATTTAGATATATTGTTGCTTGAAAACCTTGTTATAAACTTTTTGATACTTTATGTAACAGCAAAGTTCTCCCGTATAAGAGTAAGTACACTGAGGTTGTTTGCCGGAGCCATAGTAGGGGCTCTATATGTTGTATTTATCATAGTACAGCCCGGAGTAAAAGTGTACTATACGGCACTTGCAAAAATACTTCTGTCTTTTTTTATAATAGCAATAACATTCTCACCCAGAAAAGTACTGCCTTTTTTAAAGACTCTTGTCATTTTTTACATATCAACATTTATTTTTGCGGGCGCTGCTCTGGCATTTTTGTACATTAACCAGCAGGGTGGCTTTGTTAGAAACGGGATTATTTATGTATTCGGTCAATCCAAAGGAAGTTTGATGTTCTTTGGTATTGTGACCGTCGGCATAATAATAAAAATATTCATGGAGGTTATTCAAGGCAGAATTACAAAGGAGAAGCTGCTTATACCGGTAAAGATTGTTTTTGATAATAGGGTAATTGATCTACCGGCATTGGTGGATACCGGAAATTCATTAAAAGACCCACTCACAAACATACCGGTCATGGTAGTTGAGTTTAAGGCTCTGGAAGAACTCCTGCCACCGGAAATTAGAAATATTTTTCAAAACTCCAAGGAGGATGATCTCAACTGTGTTACAACAACTATTGCCACCTCTAAGTGGTTTTCCAGATTCAGGCTTATACCCTTTAGTTCATTAGGAAAGGAAAATGGTATGCTTATTGGCTTCAAGCCGGATTTTATTGAAATTGGAGAAGAAGAGGAGAAACGTGACATAAAAAATGTCATAGTGGGAATATACAACAGATCCTTGTCCAGAAACGACAAATACAAGGCTTTACTTGGACCGGACTTAGTTGCCTAGCAGTAAATATTGACAGAATAAACAGAATATTTTTCACTACATTAAGAATGCACTTGTCAATATAACCAGATTTGAAAGGGGACAGCCAAATGAAACTTTTTGTAAAAATGAAAATGTACTTTCTTGTTAAGTATGACAAACTTCTAAGAAAGTTTAAATTAGGAGGAGTATTTCCTGTTCACTATATAGGGGGAAGTGAGGCCTTGCCGCCCCCGCTGACTGTTGATGAGGAAAACTATCTCTTGCACAAGCTTGAAGAAAGCGATTACGGAGTAAAAAGTATTCTGATTGAGAGAAATTTGAGACTTGTTGTATATATAGCCAGAAAATTCGAAAATACCGGTGTTGGAGTTGAGGATCTCATATCTATCGGGACGATTGGTCTGATTAAAGCAATAAATACCTTCAATCCCTCAAAAAATATCAAACTTGCAACATATGCATCAAGGTGCATAGAAAATGAAATACTAATGTATCTAAGAAGAAATAACAGAGTAAAAGCTGAAATATCCATTGATGAACCCCTCAATATTGATTGGGATGGAAATGAACTGCTGTTATCAGATATACTCGGCACAGAAAATGATATGATTCATAGAAGCATTGAGGATGAGGTTGATAAGGAACTCCTTAATACTGCAATGAAAAAACTGTCTATACGTGAAAAGAAAATTATGGAGTTAAGATTCGGGCTTACAAATGGTGTTGAAAAAACCCAGAAAGAAGTAGCCGACATGTTAGGCATATCACAATCTTACATATCACGTCTGGAGAAACGGATAATCAGCAGATTAAAAAAGGAGATCAGCCGTATGACCTGACACAGCTTGAGAAAGCCTTAAAATGGGCTTTGTCAAGGCCTTTGATGAAAATATTTTGGTTGGTTGAACAGTATAAAAAGTACCTCCATGGCAATAATGATATTGACAAAGTCAATCATGCTTATCGACTTTGTTATTATAGCTCGGGAGGTTTTTATATGCTTATTAATAAAGTTGAAATCTGTGGTGTTAATACTTCAAAACTTCCTGTTTTGACAAATGAACAGAAAAAAACTCTGTTTGAGAGAATGCATAAAGGTGACAATTCTGCAAGAGAGGAATTCATCAGGGGAAATCTCAGGCTGGTATTAAGTGTAATTCAACGATTCAACAACAGAGGTGAATATGTAGACGATTTATTTCAGGTTGGGTGTATTGGATTAATCAAAGCTATTGATAATTTTGATGTATCACAAAATGTTAAATTCTCAACATATGCTGTACCCATGATAATCGGTGAAATTCGAAGGTATTTACGGGACAACAATTCCATCAGGGTTAGCAGGTCTCTAAGAGATATTGCTTATAAAGCTTTGCAGGCCAAGGAGCGGTTAACGACAAAAAACTCCAAGGAACCGACCATTGCAGAACTTGCAGCCGAGCTTCAACTTCCAAAGGAAGATATTGTATTTGCCCTTGATGCGATACAGGACCCAATATC
>JAEYWA010000133.1 GCA_023431385.1 Bacillota bacterium | reverse complement strand
GCAGTGGCATACCGTTTAGCCACCATTTAGGGTTGTGCCCGAAGTGAGCTTCGTTTGCACCGCTGTAGAAGTACCCAATTGTAGCCCTGATGTTTTCGAACCTTTCACCAACTTTAAAGGTATCTGCGGGGCTACCGGAAAACCCCTTGCTTGAAACGATTTTGTATCTGCCGGTTAGTGAATTGAACACACAAGGCGAATCCGCCGCCAGCGCCGTTGTCGGCAGCAGGGTAAGCACCATGCACAGAGTGAGCAGTAAGCCCATAAATTGCTTTTTCATAGTTTTTCCTCCTTTTTGGTTGAACGAAATAATATCTATTTTTATTGAACGAAATAACATCTATTTCTCTACGTTCAATCTATCAGAAATCTCTCTGCAAAACCGTTCACTGCATGAAACATGATTTTTTCGACACGAAACATGATTTTGGAGGAAATCACGCTCCTGCATTTTTTGCTTTTTGATGTGTATAAACATAATATCACACGAAAATCGACGAGTTAACATGAATTTTATCTTGTATTTATCATAATTTGTTAATATACTGTGTGCTGTTAGCATGAATGATTACGAATGATTTTCGATTTTAAGAAAGAAGTGAGGCGTGTTATGGGTGTCAGTTATAACAAATTATTCAAACTGATGATAGACAGAAAAATAAGAAAAGGCGAGCTGTGCAAGGCAGCGGGTATCAGCAGCGGCTCGCTTCTGAAAATATCAAAAGATGAAAACATATATGTCGATATTTTGGTTCGGATTTGCGGTGTTTTGGGTTGCGACTTCGGCGACATCATGGAGTATGAAGCTCGTCACTGGCTTGCTCTTGTCATTTTCCTTTTCGTTTAAACAGCTAGTTGGCGGCTTTTGGGCTTGGATTTGACATCAAAGCTGTATCCGCTGATTATCCACACGCCGCTGATCGTGATATTCTCTCTTACTATAAACGGCCGTGGCTCATATCCGCCATCAGCGTGCTTTCCGGTTATCTTTGCTACCAAGTACCACGCTGGTTTATTTTTCCTTGCAAGAGCCGCTTTGGACAGCAGACTTGCAGACCATATTTTTTACATAGCATCCGTGTTTTTGGCCTATTATTTCTTGAAAATATATGTGGCGGCAATTGATTTTCTATACCTGTTTTGAGCCGGTGCTGCCCTTTATGATGTATCACCGGCTCTTATTCAGTCTGCTTTAAGAAACATTATAAGCGATGATTACCTACGGAAGTTTGTTTCCGGCAGCCTTATATATTTCATACCATTCAGGTCTTGTTAATTGAATATCTGATGCTTTACAGATATCTTTCAACCTTGCTGCATTTGTTGTACCAACAATGGGCTGCATTTTTGCAGGATGCCTCAGCAGCCATGCTATTGCAACCGCTGTATTTGTAACACCTTTTGCTTCAGCAAGCTCATCTATCTTTTTATTAAGTTCAGGAAACTTATCGTTGTTCAGGAACACCCCTTCAAAAAAACCATATTGGAAAGGGGACCAGGGTTGTATTGTAATATCGTTTAACCTACAGTAATCAAGTATGCTTCCGTCCCTGTCAAAAGAACCTGGTACATTCATGTTTACATTAATTCCGGCATCTATCATACCAGTATGCATAATACTTAGTTGCAGCTGGTTTATAATGAGCTTTTGTTTTACAAATTTCTTTAAAAGTTCTATTTGCATCGGATTTTGGTTGCTGACTCCGAAGTTCCTTACCTTTCCGCTGCTTTCCAGTATGGAAAATGCCTCTGCTACCTCCTCCGGTTCCACGAGAGCATCTGGACGATGTAAAAGCAGTACATCAATGTATTCCGTCCTAAGTCTTTTTAAACTGCCATCAACAGCTTCAAGTATGTGCTCTTTTGAGAAATCAAAGTACCCCTTCCTTATGCCGCACTTTGTTTGAATAATAAATTTTTCTCTGATTGCAGGTCTCATATCAATAGCCTCAGCAAACAGTTCCTCTGATTTTCCTCCTGCATATATATCAGCATGGTCAAAAAAATCTATGCCCTCTTCCAGGGCTGTATTTATCAGTATTTCCGCATCTTTTCTTGACAGTTCGGTAATTCTCATACACCCGAGAGAAATTTCTGATGCTTTGCTTACACCACCGATACTTATTTTTTTCATCTTCAACACCTCTTTCAAATTCCGGCAGTAGTTTCTGCTGGCAATTACGGTTTTATACTTGAAATTCTATACCTTATAGTTTACTATAAGTCAATAATCTAAACTAAATAAAACACTAAAATGAATAGGTAACTTCTTGTTCACTGGTTAATTCGTTTCTTAGCCAAATTGAATAATATTTTACTTGACCGCAATTATTGTAAAGTGTAACTTAAAATAGACAAAAGAAATAAGAGGGGGAATTAATTTGGAATATACTATTAAGCAGGCAGCTGAAAAAATGAATTTAACGGCATATACACTTCGCTATTATGATAAGGAAGGTTTGCTTCCTTTTGTTGAAAGAGATAGTGCTGGAAACAGACTTTTTTCTGATAATGATATTGAATGGCTTGGTCTTATTTGCTGCCTGAAAAATACAGGTATGCCGATAAAACAAATCCGCCGTTTTATTCAAAATGCGCTGGAGGGCGATCACACCCTTGAAAGCCGTGTGGAGATGTTACTAGAACACAGAAATTCTGTATTAAGACAAATGGAAGACTTAAATAAAAACCTTGAGAAAATAAATCACAAAATTAATTATTACAGTGGCTGTCTGGAAAAGTATAAAAACTCAAATAAGTAATAAAATTATAAGCAAAAGAACCTAAAACAAACTTACCTAACCTTGGTTATATTAACACATTCAAAGAACAGAAAATTTATCAATTTAAAACCCTCTTTTAGCAAGAGGGTCATTATTTTTTCTAGGCAGATTAACAAAAGAAAAATACAGCACTTTTACTTTTGTGTTGTAGCGACAGCAGCAGCTATTGCGGCACCCAGCCCGGATCCGTCCTTAACAAGGCGAATTCCGATATTTTCAGCATCGTTACCTAATGCTTCTACAAATGCGTCTTCCATCAACTGCGGAGCCTTCGGCATTTTTTCGTAAATAGTGCCATCAATTGCTATGATATGTTTATTATTAATTCTATGTCCGTTGTTTTCCTGATGGAACAGTATCCCCAGATATGAAGCTACTACAAGCCGTACAGTTCTTTTCAGAATTGCTTTTGAAACAGCTTTAATAATTTCGGCATCCTCCATAGTACAGTTATACTGTTCGCTGGTTTTTGAAGGATAAAGGATGAAATTTTCAACCATCAGAGCATTAAAACTCTGGTTGAAGAAAGTACCTGTATCCGATGAGGAAGAAGTAAAAATCACCTTTCTATTATAAAGGTCCTTGCACACTTCCTTCACCAGACTCCCCATGTAATAGCCCGAAACCATTTTTTCAAGGAGCTGTACTCCCGGCATCTGACTACTTTTATCTATAATTTCATCATATTTTGTTACTGGCAGTCCAATATTATAATTTCCCGACTCCAGATTTACAATCATTTTTCCACCATTTAACGGATGATTGTTCTCCAGGTAGCAGGTATTATGCCCGGTTCCCATTATTGAACCGACATCTGCCTCCTGATAGCTGTACATAGCTACCAGCAAGGTTCCAACGGTATCATTAAGAATAGCTACCGGTTCAATATTAATGTTTCTGGCTTTTAATGCATCTGAAAGAAGCTTGTTTATATTCTGTCCCTCTACACCTGAGGTTGCAATTTCCTTAGTCCAGTGAATTAAATATGCTTCGTTAATACCTTCCTGTCTGCAGGGAAAGGAAAAGGTATTCCCCAGATACATACTTTCACCCGGTTCTGTTATGCTCTCCATGCATTCTGCCATGAATCCAAACAGTTTATCTGCGGTGATTTCTGCCTTTGTAAGATCAAAGTTCTTCTCCTTGTTAATAAGTTTTTCCTTTATCTCCCCGAGCTTTTCAAAATTGCCGTTTTCAATCATAAACTTTGTACATCTCAGATTGGTTCCGCCCATATCCATAGTCATAAAAATGCCCTTTTCCTTACCAGTAGGCTTTCCTATATAGGACGGAAGCATTTTCAAACAGGTTTTCTCACCTTTAAGGCCGGCCTCCAAAGTATCCTTAAAAAGTCCTGCGATGCGAAGCATACTTTCTCTGCCAACCTCAAATGAATTTAGAACACTAGTTAATATATCATTGTTAATCCCCATAGAGCACCTCTTATGTATTAAAATTTATTGATATCTGATTTGATATAAATTTATTCTATTATTCTGATTTTATTTTATATACTATATTTGGTCAAGCAAGAATACGTATTTTTTCTAATTTATCTTACTT
The DNA here is from genome assembly GCA_023431385.1 of Bacillota bacterium. Lineage (GTDB taxonomy): Bacteria > Bacillota > Clostridia > Acetivibrionales > DSM-1351 > Ruminiclostridium. The sequence continues at coordinate 19,238 of JAEYWA010000133.1, read as the reverse complement.
ATCTTGATATTAAACTATTAATATACGACATAATCTTCAGCAGCTGGTCTGTCCTTTCATTTTCATAAAATAATTCAAGCTTTCTTTCGGAGTTAAAAATATACTTCATTATCATACCTTTCCCTGTAGCTTCCAGGGTAACATTCTTTAATGCACGCAGCGGTACGTGAATAAGATCACCTGAAATGTTATGGCTTGCTCGAGAAGTTATTCTTTCAATAAAAATAACAATTTCATTTTTGGTCATCATAGTAAAATGAGTCGGAGTTACAATTTTACTAAAAACCAAGCCCGGATAATTATATACCTTCTTTTGCTTAATACTGCATATAATTGTAGCCTTCTCCAATATAGCCGCCCTGGCTATTGCTGCCCCCAAATACTTGTTTTCCTCTGCGTCCGAAAAAGCAAAATCTGAATTATTTTCCTCTTCAGTACAAAAGGAGCTTTCAATCAGTTTTTTACGAAGTTCAACCAATAAACCATTTACAAGGTCATTAACATTGGAATCATAAAAAAAACGTTCCATTAATTCCGATTTATAATCAATTGTTATACAATTTGAATTTGGGAGACCTTCATTTACAACAAAGTTAATTTCCTCGAAAGCTAACTTAAGCTTGGAAATGCTGTTGTTAATATTTTTTATAATTAATAGCTTTGAACTATAAATCAAAATAAGCTTCTCCAATGATTCCTCCCTATGGAGCAGCAAATTCGTGCAAAGTATTATCTTATATGGCTTAAGCTCATCCTCCCTTAAGCAGCTGTAGTACTGAGGAAAGTAAGTTTTTAAGCTGTCAATATCTATTATAGGCTCGGTAGCAATAGACCTATCCGATGAAAACATATACACTCCTTAATATCTTTTATGATATAACTAATACAAGTAAATTGTTAAGTATAATTGTACAAAATTATATAATTTTTGTAAAATACTTAATTAAAATTACTCTTGCTTTTAGATATATTTTGTATTAGAATTTTTATGCAATCAATAATTTCATTTGAGCAACGACGCTCTCTTCAGATTTAAGATGTTTAAAGAAGAGCTTATCTTCTTTTTTTATTTCTGGAATCTTATCTATTCTTATTTTATTTCAACGAAATACAATGGCGTGTTTCCGGATTAATTCAATATGATGTGTATTCAATTGAATTACGAAAGGGGTTTAATACATGAGCTCTGTCAATGTATTGTTTTTAATGCTGGGGGCAGTTATGATTCTTGCAATGCATGCCGGTTTTGCATTTCTGGAGGCTGGAAGTGTAAGCAGAAAAAATCAGGTTAATGCTTTTAATAAAATTATTTTTGATTGGTCAGTGACTACAGTTGCTTATTTTATAATTGGATTTCCAATCTCGTACGGAATTGTACTGTATTCAAATAACAGTATGTTTACTCAGCAAAACGGACTGGAACTAGTTAGGTTCTTTTTCCTTCTTGGATTTGCTGCATGTATACCTGCAATAATTTCAGGCGGTGTTGTAGGAAGAATGAAGTTTTTTACTCAATCTCTGGGAGCTATCATTCTAGGCGGAATAATCTATCCTTTTTTTGAAAGCCTTGTATGGGGTGAAAATTCTTTTATGGGGCAAAAGGGTTCATTTTTTGAAAAGGCTTTCGGTACGCCCTTCCATGATTTTGCAGGGTCAGTTGTTGTTCACTCTCTTGGCGGTTGGATTGCCTTGGGCGCAGTAATTGTTCTCGGACCCCGAGTGGGCAGATTTAGCGGAAAATTTAATACCAGGCCCAGTAACATTCCTTTTCTGACTCTTGGTAGCTGGATTCTGATTGTGGGTTGGTTTGGCTTCAATGTTATGAGTGCCCAGAATGTAGATGCCATATCGGGGTTGGTGGTTCTGAATTCACTTATGGCAATGGTCGGCGGAACCATTTCAGGTCTGGTTTTCTCAAAAAATGATGTGGGTTTTACTCATAATGGTGCCTTAGCCGGACTGATAGCCATTTGCGCAGGTTCTGATGTTGTTCATCCATTTGCAGCACTGTTCATCGGTGCAATAGCCGGACTTATTTTTATTGTCTTTTTTGGGCTGGAGGCCAAGTGGAAAATTGATGATGTTTTGGGAGTCTGGCCTTTGCATGGCATAAATGGCACCTGGGGAGGCATTGCTGCTGGCATCTTTGGAAGAAAGGCTCTTGGAGGAGTTTATGACCTAAGCTTTCCAGCCCAGCTGACAGGCTCATTATTAGCTATGGTATATGCCTTTGCAGCAGGTTTTATCTTGTATAAAGTAATCGACATGATCTTTGGTATACGGGTAAGCGAGCAGGAAGAGTTTATTGGTGCTGATCTCACCTTCCACAGAATTGATGCAAATCCGGAACAAACTCTTTAGCCGATATTTATACTTTATTAAAGAATTTTTGTACTTTTTACCATTTGTTCTTATGGCAATTGAATAGTAAAAAAGACACTATAGCAGTTGATAACACTTATTAACCGTTTACAAATTACGAGAAAGGAGGAGCACTGCTATGAAAATGGTAATAGCAATAGTAAGACCCGAAGCTGTTGAGGATGTAAAAGCCGCTCTGTTTGACGCAGAAATACATAAAATGACAGTATCTCATGTTAAGGGCTGTGGTCAGCAGATGGGTTATACCGAGAGCTACAGAGGAAGTGTAAACACAGTAAACCTGTTGACAAAGGTTAGATTTGAAATTGCAGTAAACGATGACTTTGTTAAACCTACAGTAGATGCGATCATGAAGGTTGCTAAAACAGGTAAAATCGGAGATGGTAAGATTTTTGTACAGCCTGTTGAAGAATGCTACAGAATCAGAACAGGCGAACAGGGTTTTGAAGCTATCGGATGACGTTTAATACCATATGACGTATATGATATATATGTCATAATAGAATTAGATTATTCGTTCCATGAGAGACTGTGAAAGAAAGCCTGCGTTCGCAGGCTTTCTTTTTTGAATTTGTATAACTATTCACCTTTTTGTATTAATATCACTATTCAGTCGCCCTAATGGATTTATGGTAGCTTTCTATACCTTCTACTATTCCTGAAACTATTTTATTCTGGTAGTTATCTGTGTTTAACAGCCTATCCTCGTCAGGATTTGTCATAAATCCCATCTCCAAAAGCACTACAGGTATTTGAGACCAGTTAAATCCTGTCAGGTCAGTGCTCTCTACAGTTCCCCTGGATTCTGCCTTGGTATTTTTAAGAACTGCTTCCATTATATGTTTTCCGGCCAGGGCACTTTTCTCAAGCAAATCCTTGTCCTTAATATACTTGCTTCCCGGTACCATCATAAGTACTCCTGCAACATTTTTATCAATAGACCCATTTGCATGGATTCTTATGGTCAAATCAGCACCAGATGAGTTCCAAAACTTTGTTCTTTCTATATTAGTCATATTACAAACATTATTTTCTCTTACCATTACTATTTTAGCTCCTTTTTCAGCCAGAGCTTTTCTAAGCTTTAATGAAACTGACAGATTAAGATTTTCTTCAGTTATTTTTGTTACTGTACCAACTGTTCCACTGGCTGTCGCTGCTTTCATAATTTCGGAGCCTGGTGCTACAGGCTCTGTTTTTTTAACCTTCTCTGTTAATTTACCATGTCCTGGATCTATACATATTGTCAAGCCTTCCAAGGTACAGGTACCCTTTTCATCAATTTTAGATCTATCAATCTTATGCTTTGCTTTGTCTGCAGCATTTTTAGTTTCATCAGCCTCATTTTTAGTTTCATTAGTCACATTTATATCTTCTGTAGCTTTCCCTTTAGCTTTTTTTTTGCAAGTTGAATTCTCCATGCTGCTGACGGTTTCCTGATAGCTTCCCATACAACCAACTAATAATGAAAATGTGATCACAATAATTATTATTTTGTAGAAATTCTTCATCAAAAATATAACCCCTATCCTGTAAACTAGTTTTAACTTAAATTGGAACTATCATTTATAATTCGCCTGATTCCTGATTATATATTTGAATATTTCAGAATTATTATACCAGTTATACCAATCTATTTAGAAGTAATAGAAACAACATATCTTTATTATCAGTACAACTTCTGTTATAACATGAATTAATTAATCTGGACAATAAAAAAGTTCCGGTTACCCGGAACTTTTGAGTAAAGCTTACTCTATCGTTTATTCTGTTTTAAATTTATCCAGCTCTCTATTCAAAGCTGCGGCAACTTCATTTAATTCCTGTGCATTATTGGCAAGTTCTTCTGCAGATGCCATCTGTTGTTGTGTACTTGCGGAAATTTCCTGAGTAGTTGCTGCCGATTCTTCAGCCACAGCAGAAATGTTTTCCATTGATTCCAGAACTTTTTCCTTGGATTTCATAATGTTGCCAACAGATTTCTCTGTTCTCTCAATATTAGTTATTACCTCCTGCATTGCAGTAAATACTGTTTTAAACATCTCCTCGGTACTATTAACAGACTGTATTTGTTCACTTACAACAGCATTTGAATTCATAACCTCCTCAACCGTATCGTTGGTTTTCTTACCGATTGAAGCTACGATGCTGTTGATATTGCTTGTGAATTCCTTTGACTGTTCAGCAAGCTTCTTAACCTCATTCGCAACAACAGCAAAGCCTTTTCCTGCCTCTCCGGCACGGGCAGCTTCTATGGAAGCATTCAATGACAGAAGGTTGGTTTGTTCTGAAATACCAATCATAATCTTAAGTATCTTCTGTATTTCCTTCATACTGTTACTCAAGTCAGTTATGTTATTGGAAACCCTGTTTGTAGTCTCGCTAACCTGACTTGATTTTATATTTAGCTCATTAATTGTCTTAGAAGCATTTTCACTTAGATTATTTATTTTATTGGCTATGGCTGTAACCTGTAAAACGTCATCACTAACATATGTAATACCTTCCGACAGCTTGTCCATGTGAGCAACACTGTCATTGATTTCATTTGCCTGATCTGTTGCACCTTTAGCTATTTGTTCTACAGTCACAGACACTTGTTCGGAGGAAGTATAGGTCGCATCTGAGGCAGCTGCTATCTTAGTTGCAGCACTAATAACATTCATTGATGATCGTCTCACCTGTGAAACAAGTGTGTTGATATTTGAAAGCATATCATTATAGTTTCTACAGACTTCTCCTATCTCGTCTCTTTCATAATCATCAATATGGCTTGTCAAATCACCTTCCTTTGCTCTCTTCATGGTAAGAACAAGTTTATTCAAAGGAGTCGAAACACTTCTCGATATGACAGTACATAAAACCAAAGCAAAGATAATACATAAAATTCCTATAATTAATATATTCCTTCCGAGGTCATATGCATCGTTGTTCAAATAGCTGTATGGAACAACTGATACTACGTACCAGTCCTTGTCCTCATCTATCTGTGAATATGAAACAAGACTGAAATCCTTGTTGACATTCATTTCAATGTTCCCGGATTTTCTCTGTTCATACTTTATCTTATTTTTTACCTTTTCATCCAATTCTTTTTTTATTCTTTCTCCTATGCTCTTTGACGCATCATTTGACACGTTCAGGGGAAATGCTACCTCATCTCTTGATGCCAATATCTTACCCGTTGAGTCTACAACTAGAATAGGGAAATTATTACCGGTTTTTTCGTCTTTACCTATGTTCAGGTTATTAAAAGAAGCTGCCAGAAAATTATCCTTGGGGATAACTACCATTTTCGCAGCAATACCTCCGCTTGCCAGAGAATTGACGTTCTTCCTTGCCCCTAGAACAGTTTTTTCTTTTCCTGAAGACGTAATAGAAATATCTATCCACTCAAGCTTCTTTGTGTCAAAGTCTGCTATTTGCTCATTGTCTAATGTAATGGTAGCTGCATTATAAACTTCGGGTCTGTCAAATTTTTCTCCGTGAAAGAAACCAACAAACTGAATATCCTTTGTTGTTGCGAATTTATTTGTTAGAAAGTCGGATATTACTCTTGATTGCATTAATCTCTCATACTCGTCTGCCGATGTGTCTTGTGTCACTGCATCCTGGACTACTGAAGACAGACCAACATCCATTATGTAGTTTTCTACACGTTCTATTTCATTGTTCAAAACTACACTAGTCTGGCTTGTAACCTGGAGTGAATAGGTTTTAACCTTATTATCTATTGTACTCGTTGAGCTGGTGTATGAAAATATTCCGGTTATGAGCAGCGTAGCAACCAACAATATTACAAAGGATGCTATAAGTCTGGTCTGAATTTTTAATTTTCTCAAAAGAAAAAAGTTGTTTGACATTTCTTTAATATTCGACATTTTTTCATTACTTACATAACTGTCATTTCCAGACTGACTAACCTTGGTTTTATGTAGCTTTTTAATTAGCGACGAAGCCGAAGATACCACTTTTTCAAGGATTTCCCTAATTTTCGTTATTGCCGGCCTTATATTCATAAAACTCGCCTCACGTTCCTATTGAATTTAGTGATTCGACACTATTCTCTCTCTACCTCTATAATACTTCACCAACCATATTTAATCAAGTAAATTTTGACAATTATAACCCTAAAACAGGTAGTTATTTTTGTATAAATTTCATGTTTATTTTTCATATTCTTACATTTTATTCTTTTTTCATTCGATTGTTTGAACAACCTATAACCGTCATAAAAGACTTTTCACTTTAATGGATTTGTAAGAAGAGCTGCCGCGACAACTGTGACAAATATCAAGATTAACGCTAAAGAAAAAACAGATATTTTTTTATAACTCAGTACATTAATAACTCTTTTACCTATACTTGAACTACCGAAAGCCGACATCACCCGATATTGCCGTTCTGTTCCTACAGCCAGTAATGTCTGTGCATAGTCTTTTCTTTCATCAGATGTAAGTTCTTTTACAGCTCTTAAATCGCAAGTAAACTCCATATCCTCTGTAAATTTATTCATAAAAATCCAGGCTAGTGGGTTAAACCAGTGCAGACAGGCTATAAGCAAAGAAACAATCCTAATTAAGTTATCTTTTCTTTTCACATGAACATTCTCATGTAAAATAATGTACTTAAGTCCAGGCTCTCCAAGACAACCTTTAGGAATCAAAATCCTCTGTCTGAAAACACCCTGTACCATAGGCGTGTCAATCTTCTCACATATGTATACCGGAACAGCCGCCTTTTTACTTGATTCATTGAAATTCTTAACAGGCTTGTTAATGTACAACTGTTCGTCAACGGCAGCATTCATACCAGGTATGCTGAAGCCTGCTGTGGCTGACTTTAGCCGACTGCATGTAATAAAATATATTACTCCTGCCAAAATAACGGAACCTGCTACTCCAATTATCCATACGTAAGATGCTATTGAGAATATTTTCTCCACCTGACTGGTTTCAAAGGTCACAGGAAAATATGTATCTGCTGCACCGATTGAATTAGACATACTGAGGCTAATACTTCTTTCCTCCATACCCGGCACAGCTACTACCTTTTTAACCAGAGAGCCTGTTAAATTTAAAATACTAACCCTGCTTGATACTGAAAAAGGTATTATTAGCTTAAGAAGAACAAGAGTCCACATCCAGTAAATTGCCTGTCTGGGGATATACTTAATTTTTCTCAGCATCAAGAGCAGGAGTCCGATTATCGACGCAAAAATACTCATGTTTATTAATGAATAAAAAACTGTATTCAGCATATCTTCCTCCATGTCAGCATTTGTAACTACTCTCCGCTTTTCTCAATAATCCTCTTCAGTTCTTCTACCTCTTCACGAGTTAACTTTTCCTTCCCTATGAAAGAAGAAAAAAATAGCTTTTTTGAACCCTTGTATAATTTGTTTATCAGGTTTGAGGTTTCGGCCAATTGTACCTGTTCTCTTGAAATTACGGGAAAACACATAAAATTTGGTTCCTCTCGCCTAATGGCTCCTTTCTCAACCAGTTTTTTTATAATGGTATATGTGGTATTTTTATTCCAGCCTGTTGTTTCTCCAGCAAGTATGGAAATATCTTTGGCAGTAACGGGGCCTTTATCCCACAAGAGCTCCATTACTTTAATTTCGCTGTCAAAAAGCTTTATTTGCTCCATCACAGATTCTCCTCCAATTCGATACAATGACAATAGATAATATAGCATAGTTAGAACAAGTACCTTTATTCAGCTTATAGCTGATGAAACATTTTTAACCCTAATATAAAACTACTGCTATAGTCTAGTTTTGTCAATACATTTATTATTCCGGTTGGAAAACCTGTTTTTGTTTGGCTGAGCTCCGGCTACAGAAACTCAAATGTCTGCATACTGCTGTGTGACAGCAGCGAGCTCGCAAACATTGAAGCAGCTGAAAAAACATGGCTGTGAAATACTCTGGCTAACTTAGACCGCTTCATCAGTTTAAATGCAAAACCACCTCACCCATGGTGGAGTGAGGTGGTTTTGCGTTTATCATAACATCTGTAAGTAGATGAGTTTTTTATTCGGTCTCCTCGGTATTAAGATTGAATTCTTCAATAGTCTTATATATCCTTTGCATCCTTAAATCTGTTTCAGCTATGGTATCTGCACAGTCCTGCAATTCCTTCACAACTTCAGAAGGAATGGTATCTATGTTTTTGTATCTGAGTTGATGCTCAAGACTTGCCCAAAAGTCCATTGCTATTGTCCTTATTTGAATCTCAACAGGTACTAATTCTTTACCATTCGAGAAGAACACCGGCACTTTGACAACCAGATGCAGGCTCCGGTACCCATTTGGCTTTGGGTTCTTAATGTAATCAGTCTCTCTTATCAGTTCTATGTCATCCTGCTCTGTCAGCATTTTAGCTATCATATATATATCTTCGATATAGTAACAGACTACTCTTATTCCTGCTATGTCGTGTAAGTTTTCTTTTGCCGATTCAATACTTATATCAAGATCTTTTCTGTTCAGTTTCTCAAGAATACTCTTTACCGACTTGATTCTGCTCTGCATATGATGAATCGGATTTCTTCTGTGAATAACCTGAAATTCATCATCCAGTATCTCCAGTTTGGTACTTATTTCCCGAGTTGCAGATTGATATAAATGCTGCATTTTCAAATAACTCATCTTTAAGCCTTCCAAATCATCACTAACTAGCATTTGCTCCAGACCGTTAAGAGGAGTTATAGCTGTAGTTCTTTTCATCATCATTATATTTTGGACTCCCTTTTCGCAATAGTATTCAAAATATTAAATTTCAAGTTATATAGCTATTACAATTTATAAGTAGTAAAATTATTTTAATTTTTTCTAATATTTTCTTATAATATATTATACCGATATCAATTAAATTAAGTATGAAGTATTTATGAACTTTTATTTAAACTTTTGTTAATATATCATTCCGAATTATTATTTCGACATTTTATTTTCATTCCCTTTATTTATTAAAAAAGTTAAGTGTAAAATTGTGCTTATGAATAGACAATAAAAAACGAGATTGCCAGACAACAATCCCGTGCTGATTTATTTTTTTATCTGCCAGCCCACGCTGGAAGCTTTGACATCATTATTTTAGCAGTATTCTCTGCAACTTTTTTGTCTAAACCTTGAGTCTTTACTATAAACCCCGTCATACTTTCGAGCTTTTCATCATAAGATTGCATTTCTCCGTCAGGTCTTGAGCAGAATCTGCAGTAATCCTTTGTCACATCTCCTCTTGCATACTCTGATGAACTTTTCATGGGCATTCCGCATGCTATGCATGTTTTCATCAATAACTCCTCCAATCTATCTTCAGTAATTCCAGGCACTAGCAATTATCATAGGTTTGTAACACCGCCGGCAGGCAGTTTATAACACCCTTTATTCCTGAAACCGTCAAAGTCAGTAAAACTGTTTCCTTTAATTGATCTCTTGTGGCTCCCGCATGCTTGGCCATTGGAGTATGTGCGATTACAGCAGCTGTATCACCCTGGGAAGCTTTCATTCCGATATAAATCAGCTGCTTAGTTTTAGCGTCCAATCCTTCAGAGGATGCCAATTCCCTTATTAGGTTGCTAAATGCCTGTGCTGCCTCCGGAGCTTCCCTTTGAAATATTTCCATAGGATTGCCGAAGTCTGAATTAACACTTGTATTGCTGTTCATTTGCTTGTCCTTTCCGGTACCGATTAATAACTTATGTATTAAATCCATATACCTTTTGTTAATATTTATTAGATTTTTTATTTGTACTTACAGTTAATAAGTCCATATAATAATTAATTAATTCCTGCCCATAACGCTGTAATACCGATTCTCCAGGACAGAAAAGCTCATTATTGGTTAAATAGTGATGTATCAAACCCATCCAGCCATTAAACACCATATGCACCTGAAGTTTTTTCAAACAACCTGTGGCCGTCTCCCTTTCATATGCCTGACTTATATGAAAGGATATTGTTGATTGTATTAGTATGAAGGTATTTTTTGCTTCATCAGGCAATAGTCTCATTTCGCTGACAAGCCTGCAATAAAAGTCTTCGAAATCCAATAAGCCCTCAATATGAGCCTCAAGCAGTTCTCTTAAACTGTTTCTGCAAGCAGCCAGCTCATGGAGTCTTAAATTGATCCTTTTTCCAAATTCATTAATAACTGCTGAAAGCAGCTCCTCCTGAGTACTAAAATGAGCAAACACCGTACCGTGTGAGACCTTTGCTTCCTTTGCAACCATAAGTGTGGTAGTACTTGTAAACCCATTTGTCCCATAAAGCTTCAGTGCAGTTTCAATTAACAGGCTTCTTGTCTGTATTTTCTGCTTCTGACGTTTATTCAAGCCTGCTTGCCCATTTATTTGCTTCGCATCTATCTGTTTGTTACTTGCGGCATCTGATATACTTGAGAAATTTGTAGTATTTGATATTGTTGAGCGCAGCATCTTTATCCCCGTTTCTTTCATTAAGTGTTAACTCACTGAGTACACACTCAGTATAATGCCTTTGGCTTAATATGTCAATAGACTTACAATAAAACAATAAAAAACTATGGAATAGTCCATAGTTTTTTATTGTTTTATATAGTATATGTAGTTAAAATAAATTGCTCCTTATACTCCGAATCTTATGGCCCTAAATTACCACAGTAAATTGGTCATTTACCCTATCAACCGTAAAGGAAATTGTCTTTCCCTGACATTCCAATTCATAATCTCCCAAATAGCCTACAACCTCTATAGTACCCTGTTCATCCGACACGGCAGTATACTGCTTAGTCCACCATTCTCCTTTTATAAGCTTGTGGATTTCATTATAAATCGGCTTAACTCTATTATCCTTTGTCAGGAACCCGGATGGAGCACCAAGCCAGAGTCCGTCAACAAAATCCCATCAGGTTATGGATTCAACGCTAGGGTGTGAAAAAAGTGTTGTGTAATGCAATGCAGCTTCTCTTGCCTGTCGTTCTTCACCCTCGGGCGTTGTGGGCCATGACGCTATCTGGTAATCATTCAGGTCTTCGATTTCAGGTGGCATTATATATCCTGAAAGCAAAGTATTCTCCGTAAAATGTATTGGAAGCTTGAACCGTGAGAATCTTTCCAAAACCTCCAAGGTCTTTTCAACACCCCAGTATCCCTGGTGCATATGAGACTGTATGCCGATTGCATCTATAGGGATATCAGCTTCAAGGAGTCCTTCAACCAAAATATCATAGGATTCAGAAGTATTAAAGTCATTGATAAGAAGGGTTGCTTCAGGGTTCGATTTCCTTGCAGCTTTAAATACTTCTCTTACCAGTCTTAGTCTGCCCATATCCTTACAAATACGAGTAATACCATTATCATACTTGTCAAATATCGGCATAATAACAACTTCGTTAATAACATCCCAAATATCTATCAAGCTTTTAAACTCAGTAACATCTCTGTTTATGCGGTCAAGTTGGGTTTTAAGAATGTCAGTATTACTCATTTCCATCAGCCAAGGAGCAGACAGGGTATGCCAGCACAGAGGGTGTCCCTTAAGTGTCAGTCCCTTGGAGACCATCCATTCGGCAGCCTGCCTTAACCTCTTTGTGTCTGGGTTACCTTTTTCACGTTCAAAATTACCCCAGTAAAAGGGAAGGGTTGCATAATTGAACAGATCGAAGAATTTATCAAACCGTTCCTCTGCTTTTTGTTTTGCCTCTCCTTCAAGCTCGTTATTCTTATATGAAAGAGAACTGAATTCGGAACATCCAAATAAGAATTTATGCTTTGTCTGTCTTACCTGAACTTCCTTGTTATTAATAATAGTTCCGTCCGAGCCTAGGAGCTTTATTTCTCTTGTACCAAATCTGTGCTTCAGGCTAATTGAATCAGCCTGCATATTGTTTGAATACATGTAAAACCCTCCTGTCCGATGATATATAATTTAATCTATCATACAATCCTGGTCTACAACAATGTATTATTCTATACAATGAATGCATTTTTTTCAACTCGCCGAAAGGGATTTCATTAGCTTTGGTTCAGTTATTTGGATTTGAATATAAAGCATGGCATAGGCATATTACTTGCCTTCGTGAAACAGCAGCAAGGCTTTTTAAGCCTGCTGCGTATTCCTTCCTGCTATAAATGCTGCAAGATCTGCATATCTGTTTGAGAAACCCCACTCATTATCATACCAGGAGACTACCTTTACCATATTCCCCTCAATAACCATTGTTGATAATGCATCAACTATTGAAGAAGCCGGATCTCCCTTATAGTCAATTGATACCAGCTGTTCGGCGGAATAATCCAGAATACCCTTCATACTCCCCTCTGCAGCGGCTTTTAAGGCAGCATTGACAGCCTCTTTAGTAACTGCTTTCTCGACTTCCACCACAAGATCAACTACTGAAACATCCGGAGTTGGTACCCGGTAGGCAAAACCGTTTAAACGTCCATCCAGTTCAGGAAGTACAAGTCCTATTGCTTTTGCAGCTCCTGATTTTGTTGGAATGATTGACATTCCTGCAGCTCTGGCTCTTCTTAAGTCACCGTGGGGTAGGTCGAGTATCTTCTGTTCATTTGTATAGGAGTGAACTGTTGTCATCAGACCTTTGACAATACCAAAGCTGTCATTAAGTACTTTGGCTATCGGAGCAAGGCAATTGGTTGTACAGGAGGCATTCGAAATAATATTGTGGAGTTCGGGTTTATAACTTTCTTCATTAACACCTAAAACTATAGTAATATCTTCGTTTGCTGCAGGAGCTGAAATAAGTACCTTTCTTGCGCCTCCCCTGGTAATGTGCACCTCAGCTCTTTCCCTTTTAGTAAATAATCCTGTTGACTCTAACACTATTTCGACGCCTCTGGCTTTCCAGTCAATATTCGCAGGATCACGTTCAGCCAGAATCTCAATTTTTTTACCGTTAACAATCAGATAGTTTTCCATAACTTCCACTGTTCCATTAAACCTACCGAATACGGAATCATATTTCAGCAGGTGTGCCAGTGTTTCAGTATCTGTCAGATCGTTTATTGCTACTACCTCCAACTCTTCAGGATATTTTTCCAATAACACCTTAAAGGTATTTCTGCCTATTCTTCCAAAACCATTGATTCCTATCTTTGTTTTCATATATATCTCCCTTCTACGCTGGTAAGGCGTATTAAAATAGTTAATTTTTACAATTTCATTATATTATCTGATATAATATTAATGAAATGCATATTAAACATGCCAGTTATAAAGGTAGGTTATATCAATGAATCTCGAACAGTACAGGACATTTTTTTATACGGTTAAATATGGTAATATATCAAAAGCCGCGGAACAGCTATATATTACGCAGCCGGCTGTCAGCAGATCAATTCAGCAGCTGGAGGATTCGCTTCATTGCACTCTTTTTTTCAGGACCTCAAAAGGTGTAAAACTGACTCCCGAAGGTGAAATTCTATTCAAGTATATTGAGCAAGCTTTTAACTTTATATCAGCCGGCGAAAACAGAATAAAAGATATCAACCACCTGTTGGAGGGTGAAGTCAGAATAGGCGTCAGCGATACAATCTGCAAGTACTATCTGGTCCCTTACCTTAAGCTTTTCAAGACACTCCATCCAGGAATCAAGGTTAATGTAATATGTCCTACTACTCCGGGAATAATTTCACTGCTCAAGGCTGGAAAAATAGACTTTGGCATAATAAATCTGCCTTATGGGGATGACCAACTTAACTTCCAGAACATCATCAAAGTACAGGATTGCTTTGTTGCCGGCGACAAATACTCATTCCTGAGTAAGCAAATGCAGCCCTTGAAGGAAATTGTCAGACACCCTTTGCTTTTACTTGAAAAAAGCAGCAACTCAAGAGCATTCATTAATAAGTATTTTAAGGCCAATTCAACCGAGGCAGTACCTGATTTTGAGCTTGGTAATATTGATTTACTGTTGCAGTTTGCAAAGTATGATTTCGGCATTGCTTGTGTAATAAGAAATTTCATAGAGGACGAACTGGAAAAAGGTACGCTCTATGAAATAAAGCCACTGGAGAAAATCCCACCCAGATATATAGGCGTTACCTGGCTGAAAAATGTACCTTTATCCTCTGCGGCTAAGGTCCTGATCAGCAACCTCGATTACCTTGAAACATCAGAGTTCTAGGGCTTGCTCATATGGAGAGGAATTAACTGCCACCCCTTATTTTGTTGCTTCTGATGGCAAAGAATTGTATAATTAATATAATTCCAGCTTCTATTTTTGGGGTCTCAAGCGCTGCTTTTAGGGGGTTGTCATGAAAATGTTCTTAAAGATTATAGCCGTTTTACTTGTAATTATTTTAGTCGCAAATATTGGAGCAAGTTTTTACTTTTATAATATTTCCGTCGCTCGGACTAAGAAAGACTTTTTGTCCCAGGACAGCGCTCTTTTAAATACGATATCTGTAGAGAGCGTAGCCTCTTCTACCGAACAAGTGGAGGGAGCTGTCACCGTTAATGCAAAAGTATATAGTTCTCAGCAGGAAGACAAGGTAGAGGTAAATAGCAACCAGCAGGAAGACCTTGCAGAAGTAGACTGGTTCAATAAGCAGCCTTACAAGGAGGTTTCCATAACTACAGTGGACAGGCTAAGGCTTGTGGGGTATTACCTGGCAGCCACCACACCAACAGGTAAGACTGCTATTTTAGCTCATGGCTATTCATCAAAGGGTATGTGGATGGGGTCCTATGCAAAAATTTATTATGATCTCGGTTATAATGTACTGCTTCCTGATAACAGAGGCCACGGGAATAGCGAGGGTAACTACATCGGCTTTGGCTGGGCTGACAGAAATGATTACTTAAGGTGGATTGACTTTATTATAAATAAAGTTGGTGAGAAATCTCAGATTGTACTTCACGGTGTTTCTATGGGAGGGGCCACGGTTTTAATGACCAGCGGTGAAATGTTACCGGAGGCTGTTAAGGCAATAGTATCAGATTGTTCCTATACCTCTGTTTGGGCTGAGCTGGAGTACCAACTCAAAAGACTGTATAGGCTGCCTGCCTTTCCTATATTGAACAGTACCAGTCTTCTGACCAAGCTCAGAGCTGGCTACTATTTCTCAGAAGCCTCGGCACTGGAGCAGGTCAAAAAGAGCAAAACTCCGACTTTGTTTATTCACGGAGATTCCGATAAATTCGTCCCCACCAGTATGGTTTATGAGCTTTTTGAAGCTTCCGTCAGTGAAAAGGATATACATATTGTTCAAGGCGCAGGTCACGGAAACTCCTTGGATATTGATGTACCCGGCTATAAAAATAAGGTCAGAGAATTTACTGAAAAGTATGTACAGTAGAAAAATCCGTTAAGTTTTCAAAGTGTGATACGCATCCTGACCTGACAGTTGTTTTATGGTGCAACTGTAGGATTATCATATGGCACCGGTCTTTTTACTTACTCTTTTCCGTCTTGAAATTACCGTTCTTATAATAAGAACTACAAGAAAAAGCAATCCCACTACTATAATAGAAAATGTTGTATATACTAAAAAGTCAAGTTTTCTATTTTCCATTCTTGTAAACCTGAAATTGCAGACCTTGGCACCTTCAGCCAAGGTACCCGACCTTACAAGACCTTGGTCCATAACATCACTGTATACAAAGTCTAATTTACATAAATATGGTGTAAGCTCGTCAGCCTTCTGCTCATGAAAAAACTTTACAATGCCGCATTCAGTATGATTGAAGCCGTAATCAAAATCCCTTCCGGTTCCCTTAACAAAAGTAGTTACCCATGCTCCCGGATACTGCTTTTGTTGTGATTGTCCAGCCTGCTTCGCCTGTTCTTTAATATAAGCTTTTGTAAAATACTTTCCCCCGCTTAATCTCATTAACCACTTCGGGTACCGTTCCATTTCTTGCTTAACGGCTTGAATAACAGTATTTCCTATGTAATCTACAGGCTCCCCACTTCTCTTCTCCACCCTGTAGAATGCCAGCACCATGGCCGCAAGCTCCATATCTTCAGTCATGGAGTTATCATCCCCACCTATATATGGTATCTGAGGAATTAAGTCCATAAATTCCTTTCTTGTTTCCTCTGAAATTAGCTCAATTTGTTCCTCGGAATATTTATGTTTGAGTTCATTCTTGAAAACCTTCTGGTATTGATTAAGAGTTTTGAGAAGCTCAGGTTCTTTTTCTTGGTAATATGTACTGTTAATAGTCCCCTGAGTCCCGCAAGCACTGCATCCTGCGCAGTTTCCGGAACAAGCTACGCTTTTTTTATCGGCCTTTCCATGTATATTAAACATGGATAAAAAGGCTATAAATACTACTGCAAAGACAGAAAACTTTGCTAATAAGTAATTCTTAGCTTTCATATCACACCTCATTTCCTTTCTTTATTCTGTCAGGTGTTCCCTCCAACATACTCTCCAAAAAATCAAAAGTACCGGCCTCTATTCCCAATGATTTTTCTATAAGCTCAGCCGAGGCTTTTACTCTTTTCATATATTGAGAATTATTCCAGTTGAATATACCAAAGTCAATTATAAAATGAACTCCGGTTATTATTAGTTCGGATACCTCCAGAGGATATTCCGTTTTAAACGCACCCTCATCAACTCCCTGCCTAACCACTTCTCCTATAACAGGTGCCAGCTTTTCCACCATTGCGATCATAATCCTCTGGTGCATATCCACATTTTTTATATTATGTAGGTGACTCTGATATTCATTTGATTTTGCGCTGATTCTAAGTTCCTCAAGAAGCATAAGTTTTAACTTTTGTATTGGATCTATTTTCGTTTTTTGACTAACAGCTCTCATTGCCGCGGCAATCTCTTCAATGTTCTGGTCAACCAAAGTACACAGTATATCATCCTTGGTAGTAAAGTAATAATAAAAGGCCCCTTTTGCACCACCTGCTCTTTTCATTATGTCATTTATTGAAGTCTCATTGAAACCTCTTGTGTTAAAGAGTTGTTGAGCCGCTCTCATTATTTCAAGCTTCCTTTCTTTCGACTTATTGGTTGGTCCTGTCATATTCCCCTCCACTATTTTGATCTCTGGGCAGTTTTAGTATATAAAACTTTTGACCGCTGGTCAACTTTAATTAATGTAATATTCGACTAAAAGTTATTATTTAATAAAATATACAGAGTTTAAATAATTCTCAAATATACTAATTTTTCAAAAAAACAATTAGGCTTTTAGCGATTTATGTCGAAATTATATAGGTAACTAATGAAAAAAAGGATGGATCTTACGCCTTGAAAAAATTCTTTAAGATGGCAGCACCACTAATAATACCCTTGGGATTACCAACTTCAGCAGTTCTTTGCATGAACCAAATTAAAACCCTTTCGCCCGGGCTGATCCGGCTAATAGACCTTTTGCCTTATTTACTGTTTGGAATTGCTGCAATACTGGGCTGGAGATTCAATAAAAGTAAGGTATTTTTCATTGCACTTGTGCTTGCCCTAACTGAAGTATTTGCCTTTACATCCTCAGGTCTATCGGCCGGGGACAATTTCATAATTCCCCCGGCTATAACTGCTGCATCTGTTCTTGTCCCTATAAACATAATAGTGTTTTCACTTATAAGGGAACGTGGGGTATTTACTGTCTGGGGTTTATTAAATGCTGCATTTATCGTCATACAGCTGGAGATAGTATCTTACTTGCTGGAGGCAAAGAACAGTGTTCTGGCTTCAATAGCAGAATGGGATTTACTGCCATGGAACACCAATGAATCGATTCACATCCCCCAACTTTCAGTATTAATTCTTACTGTTGCCCTTGTATTTGCCATCCTCCGTTTTATTTCAACCAATGCTTATCTCGATGCTGCGAACATAGGAGTTCTTTTAGCAGTTTCCTCAGCTTTTATCCTTCAGGAAATCAAAATAGCATCTCCCATTTTCCTTTCAGTTTCGGGTATCATTATAATAGTTTCAGTTATCCAGGATTCTTATAGCATGGCTTTTTTGGATGAGTTAACCGGGTTGCCCTCCAGAAGGTCCCTGAAATATGAGCTTATGAAATTGAGCGGTAAGTACACCATAGCAATGCTTGATATTGATTTCTTTAAAAAATTTAATGACACCTATGGTCATGATGTGGGTGATCAGGTTTTAAAAATGGTTGCAGGCTGTATAAAGAATGTTACTGGTGGCGGGAAACCTTTCCGATATGGCGGAGAGGAATTTACCGTTGTATTTCCCAATAAGGTATTAAAGGAGGCCTTGCCGCACCTTGAAGAATTAAGAGAAGCAGTATCAAAAAAGGGTTTCATACATAGCTCGGCCGACAGGTCAAAAAACAAAACCCAAAATGGAAGAGGGAAAACTGAATCAGGTAAGCAGCTGTTTGTCTCTATAAGTATCGGGGCAGCAGAGAGAAGTGATAAATACAGGCTGCCGGATGAAGTTATTAAAGCTGCTGACGCAGCACTTTATAGAGCCAAGAAAAAAGGAAGAAACTGTGTTAGCAAATAATCCTGCCAAGAAGGTAACTGGCACATTTAAAATTAAAATTATGTGGAATTAATAAATAATTAGACCCTTTAGCTAATGAAAATTTGCTAAAGGGTCTTTAATTGATATGAGCCGCTGTATACAGATACTGGATAATTATACCCGTATTGATTTAATTCTGTATCTGTAAACACCGGAAGGCGTATTAACTGAAACAACCTCTCCTTCCTTTTTGCAAAGGAGAGCTCTACCCATTGGAGACAGCATGGTTATGCAATTGTCCCCACCGTGGATTGATTCAGGCACAATTATCCTGTAACTGTATGTTTCAGACTCTTCAATATCTTCAATTTCAATTTCGCTATTCAGGCATACAAAGGGAAAATAGTTATCTGAATTTTCGGAGCATTTTGTATTCTTTACAG
>JAEYWA010000088.1 GCA_023431385.1 Bacillota bacterium | reverse complement strand
CCCGGGCAAATAGCTTTGAAAATATTCTTATCCCATAATTCTATATTTATAGCCAGTGTACGGTAGCCTGCCTCTTTGTATCTGTCTATGATACTATGATCCTCAGGTGCCCCAATTACTGCTGTTCCATTGAAATCACTCAGTCCGGTTTCATTTTGAATGGCGTCGGCAACATCAAAATAATAATCCATTTCTCGATGTTCGGGAATGAAGCCTCCGGTTAAAGTTACATGGTGTCTGCCGGGTTCCTTATATGCCAGCTTTACCGTTTCTGCTATCTGCTTTGGATATTTCCATTTAATACCCTCCACATCGGCATATGTATTCTTAGTTGCGTTTATATTGCAGTAAAGGCAATCCAGACCCTTTTCCTTCAAATGACATTCATTGCTGTATGTAACAAATACAACCCCTTCATGATTATATACTGCTATATTCTTCATCTGAACTCCGTCACTTGTAGTATGACGGTAATACTCAGGCCTCTCTAAAAAGTCAATATCAAAAACCTTATTACCGTTTTCAGTGAGAATATACGAACCTTTATCATAGCCAATGGAGAATTTAGACTTTCTGTAGGAGTTGAAGGGGAACAAAAACCCGTTTGGAGACCGGAAGCCCACCGGATGAGCAATACCTGCGTGAGGTTCTTTGTCATATTCGAACATTCCATGGACTTCTTCCTGATATTTTCCACCCAAGTCCAAATTTTTCAGCAGTGCATTCACTTCGTCAGTTATCTGTATTCCTTCCACTGTAACTTCATTTTTTAACCTTACTTCCTCATACAACTTATTCTTAATACTCATTATCAACTACTCCTTTACATTAAATTATTTATTTTATCAATCAAATTTCTTCGTATCATTAATTCCATATTTGCCCAGTACTGTTTTCCCGAATGATCTTATAAGCCGATCAGATAGGTATCCCATCAGGCCAAGTGTCAACAATCCCACAAATATCCAATCGGTCCTGAAATACAGTCTTGAGGTATATATCAGAAACCCAATTCCTTCCTTGGCTGCAAGCATCTCTGCCGCAACTATTGAAGTAAATGCTCCACCCAGTCCAAGCCTGATACCGGTGAAGATATGAGGAAGCGCTGAAGGAATCAAAACAGAATAGATAACTTGAACTTCTGAAGCACCAAGTGATCTGGCTGCCTGTAACCTGTTCTTGTCAATACTGAGAACACCCACAATGGTATTTATTAATATTACAAATACTGTCGCGTAAAAAATAAGTACTATCTTTGATTTTTCTCCTGCACCAAACCACATGAGAAATAAAGTGAGAAACCCTATTGCCGGAATAAATCTTAGAAAATCTATGAAGGGTTCGAATATCCTGCGTAAGAGTTCAATGCGCCCAATGACCAGTCCTACTGGTATAGCAAATAAAATTCCAAGTCCCCATCCTGACAATACTCTTTGTAAGCTTATTAAAATAAACCTTATTAATGTTCCATCAGCTATTATTTCCTTTGCTCCCGTTAGTGTTTCAAAAGGGCTAGGTAAAAAGTCCACAGTGTATGCCAGTGAGGCTACACCCCATATACTGAATAGAAGTATCCAGGTGAGAATTCCTTTATCTGCTGCAAACCAGACTGTTTTCTTTACGATATTCCACATACCATATATAACTCCAGCTTCTATTTCTGATGGAAACCCGCCTCCAGCAGATA
This sequence comes from Bacillota bacterium, assembly GCA_023431385.1. Lineage (GTDB taxonomy): Bacteria > Bacillota > Clostridia > Acetivibrionales > DSM-1351 > Ruminiclostridium. The sequence continues at coordinate 13,261 of JAEYWA010000088.1, read as the reverse complement.
GCTTCTCTTCTGATTTCATAATATCATTTGACGTTTTAGTATTTCTGTCCCCGATTTCTATTACTCTTTCCAATTTATACTCTCCCTTCCTTGAATTTTTTGTACTATTCTCACTGAGCTGTAAGATTAATGACAACACCAGTAAATTCAAAAATTTATATATTTTCTCCGAAATCAAAGTGACCCTGTATCTGCTTGAATAACTTTACAAAATCTGATGATGTTACGTTTCTATGATAGGGTAAATCATTATCATATACTTTATAAATAGTTGCATCAGGGGATTTGGACATAATACTTATCCTCTGTCCTAAAAGAATAGCTTCGGTTATGTCATGGGTCACAAAGATAATAGTTTTTCCGGTTTTCTGCCAGATCTTCACAAGCTCTATCTGCATTATCCTTCTTGTATGAGCATCCAAAGCCCCAAAGGGTTCATCCATGATTAAGATTTCAGAGTCATTGGCCAGACTTCTTGCCATTTGAACTCTCTGCTTCATTCCACCCGAAAGCTCCCTTGGATATTTGCTTTCATGGTTTTCGAGACCAACCAGCTTGATATAATGCGATGCTGTTTGTCTGCGCTCTTTAGAATTGACACCCTTCATTCTCAGACCATATTCTACATTCCCTCTGACAGTCAGCCACGGAAATATTGCGGAATCTGCATTTTGAAATACTACACCTCTATCCCTTCCTGGCTTTTTAATTTCAATACCGTCCAGAGTAACACTACCCTCCGATTTGGATATAAACCCTGCAATGATGTTTAAAAGTGTTGATTTTCCGCATCCGCTGGGACCAAGTATAATATGAAATTCTCCGCTTTGTATATCTAGATTGATTTCTTTAATTACATTTCGGCCTGATTTTCTTATGCTGAAATCTTTTACATAATCCTTTGATAGACCATCTATTTTAATGCATGTGCCACTGTTTATGCTCATTTGACGCCACCCTTTCTGTTTATTGCTTTTTTTACAAGATTAATTGTACAAAGCAGCCTACTTTTTATAGGTAATGGTGTCGGGGAAGACTGCCTGAAGAGGCTTCAAATATATATAATCCTTTACACTAAAATCATATTTGATTAACTTATTTTGGATTGACCATTTTGCAACACTGTCCAGCTGCTCCACATCCTGCTGACTCAGTCTGATGTCAAAAATGGTATCCCCTAATACCTTGGCTATATTCTCTTCAGGTATTTTAAAGTTGTCTTTGACGATTTTAGCCGCTTCTCTTGGATCGGCGTTAATTATATCAACTGCCTCCTTTAATGCCTTTAATAGGCGCTGAATACCTTCACTGTTTTTTTCAAGATATGTTTTCTTTAGCATCAGGAATCCCTGAGGAGCAAACCCTATTAAACTATAGTCCCCAAGGCTTTTGCCTCCCAGTTCCTCAACCTGATTGCTGATATCGGCGCCTGCCCAGATTGCATCAGCATCACCTGATTTTATAAGTGCAAGTCCCTCAGCTGTACTGCTGATGTAAAGCGGATTTACCGATTTGGGATCAATACCGAATTTAGCATATGTCTGTGCCCAGACATATTCATTTACGGTTCCTTTTTGGACTACTACCGATTTACAGGCCAGATCTTCTACTTTTTGTATATTGTTCTTGAGAACGTATAATTTTGTTCCACTTAAATTGTTACCAGCTATAAAAGAAATAAATTGCAGCTCACTTGCTCCGCCCAACCGGCTTACCGCTGCAAAATCCATAGCTTCACCTATGTCTGCCTGATCAAGCTGAACAGCATTTATAGTGTCAATTCCATAAGCATAAGTCTGATAGTTTGCTTCAATATCGTATTTTTTAAGAAGTCCTTTATTTTTGGCAACCCAAAAAGGATATGCAAATGTACCTGAGTCTACTGCAATATTAATATTAAATGTTTCGGTATTACCAGAAGCCTCTTCTGTTTCTCCAGCTGTTGTATTTGCTCCTGTTTTTGAAGCCACAGCCTTTGAAGCATCATTTACATTGTTCCCGCAGCCTGTTGTTCCACTAATCATCAAGCTGACTGTAATTAAAGCTACAGTTATAATTTTTAATTTATTGTTTTTCATATTTTCTCCCTTCTACCCACACTGGCGTATATAAAATGTTATATAAGTTACCTTGAGGGATTTACCGCTGAGATAGCGATGAATTTCTTATTTATAAAACAAAGGATAATCGCAGTAATTTACTGAAATTATCCTTTAGTTTTCTAATCAGATATATTTTCTTTTATAATTATTAAATTAACTATATTCCAGCGTTTTTGATATATTAATAACATATAATTCCGCTATGTATGTTTATGTTTAATATTATATTTACAATCTTGTTGTTCATCAATAGAATATATTTAGATATTTAACCGACTTTATTTTGATTAATCAATAACCTAACAGTAATAACCCGGTTAAACAAATAGAAATTAAAGAGGACATCTTGCCAAATCAGCATCGGGATGATTGCCGCAGCGTCTGTAGTTATCCAGATCCACTGAAAGGTTATATTTCTCGCGCAGGCTTTGGAGACCGACAGCCAATTTCACATAATATTCGAGGGAAGGAAGTGTCTGATCATGGAATACAGTACCTGGAAGAGTGTTCCATACGCAATATACCGCATTTACCCCTCGTTCTGCCAGAACCTCGGCTTCCTCCAGTGTAGACTTCAAAGCCTCCTCTTCGCTGCTGAAGCCGTTTGGTTTAGCCAACTCTACTCCGCCAACCAAACCAGTATTTACATTTCCTTTCCCAAATATATCAACAGCAAGATAAAGGCGGTCTTTCCAACCCTCATAGCCTACCCATTTAGCCTTTCCCGGGCATATCCAATTGAATTTTTCTTCATTCAGTACTTCAATATCAGCCGTATAAGTCATTAAGCCGGTTTCTTCATACAGTCGTGTCAGCTGTCTTTCGTTAAGCGCGGTTGAAATCAGCTGACTTGGGAATCTCCTGGTTTTGAAGTTTCTTCCTATAGCCTTGAGTATTTCAATATAATTATCCAACTCTTCATCAAAGGGTTCATTACCCTGAATTATTGAACCTCCGGTAAGGAGTATATTTGCAAAACGTCCGGGCTGCTTGATAGCTTCTCCTACACTTTCGGCTATATCCTCGGCATTTAGCTTTAAAGCCTTTTTATCCTTGTACTTGTGATATGTAGCTGATATTGCACAGAATTTGCAGCCCTGACCCTTGTCCCAGAAATGGCAGTATTGGTAAGGATTTATATCCAACCTTTGCGGACGTGCACCCACAATCTTCCACATTGGCACCCCGGAACTGGTTACCTTGTTGTAATAATCGGGCTTATACCAATATTCTACCTCTTCAATAATCTCACCATTATCGGTAAGAACCGTTTTCCCATCAATAACATCAACTACGTATGGAGTCTGTTTTGTGGGAAAGGGCGCAGACATTATAGTAGTTCCATCCCTCAGCATCAGCGAGCATGGAATGGCATTGGTCTGCATATCCACGTTATACCCTATATATTCCACCTGGTGGATGGCTGGGTCTACAACTTCCAGCGCCCGTTTTGCATAGGTAATGGTCCTTCTCTGGACGTCTGTTTTGATAATTACAAAGGGTGATATGTTTTTATATTTATTGATAACTTCCTGAAGACTTAATGTTTTCTCCATTATTGACCTCCCAGTCTATGTTATGACTTTCAGCCGACATCTCGGCCATAAATTAAAATGAATATTTTCTACTCCTCTATTGCTAGGGCTAAATAAAATACTCAATATCAGTCTCAAATTCCGCAAAGAATTCCTCAAATATTTCATTCCTGATTTTTGTATATTCAGGATTTTTACGGTTTCTTGGCCTTGGAACATCATTTTTTACAATCTTCTTTATTGTCCCGGGTCTCTGAGACATCAGGACAACTCTATCTGCCAGGTAAACAGCCTCGTCAATGTCATGGGTAACAAGGACCATTGTAGTTTTTTCCTTGCGCCAGATCTTAAGTATCTCCTGCTGCATATTTATTCTCGTAAAAGCATCCAATGCACCAAAGGGCTCATCCAGCAGAAGCATATCCGGGTTATTGACCAATGCCCTTGCAATACTGGCGCGTTGCTGCATTCCTCCCGAAAGCTGATGCGGATAGGCTTTTCTGAAATTCTCCAGCCCTACCAGTTCCAAGTGCTGCTGTACTATATCTTTCTTATCCTTTGAATTTCCCTGCTTTATTTCAGCGGCATCTCTGAGTCCGAATTCCACATTTTTTTCTACAGTAAGCCATGGAAATAGTCTTGATTCCTGAAATACGAAGCCACGGTCTACAGAGGGCTTTCTGATCTCCTGCTCCTTAAACAGACAGTTTCCGGTATAGCCTTGCTCCAAGCCTCCGATTATCCTAAGGAGCGTACTTTTACCACAGCCACTGGCCCCCACTATACATATAAATTCTCCTTTTAAAATTGTAAGGTTTATATTTTTTAAAACCTGAAGTGTGCCCGAATCAATAGTAAAGTTAATATCTAAATTATTTATTTCCAGAATTTTTTTATCTACATCAGCCATCAGGTTACCTCCGTTTTATTGATTAAAGTTAATAACATCTATTTACTTGTAATATTCCACTTCAGAACCAGCTTCTCAATTATTCTAAGCAAAATGTCAAGCAGCAGTCCCACTATTCCTATAGAAATAACACCGGCTAACATAACATCAGGCTGAGACAATTGTCCAGCATATGATATAAGATAGCCTATGCCGGAGGAAGCTGCTATCAGTTCTGCACCAACAACGCTCATCCAGGCTATTCCAAGCCCTATACGTATACCTGTAAAAATTGCCGGCAGCGCTGATGGGAAGATAACTTTGAATAAAATTCTCGCAGGACTTTTTTCCAGAGAATAGGCTACCTCAAGATATTTTTTATCAGTGCTTTGAATACCATAGACGGTATTAAGCATTACCGGGAAAAAAGTACCGAAGGCTATTACTGTTACTTTAGAGGATTCATCAATCCCCATCCAGAGAATTAATATGGGGACCCACGCGATTATAGGGATTGGACGGATTATACCAAAGACCAGAGTCATGGCACTCTCGAATTTTCTGATTAGCCCCATTAATGTTCCTGCTGTTATTCCCAACAAGCATCCGACAATATATCCCTTTAATACACGAAGAAGGCTGACACTCAAGTGCTGAAACAATTCTCCGCTTTGTGCCATTGTGGCCATTGTGTAGCCTATTGTATAAGGTGAAGGCAACACCGATGCATTTATTTTGCCGTTGTCACTGGCAATTTGCCAGGCAGCTACAATAAGTAGAGGTGTCAGAAACATTATAAAAATATTCAGGCGTATATCAAAGCGATTAAACTTACTATTCATTTTAAAACTCATATACCAACTTCACCCCCAAGAAAATTCGCTATACTCAATTTTTAGGTGATCACTTCTATATAGCGAGCAAATTGAAAAGTTAAAAATTCATATCCTCTAAAATAACGCAGGCAGGATGAAATACATTCACCCTGCTCAGGCGGTTTATATACTATTCCATAAGCCAGTGTAGTGATTTATATAGAAAATACTTTAGATTTTCTACTTTTGAATACCAGCTAATTTTAAATATTGGGTGTCTACAAGTGAATCTACGTCGACATCCTTCTTAATGATTTGATATTTTCTCAGAAAATTCTGTGATTCCTTTATTGAGGCTATATCCACAGCACTTAAGCCGATATCATCAACAACTACTTTGGAGAACATTGGTGCCAGAACACCTGGGTCAACACCAGCGTCAACTCCGACGATCTTAAGTGCCTCCTCCTGATTCTGGGCAATCCATTTTCCTGCCTTGTCAAGGACCTTCAATACTCTTGAACTTAATTCAGGATGCTGCTGCAAGAAAGGATTATTAGCGATAATTACATCAACTTCTTTTTTATAACCCACACCATCAGCTAATTTATCAGTAACTCCCTTTGCCAAAGTCATACTTGAATAGGGCTCCCAGGTAACTGCTGCATCAACGTTTCCTGATACAAGACTTGAAACTATGTCACCGGGTGCAAGGTTAACCTGTTGAATGTCTTCTGGCTTTAGATTCACTGATTCCAAATATATGTATAACAGCTGATGGCAGGTTGATCCTATGGTCACACCGACCTTTTTACCTTTTAAATCTGTTATGGTCTTAATTCCTGATTTTTTGGTTACGAGCAGGCTGTTAACCTGGCTAGAGCTGATATATTTTCCAACAATTTTTATATCCACATTATTTGCTTTTGCTGAAAGTGCAGGTATGTCACCGGTTTGACCGAAATCCAGCTCACCTGCTGTCAGAGAGGTAATTAGCGCAGGTCCGGACTGGAATTTACTAAATTGGAAAGTGATATTGTCCTTTTCAAATTCCTCTTTGAATAAGCCCTTTTTATCAGCAATTACAACCTGCGAATGACCGGGTTGATAACCATACCTGATAACAACATTTTTATCTGACGAGGTGCTGGCTTCACTGCTCTGCGCAGAGGTATCAACGGCCCCGCATCCTACAGTCGCTGTTAAAATTAATATTGATAAAGCTAATGATAATACTCTTTTCATATTTTTATTTCCTAACATGGAAATGCCTCCTTATAACACTAAGCGTTAATTTTATTTTGCCAGCCTATCAAGATGCATTAAAAGTGGATGCTTTTTCTCCTCTTCCTCTTTTCTGACCGTATAGGTTTCTTCTCTTACTTCTTCAGGTTCTATTATCCATACTGCAGCCAGATCAGCATCTTCAATACGCTGTCTTATAAGTTTATAATAGTGCTCAAAAATAGGTCCGGTTATGTGGCACTTGGCAGGAGTCCCTTTTATCTGAACACTTCTGCCATCTTCGGATATAACTGATACTGCAACCTTTTTTTTAAACCAGATGCTATATACCAGGTTGCTGTTAGTTCTGGAAGACTCCAGAAGCTCCAGATAAATTAGATTCCCTTCGGTGTCAACATTTATGGAACCTTTAAAAAACTACGTGAGGCTCACCATTTTTATCAGTGGTTGACAGTACCTTAACAGCCTTTTCACCTGTAATCAGTTCAATGGTTTCTCTCTCAAGTTTAATAGCCATAATCTATTCTCCTCTCTAATGTACCCGGTCCAGATCTGAATCAGGATGGTTACCGCATCGTCTATAATTATCCATATCTATTGATAATCCATACTTCTTACGAAGTTCATAAAGCCCCTTGCTTAACTTGACGTAATACTCAAGGGATGGATTATTCTGATTCTGAAATACAGAGCCCGGATACGGAACCCAGACACAGTGTACAGTACTTACTCCATGCTGTGCGAAATCTTCTGCCTCTTCAAGGGTAGCTTTGAGAGCCTCCTCTTCTGTGGTAAAGCCTCCAGGCTGTGCTGTTTCAACTCCTCCGACAATTCCCGTATTAACATTTCCTCTTCCGAATATATCAACGGCTGCAATTATGCGGCGTTTCCACTCTTTATAGCCAATATGCTTGCTTTTTCCCGGACAGGTTGAGGAAAACAGCTTTTCATTCAATACTTCTATATCAGAAGTAAAGGACATTACCCCGGTATTTTCATATATCCGAGCTAACTGCTTTTCGGAAAATGCTGAGGAAATTATTTGACTGGGAAATCTCTTTGTATTGAAATTTCGGCCTATAGCCTGCAGAATTTCAATATACATTTCGACCTCATCATCAAAGATCTCTTCACCGCTGAGAATTGAGCCAGCTGTCATTTTAATGTTTGTAAAACGGCCCGGCTGTTTTAAAGCCTCGCGAACTGTTTCGAAAACATCCTCCGGATCAAGTCTGGCAGGTTTATTGAACTCACGTTTGCTTTTTTGAAAATTTGCCCCCATATTACAAAACCGGCAGCCGTCTCCCCTATCCCAGAAGTGACAATAGCTGTATGGATCTATATCCAGTCTTTGTGGCCTAGCTGTCGCAATCTGCCACATGGGTTTTCCTGAAGCTGTGAGCTTATCCTGAAAGTCCGGTTTATACCAGTATTCCACTTCTTCAATAAGCTCTCCGTCATCAGTAAGGTATAGCTTTCCATCTACTTCATCCACCACATAAGGATCATTTCTTAAAGTGGGAACAGGGCCGGTCAGTATTGAAAGTCCATCTCTCAGGATTAGAGATACCGGCATATAGTCGTGCTTTTCTCCAACCGAACCAAAGATTCCTCTGGCCTGAACCTGATGAATGTTCTTATCTGCTGCTTCCAAGGCTTTCTCACTGTAAACCACTGTTCAGCGTTGTACGTCGGCTTTAATTATTGCAAAGGGAGATACATCGCTATATTTTTCTATTACCTCTTTCAGAGTCAGCTGGGCTTTATTTCTATTCGATAATTCAATTGCCATGGATGCTGTTCTCCTTATAAGTATTTTTTAATAGTTTCTACTTTATCTAGCCTTTCCCAGGGAAGATCAATGTCAGTTCTTCCGAAATGTCCGTATACTGCTGTTTGCTTGTAAATAGGTTTCCTTAAGTCCAGAGCATCAATTATTGCTGCAGGTCTTAAATCAAATTCCTTACCGATTATGTCAACGATTTTCTCATCTGAAAGCTTACCTGTGCCGAAGGTGTCAACTGAGATGGAAACAGGTCTAGCAACTCCTATTGCGTATGCAACTTCGATTTCCAGTTTATCTGCAACGCCTGCAGCTACAAGGTTCTTAGCTACCCATCTTGCAGCATAGGCTGCTGATCTGTCAACCTTTGTAGGGTCCTTTCCTGAAAAGGCTCCGCCGCCATGTCTTCCAACACCGCCATATGTATCAACAATTATTTTTCTTCCTGTCAGACCCGCATCACCCTGAGGTCCTCCAATAACGAATCTTCCAGTAGGATTGACAAAATACTTGGTTTGGTCATCAAGTAAATCAGCTGGTATTACTTCCTTAATTACATATTTGATAATGTCTTCTCTGATCTGCTGCAAGGTTACCTCTTCACTATGCTGTGTTGAAATAACAACAGTATCTATTCTTTTAGCAATACCATTGTCATCAAATTCAACAGTCACCTGGGATTTTCCATCTGGCCTCAAGTAGTCAAGAGTACCGTTTTTTCTTACTTCTGTCAGCCTTCTGGTCAGACGGTGGGCATATGAAATTGTTATGGGAAGAAATTCAGGAGTTTCGTTGGTTGCGTACCCGAACATCATTCCCTGATCTCCTGCACCTGTACCAAAATTTTCATTTGAATCGCTGACCTTTGACTCATAAGCCTTGTCAACACCTAGAGCAATATCAGCCGACTGTTCATCAATTGACGTCAAAACTGCAATTGAATCAGCCTCAAAGCCGTCTGCATTTTTTGTATAACCTATTTCTCTGATTGTATTTCTTATGATTTTAGGTATATCAACATATGCGTTTGTTGATATTTCACCTACTACTAAAGCCAATCCTGTTGCGACTGTTGTTTCAGCAGCTACTCTTGAATATGGGTCCTGCTCTATTAATGCATCCAGTATTGCATCTGAAATCTGATCGCATATTTTATCCGGATGTCCTTCCGTTACTGATTCTGAAGTAAATAATCTAGCCATAAATTTATTCTCCTTTTAATTAGATTTTATTAATAAGGCAGAATCAATCCTCTAAATCAATTCCGTCTTTGCTACTCCAATTACTTTACTGATTAAAGTACCATTAATAATAATGAGTACTGTTGGATAATCATCTTTAACTGTATCTCACCACACAAGTTAAAATATACTATTCCGATATGTTTATTGTAATATCATGTATTTTGCTTTACAATGGAGTAAATTTTGATAATTGGTAGACTATATTTAGATTTATTATCCTCCGACGCCCATATAGTAAAGGAACTCAACTATGTCTCCTTCTTCCTTCCCATTTACAGTAATCAACATAATACAACTCTCCTTATTTATTATTACAACTGAAGGCTCAACTCAAAAGCTGGTTTAATCATATTCAATTATTAATGATCTCTTACAAACATATTATATGTTGCGGTTAACTATATTTTTTACAAGGATGGCCAGTTGATGAAGGTTTTCCTTAAGCAAGTATGCACAACAGCTGTTTTTCATGGCAAACTTTATAGTCTCAGGAGATACATCCTCGGAAACTATGATGAATGGTGTTTTTGGAGCCAGCTCATTCCGTGTAAACAAAGCTTGAATTGCATTAAAATGCGGTGTTGAATTATCAGATAGGATAATATCAAACCTGTTAAGGCCTAAAGCCTGCCTCATAGCATCTTCACTACACACATACAGACTTTCCACCTCAAATCCACCTCTTTTTAACTCAAGGACATTCAAATCTGCTATATATTTAAACTCTTCAATTATTAAGACCTTTATTTTCTGCATATTAACCTCCATGACCATATTGTGGCTGTAAAAATTAATGAATTTATCTCCCTCAAATCCGCTTTAGGGTGATTAAAGAAGGTGTGCGCTTTCAAAGTATTGAAAATACTTTAAGTATTTCGCTCGGCCATAAATTCACAGGTTGGTTTGGAAGACGAGCTTTTTCGAAGTCTTTCAAGCTAACCTCCCGGGTCAGACAATTTGTCAATTATATATTATAAATTTTCCATTTTTAGCTGACAACAAGACTAAATTTAGAATTTCAGTAGTTTATATTTATGTATTATCATTTGAAAGTTGACTTTACTAAACAACATGTCATTATACTTATAAAACAAATATTTTTAGTATGTTTTATAATTGACAAACACTAGTAAATAATTGTATACTTTACATATATTTATAGTATGTTATAAATTGTTACCCTTGAAAATTAATCTTTTGGAGTGATTGCTATAAATAATAAAATAACAGATTATAGAAATCCGAATACTATAGACTTTCAGGAAATGGCAAGCAAGCTTCAAATATCAAATAATGAGCTGCATGCTTTCAATTATACCATTTCACATGAAATTAAGGCTCCGGTCCGGGCTATTGACGGTTACGCCAGAATTTTCATTGAGGATTATAAAAATACCGTTAACAGAGAGGGTATCGAGCTTATTCAGAACATCAGGGACATATGCAGTGATACTTTAATTTTAATAAACAAGCTTTTGGAATATACCAGGTTTACTGATTTTAACCCCATACTGGAAGCATTGGACCTAAAGGAATTGATTAAAGCTGTTTTCGATGAGCTTGTAATCGGTTATTCGAAAAATCAGCAGATAATTTTAAAGATTGAAGACAATATACCCTTTATTTTAGCTGATAAAGTATTAATGAAGCAGGTAATAACCAATATAATTTCAAACTCCTTAAAATTCACCAGAAATGTGAACGTTGGAGTAATTTCGGTAGGCTACCTCTTTGAAAATAATGAAAGCTGTTTTTACATAAAGGATAACGGTGTTGGTTTTGATATGAAGTTTTCGGAAAATCTTTTCGGTATGTTCCAGCGTATGCATTCAATAAATGATTTTGAAGGCAGCGGTGTAGGTCTTGCAATCGTTAAAAAAATCATTGAAAAATTTGGAGGAAGAGTCTGGATTACTGGTGAGGTTGGAAAAGGTGCATGTGTATTCTTTACCATAAGTCAAGAGAATATATTAAAATAACACAGGCAATGTCTATTCATTACTGTTTTTGTACGCGCTGGTGCGCGTAGATGGGAGATAATATGTATAAAACTCTGATTGTTGACGACCGGGATATTTTTATTATGGAAATGGAGCGCTTAAAAGTATGGGGTGAGATATCTGGTTTTGAAATTGCCGGAAAAGCCACTAATGGCAGCCAGGCTATAGATTTACTTAAAAAGAACAAATATGACCTTGTTTTAACTGACATTAGAATGCCAATTGTTGACGGGCTTCAGCTATTAAGAGAAATAAAGCAGGATAACTTATGCTCATGTGTGGTTATTATCAGTGAATACAGTGAATTTAATTATGCCAGGCAAGGAATAGTACTTGGAGCTTTCGATTATCTTGTGAAGCCTGCATCTGAAGAAAGCCTGCTTGAAGTTTTACATAGAGCGTTCAGCTTTTTAAAGGAAAATCAGAACAATAGATTACACTCCGGCTTGGATTCAGATCACAATGACTGGGTATACCCTACCGCTGAGGAAAAGAATATTTTTTACTATATTAAGAACAAGGATTTTTCTGCGGTTCAGTTGTTCAGCCTTACGGTTGATAATCTATACCTGGCCTTATCCGATAATATTATTAAGGCAGATATTATTATTAAAAAACTATATCACAATCTTATAAAAGCTGTTTATGAAGAATTCAAATGGCTTAGTAATTTTATTGGAATCAATTATTTCGAGGAAGTGGATTTTTTACATGAGGGCAAAACGGATACCTTTAAAGAGTTTTACTTAAGAAAAATAAATTATTTAATCAAGTTTATTGTTAAATTTCAGCCGGATACACAGGACGAAAATATTCGTAACATCTGTGATTTCATATTGAATAATCCTGAAAACGATCTGAAACTAAAAGTAATCGCAGAAAAATTTTTCATTAACAATACATATTTGAGCAATTCTTTCCCTGCCAAAACAGGTATACATTTTAACGATTATGTTACCATGGTTAAGCTGACACGTGCAGAATATCTGATTAAAAGTACAAATCTAAGAACCTATGAAATAGGTTATCAGATAGGTTATAGTGATTTAAATTATTTTATGAAGCAATTTAAAAAGTTGCACGGATTAAGTCCTTCCGAATTACGTAATACTGATTTTTCCGATTACCAGATTTGATTTTTTCTCCTCCGTTGTTATTGTACCGTAAATTTTCATGTGCTATTATTATGTAGTGCAATGGATTATTCTGCGACCGGAGGAGCTATGTCAGTCAAATTAAAATCACTATTAAATAGAGAAACATTAGTTTACTTATCAACTATATTTATATCAGTAATTTTGTTGATAGTAGGTAACAGAATTACTACAAAGAACCTTAATATTTTAAGTGGTGCAGAAGGCGTTAATGCTGAAAAAGCTCAGGTTATAAAAATAGTCAGTATTAAACCCGTTGAGTATGATTTAGGCGGAGAAACTCCTGAAACCGGTAAGAATATTATTTTTACTGCAGAAATATTATCCGGGGTAAAAAAAGGAACCGAGGTAGCAGCACTTCAAACAATCGACCCTTTCACAGGAACAGCTCTTAAGGAAGTGGAGCCCGGTGACAAAATAATACTTTACCGGCTGGATAATGAGAATTCAGAGGATGAATGGGTTTTAGGCGAATACCTGAGAACTGATTCTCT
>JAEYWA010000245.1 GCA_023431385.1 Bacillota bacterium | reverse complement strand
TAAAAATACAGGCCGAGAGAAATAAAAAGGTAAGACCAACAAGTAATACAAATGCTGACGGGATAAAATATATTGCTATAAGGTAAGCAAATGCTATGGGTAAACACCAATAGGATATATACTTGATCCTATTAGCCGTTTCAAAGGTGAAAGGATCCTTTTTATTAATGTTGTGAAGAATTTTTTTTGCCTGCCCCAGAATACAGAATGCGCAGATTCCTGATAAAACCAGAAGAACAAGCATTGAATAGTAGACGTTCTCCGATACATAACTGTTTTTAAAGATCAGGTAGTTATTCAGTGTCCAGGGAAGAGATATCACAAGTATTACACCCATTACCTGGAATACCGTACATAAAACTTCTACAAAGTAACTCAAATTCCTTTGTCCGGGTAATTGCAGTTTCATAAAATCCTCCGATTAGCAATCTATCATTTTTCATTATAATGACGGTATCATTTCACTAACCAACATTATTGTCTTTATTGTAATATACACCTATAATTATCGTTTGTCAATAATAATATAATATAAAATAATAAAAAATAATCGAATTTCAATTAATTTTAAAGCATAGTGCTTGTTGAATTAATACAGATTGTATTTCATTAGTATTATCCTTACATATACAATAATTAATATATATGGTAATATTTATTACATAGATGTTCGGAGGTCATAATGAGGAAAGTTTTTCTAATATTAGTAATAGCTATTCTGGTTTTTTCAGGATGCGGAGACAAAAGAGAAAATTTAGAGGATAGGATTAGCCAAACTATTGCTAATACCAATGCCAACAGCAATTCATCCAAGTCTGCTACAAACAAAGATACTAGTAATAGTACAGTTACGCAATATCAGCCAACAATAGAAGAAAAAATTGATACTCATAAGGAAAAGGGAACAAATGATATAATAGACTTTACCTACACAAGTATTTATAGAATATCTGATATAAAGGATAAAGATGGCCGCTATGAGCCCCCGTATATTGAAGCTGGAGTAATGTTTACAATGCACAAAAAGCCTGAAGCAGGAGCACTTGTAACAATCGTTCCTATAGCAGTAGATATTCACGAATTCAGCGCTCCTATACAAAAAATAAAGGAGGGCGCTGAAGATATTTCTGATAAATCCACAATAACCTGGTTTAATATTGAGGTTGGGGATATTGTTAATAAAGAGATTCTAAGTTGTTCTCCGATACCAGGGAGAGTTGGGGAATGTCCTTTCGATGTATGCTGCATATATCCTGCCGTAGAGTATGCGAGAAATCTTGATATAAGGAATATTAAAACCGAGGATTTGCCAAATGAGGCTAAAAAAAATATCAAGTGTGCCATTGATGTTAATAAGGATAATAACCCGGATTTGCTTGTTACGGTAGAAAAAGACAGTGATTATACAGTTTCCTTCTACTATATTAAACAGAATGGTAAGTGGAAGGTATTTAAGCAAAATAACCCAATGTAAATATATATTGGCTTTTTAATCAAATTTAGGATAAAATAAGTTTGGGCTTATAGTAATAGGGTACTATTACTATAATAAATATTAAAGAATTACTTGCATAATTATGGAACAACTCGACTAGTTGACATAATATTTTACTTGTAGTAAAATAGCGGTTACAAAGTAGTTATACATGCAAATCAATATAATTAAAAGCAATGACCGGGAAGTAGTAACAGAATTTCGAAACCATACAGAGAGCCTTTAATTGGTGAGAGAGGGCGGGATGTAGTAACTGTGAATTCGTCCCGATAGCTGTACACTGAACGGCAAAGGCCCTGTAGGTGTTTTCGGGGTCCTCCCGTTATAGAGGAAGAACGATTATTGTTGTTCTCTGAGGTTGTGCAGACAATGAAGCAAGGTGGTACCGCGAGATGAATTCGCCCCTGTGTTATACAGGAGGCGTTTTTTTATTGTCTAGGAAAGTGTAAATTTTTTTGTGCAAAAAATGAGTATTGGAATGCACACAGATAAAGGCGTATAAGGGATATGTAAAAGTCTTCCTAGACAATAAAAAACTATTAATTTATGCGCGTGCCAAATTTTCCCTAGCTAATAAGTACAATGAAAACATTATCTGCGAGGAAAGGCCCATGCGCAGACAAAAGTGGCTTTGCCACCTTTGTTATTATCTAGGAAAGTGTGAATTTTTTGAAGTTATTTAGTATCTTAAATGCAGATGCAGGTAATATTTTTCTAAGCTTCAAACAGTTCATTAGAGCTGATTGAATAAATAAAAATTTTTATGCGTAGAACGGAGGAACGGGTTATGAAGAAAAGGAATAAGGTATTGGCATTAATTATGGCGGCAGCAATGACATCAGCTGTTGCAGGATGCACCGACGGAGGTAAGGGTAGCACAGAAGCAGGCTCGGAAAAGCTGAACATTGGTATTATTCAGTACATGGAGCATAGTGCACTTGATGCTGCACGGGAAGGGTTTGTTAAAGCACTGAAGGATAATGGTTACACAGAAGAAAAAGTTATATTTGATTTACAGAATGCTCAGGGTGACCAGAGCAATCTATCAACAATCAGTGACCGTTTTGTAAGCAATAAAGTCGATTTGGTTCTCGCTATTGCTACACCGGCAGCACAGTCAATAGCCGGGAAAACTACCGAGATACCGATACTTGCAACTGCAGTAACCGATTTTGAAGCTGCAAAACTGGTGGCCTCAAACACGGCTCCAGGAGGTAATGTAAGTGGTACCACCGATATGAATCCAATTAAGGAACAAATGGACCTGTTGGTTAAGTTAGTACCTGGAGTGAAAAAAGTAGGAGTAATGTATACTTCCAGCGAAGACAACTCAATTCTACAGGCCAAGCTCGCCAAAGAAGCAATAGAAAAGCTGGGGCTCACATATGTTGAAGCAACAGTTACAAATTCTAACGATGTTCAACAGGTTACACAATCAATAGTTACAAAGTGTGATGCTATTTATATTCCGACTGATAACACTTTTGCTTCCGCTATGCCTGTAGTAAGCGGCATAACCAGTAAGGCGAAGATTCCTGTAATATGCGGAGAATCAGGAATGGTTACTACCGGGGGTCTTGCAACTCTGGGCATCAACTACTCGGATTTGGGCTACCAGACAGGGTTAATGGCTGTAAAAATTCTGAAAGGTGAAGCCAAGCCAGCAGATATGGCTGTTGAAGCATCCAAAAATTTCGATTTTGCTATAAATGGTACAGTAGCCGATGAAATAGGCCTTAAAATACCTGCTGATTTAGAGAAATACGTTATAAAGAGCAAATAGCAGAATGAAAGCTTCAAACTTATAGAGGTTTCCAAAGAAAAATAAAACAAATATTGAAAATAGGTGATTTATATGTTGGATGTATTTCTTGGGGCTATATCCCTTGGTCTTTTATGGGCTGTTATGACAATTGGGGTATATATAACCTATCGAATTTTAGATATAGCAGATTTAACTGTTGAGGGAAGTATTGCAATGGGTGCTGCCATAGCGGCTAAAGCTATAAGTATTGGTATAAATCCGTTTGCAGCAACGGTTCTGGCCCTTATGGGAGGTTTGGCTGCAGGACTGGTAACCGGATTGCTCCACACCAAGCTTAAAATCCCTGCACTGCTGTCCGGAATTTTGACCATGATAGCTCTTTATTCAATAAATCTGCATATCATGGGGAAGGCAAACATTGCCTTATTAAGGATGGACACCGTTTATACACCACTGACGAAAATAGGTATTAGTTCAAATAATGCTATTATTGTTCTAGGCTTTATATGCGTATCGGCAGTAGTAGGAATTTTATACTGGTTTTTCGGGACCGAACTTGGCTCAGCCATTCGTGCTACCGGCAACAACCCGAATATGGTCAGGGCCCAGGGAATTAATACTAATGTGATGAAAATAACAGGCTTGATTATTAGTAATGGGCTGGTAGCAGTAAGTGGTGCACTCATTGCTCAAAGTCAGGGTTATTCGGATGTACAGATGGGGACTGGGTCAATAGTTATCGGCCTTGCCTCTGTAATAATAGGTGAAGTTCTTTTCGGAAGAAAGAGTTTTTTCAGCAAGCTTTTATCTCTTGTACTTGGAGCTATAACCTACAGAATAATAATAGCATTGGTACTGTTCTGGGGAATGCCGGCTAATGATTTAAAGCTGTTTACAGCAGTAACAGTGGCCATTGCACTTGCATTGCCAGTATTTAAGACATATCTCCATCCGATAAAAATATCTATCAAGGAGGGAGAGTAAAATGCTTAAGGTCAATGAAATATATAAGGTGTTTAATCCAGGAACGGTTAATGAAAAGGTTGCACTACGAAATATAAACCTCCAGCTTGAAGAAGGGGACTTTGTTACTTTGATAGGTGGCAACGGGGCCGGCAAGTCAACATTACTCAACTGCGTGGCGGGGGTATATCCTGTTGATAAGGGTTCAATAATAATTGATAATACGGATGTAACCAAATACTCAGAACACAAACGTGCGTTAATGCTGGGCAGAGTTTTCCAGGACCCTATGATGGGTACAGCTGCAAATATGGGCATTGAAGAAAATTTGGCACTTGCTTACCGCAGAGGACAGCGCCGTGGACTGAGCTGGGGAATTAAAAACAAGGAGAGAACCTTGTATAAAGAATTGCTAAGTCATCTGGAACTGGGGTTGGAGAACAGACTGGATGCTAAGGTGGGATTGCTTTCTGGCGGTCAGCGACAGGCCCTTACGCTGTTGATGGCTACACTGAAAAAGCCTAAGCTTTTATTGCTGGATGAGCATACAGCGGCACTGGATCCCAAGACCGCCGAAAAGGTGTTACAGCTAAGTGACAGGTTTATTTCCGAGGATAAACTTACGGCTATGATGGTTACCCACAACATGCGTGATGCCATAAGACATGGCAACAGGCTGATTATGATGCATGAAGGCCGTATTATTCTTGATATTAAGGGTGAGGATAAGGCGAAGCTTACTGTTGAAGAACTGCTGCAGCGCTTTGGAAAAGTGAGTGGAGAGGAATTTGCAAATGACAGGGCACTATTGTCTTAATCACAGCTGCCTTAGGAAGATTATATATTCAACAAAGAGATAGAAATTGTCTATTTATCAATATATAGAAGGTAACCAATAAAAGGGACTGCTCCCGACACGTTTGTAATCAAGCATGGTGTCTGAGGCAGTCCCTTTAAATTCATCATATCATTCTATAAAGTTTATTTAGCTAAAACTGCTTTTGCCTTGGACGCTATGTTTTCAGCTGTGAAGCCGTAGTGCTTGAACAAAAGGTCTGCAGGTGCTGAAGCACCGAATGTGTCTATGGATACAACTTCACCCTTTAAGCCTACGTACTTGTGCCAGCCAAAGGAAGTACCCGCTTCCACTGCAACTCTGTTGGAAACTGATGATGGCAATACACTTTCCTTGTATTCAGCTGACTGCTTTTCAAATAGTGCCATTGAAGGCATACTTACCACTCTGGCATCAATTCCTTCAGCCTGAAGCTGCTTACCTGCTTCAAGAGTTGCATGAACTTCTGAACCTGAAGAAATAAGGATTACTTGTGGAACAGCGTTCTTTGAATCCAACAAGGTGTAAGCACCCTTTAATGCAACCTTACCGTCTATATCAAGAACTGGAAGGTTTTGTCTAGTTAATACCAGACAAGTTGGTGAGGATGGGTTGGTAACAGCTGTAAACCAGCCTGCAGCAGTTTCATTTGCATCGGCAGGTCTGAAATCTATAAAGTTTGGAATACTTCTGATTGAAGCAAGCTGTTCTATTGGCTGGTGAGTAGGTCCATCTTCTCCAACACCTATACTGTCATGTGTCATAACATAAGTTACAGGTACATTCATAAGAGCTGAAAGCCTCATTGCGCCCTTCATATAATCTGTGAATACAAAGAAGGTAGAGCAGTACATTTTTAAACTGCCATAGATAGCCATAGCGTTTGCTATTGCACCCATACCATGCTCTCTTACACCGAAGTGCAGATTTCTTCCGCTGTAATCTGCTGCTGAGAAATCGCCCATATCCTTCATATAAGTCTTATTGGAAGGGGCAAGGTCAGCTGAACCTCCAACGAGGTTTGGAAGCTTTTTAGCAAGGTAATTAATAATATTTCCTGATATAGCTCTTGTAGCATTTGGTTTAGTATCGAACTTCCAGAAGCTTTCGTCATTTAAGAGAAGGTCTGAATAGTCGCTCTTCTGCCAGATATCCCATTCTGCCGCAAGGCCTGGGAATTCTGAGGCATACTTCTTAAACATGTCATTCCAGGCTTCTTCTGTTTTGATTCCTGCCTGTACAAATTCCTTGGTAAAGCCGGCTACTTCTTCAGTTACATTAAAGCAGTCATCTTTGCACATTCCCAGGAATTCCTTGGTTTTGCTGAGGCCTTCTTCTCCGAGAGATTCTCCGTGAACGCCGGAAGTACCTGCTTTCGGTGAGCCATAACCGATTTGAGTGTTAACAATGATAATGGATGGCTTATCGGCTTCAGCCTTAGCATTCTCAATTGCAGCACTGATGTCTTCAACACTGTTACCGTCCTCAACCTTGAGAACCTGCCAGCCATAAGCATCAAAACGCTTAGCTACATCTTCTGTAAATGCTATACTTGTATCACCTTCGATAGTAATCTTGTTGCTATCATATAAAAGAATCAATTTTCCAAGTTTCAAGGTTCCTGCCAGTGATGCTGCTTCCGAAGCTACACCCTCCATAAGGCAGCCGTCACCTGATAATACATAAGTAAAGTTATCAACGATGTTATAACCATCCTTATTAAATTTAGCAGCCATTAAGCGTTCTGCCATGGCAAAACCTACACCGTTGGCTACACCTTGTCCCAGTGGTCCGGTAGTTATTTCTACACCTTTAGTATGACCGTATTCAGGATGTCCTGGAGTTTTACTACCAAACTGCCTGAAATTCTTCAGGTCGTCAAGGGATACATCGTATCCGAAAACGTGGAGCAGAGAATATAACATGGCTGAACCATGACCTGCTGACAATACGAATCTGTCTCTTCCTGCCCAATTAGGATTCTTTGGATTGTGCTTCATATGTTTTGCCCAAACGGAATAAGCAATTGGTGCTGCTCCGAGAGGTAGGCCCGGATGACCGGAATTAGCTTTTTGAACTGCCTCTGCAGCCAAAATCCTAATGGTATTTATACATGCTGTGTCTAACTTACCCATTACTAGTCCTCCCAATAATCTATTTTTATATTGCATAGGATCAATAGAGCCAAAACATCCAGAAGGACACAATGGACAGCTATTGCCTTGTTATAACATTTATCATATTAACCTCTATGAGCCGAATAGCGTCCACAGAGTGTTTATGAAACTATTTCCGCAAAATCCGCTGTGAGGCGGTTAATTGGCAATGTGCGTTTTCAAAGTATTGATAGATACTATGGATATTTCGCACGGGCATAAATTCATAGGTTAGATTGAAAGACGAGCATTAGCAAAGTCTTTCAATCTAATCCTGTATACCATAAACATTTATTCAATTGAATAAAGTAATTGCATCATTTATAGCCGGTTTTCTGACTCCGGTTATAACAGTTATTTTAAAATTCTTTTAAAAAAGGTATTATAAAACTATAAACCACTAATATATTAACACAAAAGTCAATAGAAAATAAATATAAAATAGTTACTTGTTAATAAAATGTCCAATTATTCTAAAAAATTTATTAAAACTTGTTTGAATTGATGGAGATTATACAAATCAGTTTTTGCAGGTCTTGTACAATTTATTCCGGATAAGAGTAAGTACTTTTTTGCAGGATGGAAAATTACTACTGAAATTACTAAGGAAAAGATAATTGATATTGTTTGATTAAAGAAATAATTGTATATAGAGAAAATAGAGAATAATTTTTGGTATAATAATTTAATAGGAATTTATATTAGTATAAAATTACTTAATAATTTATATTAAATTTGAATAAAGAATTTGGTATTTGAATCCCCTTGAAAGGACTTTCATAATGGCAGAAAGAAATGTGAGACATAGGGATAATTGTGATTCTGGCAGAAAGTGCTGTGGTTATTGCTGTACACAAATAAAAAAGTTTTCTGTAAAAATCGGTAAATCTGAGATTCTACACGATATCAACCTCCATTTGCACTGCGGGGAACTCACTGCTCTGATAGGTCCGAATGGAGCAGGGAAAAGCACACTGCTAAAGGCAATATTGGGTGAGATAAAGCATGAGGGAACAATTGTATTCGCCGGATCAAGCGGAGAGAGTACAGTTAAGCCCGTGGTAGGGTATGTTCCACAACAGCTCGAGTTTGATACGGCTGCTCCTGTAAGTGTAAAAAATCTTTTTACAGCCTGCATGGGGTGGAAGCCCGCATTTCAAAGCACTTCCCCCAAGGTTACTCAAAAAATCTCAGAGTGTCTTTCGAGAGTTCAGGCGGAAGGGTTGATAGATAAAAGGCTTGGGGCTTTGTCCGGGGGAGAGCTTCAAAGAGTACTGCTCGCGCTGGCATTGCAGCCTGTTCCGCAGCTGCTGCTGATGGACGAGCCAGTCTCAGGTGTTGACAGAAAAGGTCTTGAGGTTTTTTATGAAATTGTTTCTCAGGTTCGAGAAAAGTATGATTTGACAATAATTCTTGTATCTCACGATCTTGATCTGGTAAAAAAACATGCCGATAGAGTGGTTCTGCTCAATAAAACGGTTATTTTAAATGGTTCACCTGATGTAGTTTACAGTGACAAAAGACTTCATGAAACCTTCGGTCTGTCCGAGTTTATTAAGGATAGTGAATAGTTAAAGGTGCATAGTTTAAGATGAGTAATTAAAGGAAAATAGTTAATTGTTGTGGAAATTCGGCTACGTCGACTGCAATTAATAAAAATATATTTTTAATAATAAAAACTGGCCAGGCCAGTCAATAATAAGAGGGGTAGTACTTTGAATCACATTTACAGTTTGTTGAATGCAATTTTACCGTTTGAATGGCTAGGTTATGACTTTATGAAAAACGCCTTTTTGGCGGTATTGCTTATTACACCGATATTTGGTATTTTAGGGACCATAATTGTAAACAACAGAATGGCCTTTTTCTCAGATGCATTGGGCCACGGAGCTTTTACGGGAATAGCAATAGGAAGTGTCATTGGCTTTGTTCAGCCCATATGGTCAGCTGTAATATTTTCTATCGGGTTTTCGGTACTTATCACAATTATTAAAAATAAAACAAAGACCTCAACAGATACAGTTATTGGAGTGTTCTCCTCGGCTGCAATAGCCATTGGTCTTGTCCTCGTAACATCAGGGGGATATAGCTATAATTCCTATTTGGTCGGAGACTTACTGAGTATAAGCTCCCAAGAGGTGGGAGCACTTTTTGTCCTTGCACTTATAATTATAGTTTTATGGATTTTATTTTATAATAAGGTTTTACTGGTAAGCGTCAATATATCACTTGCCAGAAGCCGTGGTATAAACACCCTTGGAATTGAACTTGCCTTTACTGCAATAATAGCAGTAGCCGTCACCATTGTTATACAGTGGGTAGGTCTGCTTATCATAAACTCGTTGCTGGTGCTGCCTGCGGCAGCGGCTAGAAACGTATCCTCAAACTCGAGACAGTATAATATTATGGCTATTTTGATTTCTTTTGTTTCCGGAATGATTGGATTAATTCTTTCCTACTACCTTGATACCGCTACAGGTGCTACTATAGTCATCATATCTGCGTTCATATACTTTATAACGCTAATTATGAGGAAGAGGTTTGCGTGATATAAGTGAAAAGTAAAAGGTATAAGTGAAAAGTGAATAGTCAAGGAAACCCTACTGCGTCGGTTGAAGGTAATACCTTTATAACTATTCACTCTTCACTATTAATTCTTCTCTTAATTTAATATCATCCCATAACCACAAGGATATCATTATTATCTTTAAGCTCCTCGAAGCTCACGTAACAGCTATTTATTCTTACGCCATTTACAACAATAAATTTGACTCCCTTTTCAACACCCGCTGTATTATCAACCTGAATATTAAGTGTTTTTCCCCGGAAATTCTTCTTTATTTTGAAGACTTTCCAGTCAGCAGGTACACATGGATTTATATTTATACCTTCGTACTGTGGCTGAAGCCCCAGAATGCCGTTCACAACTGAGACCATGACAGTAGAAGCTGTGCCAGTCAGCCAGTGAACATGGGAGCGCCCATGGTTTAAGGTATCGATACCCTCTGTTGCCTGACCGTGTACATATGGTTCCAGAACTCTGACATCAGCCTGGTCATTCATAGCTGCAGGATTGATTTCATTAAAATATTTATACGCCCTGTTGCCATTCCCCGCAATGGTTTCAGCAAGAATGAGCCACCCTTGGGGCTGAGAGAAGATTCCTGCATTCTCCTTGGTGCATTCATTAAACAGTACCATTCTTGCCACCGGGAGACCAAATTTTTTAAAGGCGGGATAAAAGAGCATCGCACCATAATTTGTGTTGAGCTTACTAAATACCTTATCAAGAGCAAGCTTCGCTTTTTCACCCGCTGCAGCGCCGCTTATAACTGCCCAGGTCTGAGGATTAAGCCAGATATTTGCCTCCTCGTTGTTTTTAGAACCAATAGTATATCCATCCTCTGTAAAGCCGCGGACATACTGGTCTCCTTCCCAGGCATACTGCTCAAAAGCTGAACCCAGCCTTGTCATATGCTTGTCTGCCCATTCCACATCGGAGAGTTTATCCAGCCTGGAGGCAAAGTCTTTGAAGATAGCAAGAGCATAGTAGAGCTGGAAGGCAACAAACATGGACTCACCTTTAGCACCAAGTCTTAGGCAGTCATTCCAGTCGGCGAAGAGCCCGGCGGGGAACCCGTGACGACCCTGTCTGTCCAGATTAAACTGGATAGCTTGTTTCAGATGGGTATAAACCGAGGCTTCACCCTTATCTGCGTACGGAATAACTTCATCTATAAAACTCCATTCACCGCTCTCCTTAATATAGGTCATAACAGTTGGGAACAGCCATAATGCATCGTCGGCACGGTAGAAGGATTGTCCGGTCTTTTTTGCATATTCTGATTCATCTGGAGTCGCTTCTGTACCGGGTACATGGTTGAATTTAACCAGGGGAAGGCCTCCCCCGTTTGAAATCTGGGCAGAAAGCATCAGCCAAAGTCTTTCCCTGGCTAATTTACAATCCAGGTGAATTATGCCTTGAATATCCTGAACCGTATCGCGATAGCCTAAACCGTTCCTCAGCCCGCAGTACTGGAAGGAGGCCGCTCTGGACCACAGAAAGGTAATAAAACACTGATAAGCATTCCATACATTAACCATATTGTCGAATTTATCATCAGGTGTAGAAACCTGCAAATTTTCAAGCCTTGAATGCCATAGAGATATCAATTCCTCAAGTTGTGCACCAGTAAGGTCTATATTACTTTTTTTTGCTGCTTTATAACTATCTAATACACCTTTTGCAATAGTCTCATTTCCCGAACCCAAAAGAAAAAGCATTTCTTTTTCTTCACCAGGCTTTAAGGTAACATCAAGTTGTAGAGCACCACAGGAATTGCCGTTATAAGCCGGAGTGTCTGAACATTTTCCGCTTTCGACTGCCTTCGGGTTACCGTAGTTTCTATAGTTGCCAAGAAAAGCATCCCTTTCCCCGTCAAAGGCTGTTACCTCTGCACCGACCGCTCCAAAAAATCTACAACTTGGTTCACCCATTACATTACAGCTGCCCTCAACGTCTGCAGTTGCTTCGCTTCCGTTTTCATTTATAACCTGAAGAACATGGTCTCCCTTAAAATACGTTTTACTTATAAATTGAGAGTACTGCAAGTTGACGGTATCATTTTCGTAATGATCATGATTAGTAAACTCAACCATACTATACACAGATAAATTTCTCGGAGAAGTCCCCGTATTTTTTATTTTAAACTTCCATACCTCATAGTACTTGTCCAGAGGAACAAAATAGGTAGTATCTGTTTCAATATCTTTGTACATAGATTTTATCTTTGTATATGCAGTACCATGACGACATTCACTTTTATATGTACTTAACGGTTTGCATACAGGCTGCCAGGAGCCTGACCAGTAATCTCCGTCCGAATTATCCCGGATATATATGAATCTTCCCGGCTGGTCGTTGGATTTTGAGTTAAGTCTGAACCTGATTATTCTGCCCGAAGCTCCTGACTTGACGAAGCTATAACCGGTAGCGTTATTGGATATAATGGCACCGTAATCTACCGAACCTAAATAATTGCACCAGGGAGCAGGAGTATCCGGGCTTGTAATAACATACTCCTTGTTCAATTCATCGAATTGACCGTATTTCATTGAGAAAAGCACCTCCAAGTCGTGAAACCGTGTTCACAAATAATAAAAATAATTATAATAATGTATTTCCAGCTATGGAAAATGATATCATAACTGTCCTGAAATCTCTACAATTTTTTAGTATACACGTAAATTACAACTAAATATTAATTAATATTCCCAATAAATACAATAAATGTTAATATAGAAATATGAAGCGTATGTAGAATAGTATTGCTGAATTTAGTCAAGTTTTCTGAGGAGGAAATGTAATATAAAAATAATGTACAGCCTCCTATATTCACCTTATAGCGGATATAGGAGTAGAAAAATTTCATTATATTTTGTGACCCATATGCGGATCACAGCCATAAAGTGGCTCAGGAGGTTAATATGGATGAAACCCGGGTTAAGGAGCTGACCAATAAGGTAGTATTGACAATTAACTCATTACTAAGTTTTTTTCTGGTGGTAGGATATTTTGTCGAGTATCTTAAGGGGAACCGATCACTGGAATATATTCTATTTTTTATTATGGCGGTAATTATACCGATAGCACTTGCTATCATTGTTTATAACAGAAATAATCAAACCGAAGCAATGAAATATATAACACTTACTGGCTACTTGGTTATTTATACTATAGCTCTCACCACCACAAACACTTCGTCAACATTTGTATACATATTTCCTATCATGCTGATGTATATGTTGTATTTCAATCTAAGACTCACGGTATACAGTTATTCATATGTCTTTCTTATTAATGTAGGCGTAATAGGTTATAAAATAATTACAGGTAATGTTGATAAAGCTTCATCAACGGAATTAACTATACAGTTTGCAGCTGTTATACTTTTCGGAATGGCCATTATCCTTTCTACAAAACTATCAAATCAATTTAATTTTTCTAAGATAAACAGTATAAAAGGCCAGCAGCAGAAACAGGAGGAAATTATCTCTAATATTCTGAAAGCAGCAGATATTATGGAGGCCAATGCAAAGAATCTGCGTAGCTTTATGGATAAATTTAATATGTCCATGAATCAGGTCAGCGGGGCAATTGACGAAATATCAAAGGGTGCTCAGGAGACATCTGAAAATATGACACAGCAGGCAATTAATTCAGAAAAGATCAGTCAATTGATTGATGTCACCTCAAAGCTGTCGATGCAAATGGGTGAATTATCAAAGAATTCAGCAGAAGACGTAAGTAAGGGTCTGGAGATAGTAAATGAACTGAATGAAAAAGCCTTAATTGTTAATCAGCAGAGCCAGAGAGTTGAGGAACTGATGCTTGAGCTTAAGGAAAAAACAAGTGAGATACTTGGAATAACTTCAATAATTTCGGGTATAAGTGCCCAAACGAATCTTCTTTCCTTAAATGCTTCAATTGAGGCCGCCAGAGCAGGAGAAAGCGGCAAGGGCTTTACTGTTGTAGCCGACGAAATAAGACAGCTGGCAGACCAGAGCAAACAGTCCTCCTCCAAAATTTTAACAATAATTAATGATTTAAATACAAAGGTTATTGAATGTTTTGATCAGATTGAAAGTACTAAAACTGCAAATATAGAGCAGAACAAAAATATCAAGAACACAAAGAAGGTTTACAATAACATTAACAGCAATACCAATCAGCTGGCTGATAATATTGCGGAAGTAAACTATAAAATAAATAATATCGTGGAATCAAACAATCAGATAAAGGAAAGTATAAGCAGGATTGCAGCAGTAAGCCAGCAAACCGCTGCAAGCTCAGAAGAAGCTAATGCTATGGCCTGTGAGAATATGGCAGGAGCCAGTGAACTGATGATTAAAATAAAGGAGATGCTGGAGACAGCTGAGCAAATGAAGAAACATGCCGTGTAGTGTCAAGTGAGAATACTTTGTTACATAGAAGAACTAGTAATAGCCCTTACTTTATTGTAAAGGGCTATTATTATGAACATGATTTATGGGTAGAAGATTACGAAAATTATCCTTCACCCTGTAGATATTTCATCAAAGTCCGCAGCTTTGGAACTGAAGCTCCTGGAAGATATTCGTGTCCAAAGTACCTGAATACTGCTATTTCCTTTGAGCAGGTAAGATGATTGTAGGCAGAAAATACAGTGGATGGAGGAGTAATATCATCTATCAGACCTGAACTAATCCAGGTGTGACATTTAATTCTGGGGGCCAGATTCATAATATCAAAATATGAAAGAGTTTTTTTAGCCTGAACTTCAATTTCGGGAGAAGGATTTCTTCTGAAATAATCATTGAATTCATTGTAAGGCCCATTGGGGGTGATATCTATGGCACGGTTAAAGTTTGACAAATATGGAAAGTCAGCAACCGCTACCACAGGTATATCACTCAGTGCTGCCGCTGCCAGCGTCAGTCCTCCTCCCTGGCTGCCTCCGTGAACGCCTATCCTTTTGGAGTCAACATTATCAATGGCGGCCAATACTTCTAGTGCGCGGACAGCATCCATATATACAGCTCTATAATAATATTCCTTCGGGTTAAGGATACCCTTGGTCATCCAACCTGCAACCCCTCCGGTTGAGGAGGTTACATTATCGCAGCTGTAGCCCTGCTGACCGCGGACAAGCATATGTAAAGTTGCATAGCCATGTAGAGCCCAATTAACGGTGTCACCTATACACCCATCCATTGCCCAGTTATAGCCGTGATAGAGCACTAAGCCGGGGTGTAGACCCTCCTTGTCGGGAATTGTCAAGTAACCCTGTATATTTGAATTATTAAAACTTAAGAAATTAATTGTAAAAACTTTAACACCTTTAACAGGATAATCAAAGGGAGTAAGTGTATACTCGACGGGTATTTTTGATAACTCATCAAGGGAATTGCTCCAGAATTCATCGAAGTCGGGTTGTTTTGTGAGCTCGGGCTTATAGGTTTTTAGCTGCTCAAGAGGTAGATCGTAAGGCTGTAGCATAATATTTATTCTCCTTATTTCCAGTTTTAAGCTAATTCAATTATACGCTTGACCCGTTCAGTGAACAAGAGAAAAAAGTAAATTAATAATTGTGGTTAATATTGCCAAGGAATCCAAAATTCTATACTATAGTATTAAGGTTGCGTAGTAGGAGGGCGGTATCGTGATCATAAAAAGGGCTGTCAGTCTGATTTTAATTATAATTGTATCCATTGTGGCAGGAAGCTGTAGTAATGTCGTTAAAACTGATAATACTGCACCCGGTATAAAAAGTACAATCTCCGGAAAGGAAACAGCTACTATTTACGATGGTAAAAAATCCATTGACGAAAACATCACTAAGTTTCTTCAGGAAATGACACTTGAAGAAAAGGTAGGTCAAATGCTACAGGTTGAACAAAGAGAGATATCCGTAAAGGATACAAAAAAATACTTTATTGGCTCCATTTTTGCAGCCGGGGGATCGGCTCCCGAGGAGAATACAATGGAAAAATGGGCTGAAATGACGCAGCAATTTAAAGCAGCCGCTCTGGAGACAAGACTGGGCATTCCTCTCTTGTTTGCTGTAGATGCTGTTCACGGAAATAACAACATGAAGGATACTATAATATTTCCACATAATATAGGTCTTGGAGCCAGCGGGGATAGCGAACTTATTATGGATATTGCGGGGATGGTAGCTACGGAGCTTAATGCTGCTGGAGTTGATTGGAATTTCTCACCCTGTATAGCCGTCAGCAATGATATACGATGGGGAAGAACCTATGAATGCTTCAGTGAAAATCCGGATCTTGTAAGTATAATGTCAATACCTTACATAACCACTTTGCAGACAAACGGAATTATAGCCTGCGCAAAACACTATGTGGCTGACGGCGCAGTAAAATTCGGTACAGGTGACAGCGGGTACCTAATGGACCAGGGGAATGTTGAAATAAATCAGAGAGATTTGAATGATTATTATCTTTCAGTTTATAAAGAGGCAGTTGCTGCCGGAGTAAAAAGTATTATGGTATCCTACAGTAGCATTAACAGCGAGAAAAATCACAGTAATAAATTTCTTATTAATGACCAGCTAAAAGAGGATATGGGCTTTAACGGTATCGTTATAAGCGATTTTCAGGGGATTCACCAACTAAGAGGAGACAGTCTTTACGACCAGGTAGTGCTGGCTGTAAATACAGGTATCGATATCCTTATGGAAGCGTCTCAATGGAAAGAGTGCTATGACGCCATCATAGAAGCCGCCGGCAATAGTGACATACGGATGGAGCGGATAGATGATGCAGTCTCCAGAATACTTAGAGTTAAGATGGAGATGGGAAAATTTGATTCAGTTCAAATGTTTACCGGAGATTATAAACTCAGGAATTTCTTTCACCAGCAGATAGCTGAGGAAGCTGTAGCAAAATCTTTAGTACTGCTTAAAAATAAAAACAACGTATTACCGATAACCAATCAGAAAAATATTGCGGTAATAGGTCCTGCGGCCGATAATATCGGAATTCAGTGCGGAGGGTGGACAAAAACCTGGCAGGGCGGGCAGGATGATAAGAACGGACGATGGATGAACGGAACAACTATTTTGGATGGTTTTAAAGAAATAGCGGCAAAGAATGGCTCAAATATAATAACTGACTTATCAAAACTCAGTAAGGCTGATGTAATTGTTGCAGTGCTAGGTGAATATCCATATGCCGAAGGTAAGGGGGATGACGACAGTTTAGATTTGTATGGCGGAACAGCTCTGGCGGCTGATAACGAATCAACTCTAAAAGCAGCATATGCGGCAAAAAAGCCAATAGTTGTGGTTTTGATATCAGGACGACCAAGAATAGTAACAAAGGAGCTGGACAAGTGGGATGGTTTTATACAAGCATGGCTTCCGGGGACTGAAGGAGGAGTGATTGCTAAATCACTGTACGGAGAATATGAGTTTAATGCAAGACTTCCTGTTACATGGCCCAGAGGGCTTGAACAGCTTCCAATTACAATTAACAATCAATCGGATGGGTATAATGCATTGTTTCCGTATGGATATGGACTGAATATTAAAAACTAACTTTTCCACATCGTTTCCAAGCATGTAAATCAGGTTATTCACAGACTTATACACATTATCCACAGAACAATAGGGGCTAGTTAATAACATTGACATAATAACTAAACTATTGATTTTACAGTATGTTCAGATATTTATACAGGCAATTTGGGAAGTTATTTCACATATCCACACGTACAAAAATTAACAGTTATCCAAAAGTTATCAACAAAAAAGCGGGAGCTTTACTCCTGCTTTTTGTTTGTGCATTGAACTTTAATTTTATAGGTCATCATCAATTATCTAAATCTTCTTCATCATCAAGTACTTCGTCTTCTTTGTTGATTTTCTTCTCAGTATCATCAAGTCTCTCGAGATATTCATCAATAAGGTCCACGGCTTCAGATTTACCCATAGACTCAAAATTAACTTCGCTAATATCTTCTCCCAATTGCTCAGCAAGTTCCTTGATATACTCGATTTGCTGAACGGTTGCTAATTCAACCATAGATTTAATATGCTGATCGCATTTTTTGTTTGTACAGCTGCCGTTAATCTTTAATGAACCACACTTGTTACAAAATTCCATAAACTATCACCCCGCAATAATTAACTA
>JAEYWA010000260.1 GCA_023431385.1 Bacillota bacterium | reverse complement strand
CTAATAGACTTGGAATATCTGTTAGTAAAAAAGTAGGAAATAGTGTTGTTCGACATAGAATAGCCCGTTTGATACGGGAGAGCTTCCGATTAAATGAAAATAAATTTTCAAGTGGATATGATATTGTGGTGGTAGCCAGAGTAGCTGCCAAGGACAAGCAGTATAAGGAAATTGAAAGCGCCTTGCTGCATGTAGCAAATCTTCATAAAATAGTAAAAGAGATGATTGAATCGTGATGAAACGATTTTTAATATTATTAGTGAAATTCTATAGAAAATTTATTTCTCCATTAAAGAGAAGGCCAACATGTATTTATACTCCGACATGTTCAGAGTATGCATTACAGGCTTTGCAAAAGTATGGGGCAGTCAAAGGGACATATTTAGCTGTTAAAAGGGTCCTTCGTTGTCATCCTTTTCATGAAGGTGGATATGATCCTGTACCTTAGACTGTAACACTATTTCATAACACTTAATGATTGATAACTCTTTAAGGAGGAAGATGAATTGTCACTAATATTTTTAACTCAGCATGAGGGGATTTTAGGACCTATCGCGAAGGTACTAGGATGGATTCTGAATGTTCTTGCAGAATTTCTTAATCTGTTTGGAATTCAGAATACCGGTTTAACCATTGTCTTATTTACATTTGTTGCATATACCCTTATGCTTCCGTTGACACTTAAGCAAAGTAAATTCCAAAAGTTACAGACTAATATGGCTCCTGAATTAAGTGCCATTCAAAAGAAATATAAAGGAAAAAAAGATGAAGCTTCCATGCGTAAGCAGCAGGAGGAGACCAGTGCCGTATATCGTAAGTTTGGTACCTCTCCAACAGCAGGCTGTTTACCAATGTTAATTACATTACCATTGATGTTTGCGTTATATCGAGTAATCTACAATATGCCAGGTTATGTAGATATTTTCTATGATAAGTATGCTCCTCTTGCAAATAAGTTAGTATCCGTAAATGGATTTAGCGAAAATTTGGCAGATGCTATGAAAAATAATAAAGAGGCTTTTACGTTAACTCAAAGCCTTAAGGTTGCTCCAGGTGATTGGTCGACACTATTAACTCAAGGAGACAATACATCGGTTGTCAATAATTTGGTTGCTTTGTTATCCCAGTTAAAGGCTGCCGGATGGGATGCACTGAAAGGTCTGCAGGGAATTGCAGGTAATGCAGATATAACCTCATTAGTAGATAAAACGCATCAGGCATCTTTATCGCTCAACAGCTTTTTAGGACTGAGTGTAGTTGAGAACCCTAATATTATGTCACCTGCAGTTCTTATTCCTGTCTTAGCAGCAGGCTTACAATTCTTACAGACAAAACTGATGCCTCAGGCAAATACCGACCCTAATGCAGCAGGTGCTTCCACTATGAAGACTATGAATCTGATTATGCCTATTATGTCCGGTGTATTCTGTGTTATTCTTCCTATTGGTGTTGGCCTGTACTGGGTAGCCGGTTCTGTATACCGTATTATTCAGCAACTTATTGTAAATGCATATATGAAAAAGGTTGATGTCGATGACATCATTAAGAAAAACCTGGATAAGCAGAATAAGAAAAGAGCGAGACGGGGAGAGAAGCCTATTAGCTTCGAAGAGATAACAAAGCAAAGGACAAGTACTATTAACAATACTACCCTTGCAGACAAAACGAAAGTTAACAAGAAAAAGAGTGAACCTTCTGATTATAAACGAAGCGAGACATCGCATAGAGCGAATAGCATTGCGGCAAATGCCAATCTTCTTGCTAGGAAGAATGGAGAGAAGGGAGACAAATAGAATATGATGGATTGGGTTGAATTTACAGCAAAAACAGTGGATGAGGCACTTACTGAAGCGTTGATAAAATTAGGAACCACTTCAGATAATGTTGAGTGGGAAATAATTGAGAAAGAAAGTAACGGTATTCTAGGTCTTTTCAGTAAACCTGCAAAGATTAAGGTTCGCGTTAAAAAGACTGTTCAGGGAGTTGCTACAAGTTTTCTAGAGAAGATCTTGAAAGCGATGAACATCCAGGCTAAGATTGAAGTTGAAGTAAATGATGAAGACGGTGTTGTCCAGATTGATTTATCCGGTGATGATATGGGGATTTTAATCGGAAAACGAGGACAGACTTTAGATTCTCTTCAATATCTGACCAGCTTAGTGATTAATAAAGAAAGTGATAATTACTTAAAGGTAAAATTAGACACAGAGAATTATCGTGAAAGACGCAAAGAGACTCTTGAGAATCTTGCAAAGAATTTAGCCTACAAGGTGAAGAGAACAAGAAAGCAGGTTGTGCTTGAACCTATGAACCCTTATGAGAGACGTATTATCCATTCAGCTCTTCAGAATGATAAATTTGTTGAAACTCATAGTGAAGGGGAAGAGCCTTTCCGCAAGGTTGTGATTACTTTAAAAAAAGGCGCTGCGAAGCCTTATAAGTCCAATTATCACTATAATAAATCTTATAACCATAGTTATAAAGATAAGAAAAATGTGAATACTGTTGTAGACTGATAAACAGGGACGGAGGATGGATTACCCTATGCTTTTTGTAATCTTTCCTTCGTTCTTTCTATTACTATAATGTTTATTATAATGCTTTATAATAAGAAGGGACGGTAATTGTGAAAACAGATACAATTGCTGCAATTGCTACTGCACTGAGTAATGCTGGTTTGAGCATTATTAGAATCAGTGGTAATGAGGCACTGAATATTATTGATCAGATATATACCTCCAAATCCGGTAATAAAATACTCTCAGAACAGCCTTCCCATACCATTCATTATGGGTATATTAAGGATGGCAGTGAAATAATAGATGAGGTTATGGTCTCTATTATGAAAGCCCCTGCGACTTATACAAGGGAAGACGTTGTGGAGATTAACTGCCATGGAGGTATCATTGTTACGAAACGTATTTTACAGACTGTTGTAAAGTATGGAGCTCGCCTTGCAGAACCAGGGGAGTTTACAAAGAGAGCCTTTTTAAATGGCCGCATTGATCTGTCACAGGCAGAAGCAGTAATTGATATTATACATGCGAAGAGCGAGTATGCATTATCTAGCTCTTTAAAGCAGCTTAAAGGTGGAATATTAGAACGTGTAAAGGAAATCAGAGATGCCATTATTTATGATATTGCGTATATTGAGGCAGCTTTAGATGATCCAGAACACATTGATATAGATAGTTATCACGAGGAATTGATTAGGCATTGTGAAACAGTGACTAAAAAGATTCAGAAGCTTTTAGAT
>JAEYWA010000255.1 GCA_023431385.1 Bacillota bacterium | reverse complement strand
ATCTAGGGGACTTCCACCACCGATTCCAATCACTAATTGGCAACGATCCTTCTCATAAATTCCAAGGCCTTCTTCAATCATAGTATCCGTTGGTTCCCCTGTAATCCCATCAAAAACGGAATACTCTACTTCTTCTCTAACTAGATACTCCACTAGCTTTTCATACATCGGAGACTTACCTACACGCTTTCCTGTGACAATAAGAGCTTTCTTCCCACAGGTTGCTATTGTAGAGGCCGCTTCTTCCAGAGCATTTTTTCCTACAAAAATGTACTTTGGTATCGTATAATACGCCATCCTATTCTCCCCCTTCTGCTCTCTATATAGTTTCTCTACCATGTTGTTGATCGACTATGGATAATACCTCATCTAACTTTTCCATCTCCTCTAGTAATTGTTGTATCGTAATAATTAGAGGTGGACATACAAAGATCATGTTTTCATGGGAGTAGGTCATGAATCTACGCTTTTTTAGTAGGCCAATAATCCCATCCATAATTCCTTCCTTATCCTGGCCGTAAGGAACCAACGCTTCTTTTGTTTTTTTGTCCTTGACCAGTTCCACACAAGAAAACAATCCAATATATCTGACATCTCCTACACAGGAATGTTTCTCCTTTAACTCCTCCAGTTTATCTGCTAACACCTTCCCTACCTTATTTACATTCTCAAGAATGTTTGCTTTACTATAGTAATTGACACATGCTACTCCTGCAGCACAGGCTAGAGGATGCCCACTATAGGTTAGACCACAAGAAAGAAAATTATTGTCAAAATAAGCTGCTATATCCTTAGTTACTGCAACTCCTCCAAGCTGGACATAACCACAGGTGACGCCCTTTGCAAAAGTCACCATATCTGGTACTACATCAAAATTCTCAAAAGCAAACATCTTTCCAGTTCTGCCCCATCCACTCATTACTTCGTCGCAAATCATGACAATTCCAAATTCATCACAGATTTCTCGTACCCCAGGTAAATATCCCTTAGGTGGAAGAATGATGCCGTTTGATCCAGTAACTGTTTCCAGGACAATTGCTGCTACGCTATCGGACCCTTCATAAAGTATCTGCTCTTTTAATTTCAAGAGGTAATATCTTGTGGCCTCTTCTTCTGAATCAAAGGTAATTGGTTCACGGTATATGTACGGATCAAAGAACTTAACAAACCCTGGAATCCCTGGTTCTAGGGGATATCTTCTAGGCTCACCGGTCAGATTACCAGCACCAAAAGAGGATCCATGATAGCTTCTATACCTGCTGAATACTTTTTTTCTGCCGGTTACCATACGTGCCATCTTTATTGCATTTTCGTTAGCATCCGCCCCTGCATTAGTAAAGAATATCTTTCCAAAGGTATCTGGAAGTAAATGAATGATCATCTCTGCCAGCACTGATCTGGATTCAACTGCATAGGAGGGACTCATATAACAAAAAATATCCACCTGTTCCTTTATGGCTTCCGCAATGTCTGTATTACCAAATCCCAGATTTAAATTAACCAATTGGGATGACATATCAGCATAACGATTATCTTCATAATCATAAAGATATATTCCTTCAGCCCTCTTTACTGAAATAGGATTCAGGTTTCCTTGTTTGCTCCACGACTGAAGCACATAATTCTTTTGATTATTTTTAACTTGCTCATCATTCATAACATTACCTCTCTTCTATCTTCGTATTTTCAAGTATTCTACGTTGGCTTAAAACCATTCTCTTATAGCCAATTATAATGAATAATCCTATGGCATCAATAAATCTCAGCCTAAAAAAGACTGTGCCACAGCACAAAAGTAACTATATTAGATATCGCTTTTCTATCTTGACAAATCCCTTAAATGTTCTATAATAACAACAACGGCGAGGATGCATTAAGCATCCTCGCCATTTTTTATGAAGGTGGTGTAAGTATGTCTGTTGAGTTAAAAAGACTAATCGAGAAAGTTTCCCATATGGATATTACTTTAATTGCAGGGAAAAATGGTATGTCCAATCTTGTTAGTTGGGTTCATATGGTAGAAACCAAGGAAGCCTCTACTTTCTTAGAAGGAGGCGAAATCGCCTTTTCTACAGGCATTGGTCTTAATCACAGTCTGACGGTATTAGATCTTGTACATAATATCTGGAAACACAAAGCATCTGGAATTGTCCTAAATATAGGTCCTTTTTTGGAAACCGTTCCACCGGAAGTAATCGAATTTGGTGATAAATATGATTTTCCTATATTTCTAGTGCCCTGGAAGATCCATATTGCTGAAATCATGCGAATTTTCTCTTATACGATAACAAAAGCAGAGCAAGCGAATCTCACCATAGTCTCAGCCTTTAAAAATGCTATCTTCTTTCCTAATCAAGAGGAACTTTTTTTAGTGCCACTTTCACAAAATGGATTTCAACTTAATTGGAGTTACCATGTCTGTGTTATCCATGTAAGCCATCTTACTTATACAGAAATCGATGACAACCGTCTTACCTATTTGATTATGTACATTGATAATTTCTTACAACATCGTAACTATAAATACTTTGCAATTTTTTCTCATGATAATGATATATTACTAGTTCTAGGTAATTATACAGAAGAACAGATTCGCTCTCTTATTAAAGATATGCGTGAGTATTTGGG
>JAEYWA010000248.1 GCA_023431385.1 Bacillota bacterium | reverse complement strand
CTAAGTTCAACTATCCCCGAATCATCTTCAGTAGCCTCATTTGATATTAGTGCCC
Organism: Bacillota bacterium; assembly: GCA_023431385.1. GTDB lineage: Bacteria > Bacillota > Clostridia > Acetivibrionales > DSM-1351 > Ruminiclostridium. Next base: position 11,275 of record JAEYWA010000248.1, on the reverse strand, counting down.
CGAGTCCTTTTCCCAAACCCTTCTTTACCATTTGATTTATACCACCTCTTCAGAATACTCTATTACTTCTTCTGCCAAATCAATGTAACATTCAGCACCTTTTGATTTTGCATCATATAGAATTATTGGCAAACCAAAGCTTGGCGCCTCGCTAAGTCTCACATTTCTTGGTATAACAGTTCTGTAAACTTTATTTCTAAAATATTTCTTTACTTCTTCAACAACTTGAATTGAAAGATTAGTTCTGGCATCAAACATAGTTAATACAACTCCCTCAACATCCAATTCGGGATTAAGGTGCTTTTGTACTAGCTTAACAGTGTTCATTAGCTGACTTAACCCTTCCAATGCATAGTATTCACACTGAATCGGGACGAGTATCGTATCTGCTGCAGTTAAGGAATTTAGCGTGAGAAGTCCTAATGACGGCGGGCAATCAATAATTATAAAATCATACTCTTTTTTTATGTAATATAATGCTGCTTTTAATCTGTTTTCTCTGGATATAACAGATACAAGCTCAACTTCAGCACCTGCAAGTTGTATGTTCGAAGGACACAACATCAGATTATCAATACAGGTTTTAACTAAAGTATTTTCAATTGCTTCGTCATTAATAATTACATCATATACAGATTGCTTGATAGTTTTTTTATCAACACCAAGGCCACTTGTTGTATTCCCCTGGGGATCAATATCAATAACTAAAACCTTTTTGCCTTTATAAGCAAGGCATGCACTTAAGTTTACTGCAGTTGTCGTTTTTCCAACGCCACCTTTTTGGTTGGCAATGGCTATAATCTTTGCCAAAAAACTCTCACTCCTTATTGAGTAACCTAATTCTACTCATCAGTCTCCATTTGAAAATTATATCATAGGGGAAATAATTATACAAAGAATTTAATCCAATTGTAAAATGTTTCACGTGAAACAATTTTTTTTTTGAGAAATAATTCATTGTTTAATGTTATAGTACTTAGCAGTTCTTGTTGTTAAGTCTATCAATTTTAATTATCCCAATAACTAGCTGTCCTAAATTTCTATTTCTTCACCAGTATTCAGTACTCTTGTTTTGATATTACACTTCTCCAGTTCCTCTTTTAACACTGGTGGATCAGAACTTAAGTGGTGAACAGGTATTACTAACTTAAGTTTTATAGTAACAGCCACCTTAATAACCTCTTTGATGTCCATAGTATAGACTCCACCTATAGGTAGAATTAATATATCTACATCTCTTATATCATTCATCTCGGGTATAAAATCAGTATCTCCAGTAAAATATATTCTCTTTCCTTCAATAGATAGTATATATCCATTACACTTACCAAGTTTGTGAACTTTTTTTGTTGAACTTCCATTAAGAGTGTTGTATGAGGGTAATATATTGACCTTAACATTTTCCATTTCAATCAGACTATTTGGTTTAACTATTCTAATCCTTTTGTCATCATTATTACTATAGTTCTCAGGAGTGTATATTAAAGTATTTGCATCAGAAATTCTATTTATCGTGACTTCCTTACAGTGATCTTTATAAATATGCGATATTAATATTATATCAGCAATTCTTAACTCTTCGGGCAAAATATCATCCTCTTAATCGGAAAATAATATCTTCTATAGATTTTTTTTATAATATGTAGCTAAGTTAGATGGGTCAAAATAAACAACATATTTATCTGCTATGATTTGAACCCATGACCGAGGAAACCATTTAAGTCTCATATATGACCTCCATAAATCATTTGTGTATTGATTTTACAAAGATGTATTAGTTGTAGAATTTTTATCCTATCATTTAAAAAGTAAATAAATTCCTGTGTTAATGAATCCACCATTTTACTATACAGTCTACTTTATTTAAATACACACAATTCAATGATATAAACAACTCATTCTCACTTAAAATGTTTCACGTGAAACATTCATGATTTATTTATACAAGGTATATAAAACTAAGTCTTCATAAGATAAAGGGTGTTTATTTAATATGTCTATATAAGCTTTACAAATTAACATAGCTGGCTTTCTACTATACAAAAGAAACACGAAGGAGGTTTGACCTCCTTCGTGTTTCTTTCTAAAGTAAGTAGTACTATTAGTAAGTAGTACTAAAACTAATTAATACTAGAAATCCAGATTAGTAACGTCCTTTGCATGTAGATGAATGTATTCCTTTCGCGGTTCAACTTTATCTCCCATAAAAGTACTGAATACTTCGTCGGCTGTAATTGCATCTTCAAGTTCTACTTTCATTATTGCTCTTGTTTCAGGATTCATCGTTGTTTCCCACAGTTGATCTGGATTCATCTCTCCAAGACCTTTAAATCTCTGCATATTTACGTTAGGATCATCTTTTCTCCAGCCTTTTTCTCTGAATATCTTTTCAACCTGTCTATCATCGTACGCATAATACTCTTCCTTGCCTTTATAAACTTTATAGAGTGGTGGCATAGCAATATAAACATGTCCCTGCTCAACTAGAGGTCTCATATATCTAAAGAAAAACGTCAATAATAGCATTCTGATGTGAGATCCGTCAACATCAGCATCGGCCATTATTATTACTTTATCATATCTCAATTTACTCGTATCAAAGTCGTCACCAATACCAGCGCCCAATGCAATTATTACCGGGGACAATTTCTCATTATCAAACACTTTATCAATTCTGGATTTCTCAACATTAAGCATTTTACCCCAAAGAGGAAGTATTGCTTGTATTCGTCTGTCTCTTCCTTGCTTAGCAGATCCTCCTGCCGAGTCTCCCTCAACAATAAATATTTCTGTTACAGATGGATCTTTTTCCGAGCAATCCGCAAGTTTTCCAGGTAAAGTACTTGTATCCAGCGCACTTTTTCTTCTAGTTAACTCCCTTGCTTTTCTTGCGGCTTCTCTTGCTCTTGCAGCCATCAAACACTTTTCAAGAATAATCTTACCTACAGAAGGATTCTCCTCGAGAAAACTGGACAGTTTATCTGATAAAACATTTTCAACAAGAGTTCTAATTTCACTGTTCCCTAATTTAGTTTTTGTCTGTCCTTCAAATTGTGGTTCCGGAAGCTTAATGCTTATAACTGCTGTTAAGCCCTCCCTTACGTCTTCACCAGAAAGATTTTTTTCACTTTCCTTTATAAAATTATATTTACGTGCATAATCGTTAAAGACCTTGGTAATCGCAGTTCTAAACCCGGTTAAATGAGTACCGCCTTCGGTTGTCGCTATATTGTTTGCATAACTGAATACATTTTCGTTGTAGCCATCATTATACTGCATAGCTACTTCAACTATATTTGCATCCTTACTACCTTCAACAAAGATTACACTATTATGAATAGCATCCTTTGTCTTATTGAGATATTCAACGAAGGAAATAATTCCACCTTCATAGTGAAGATTCTTAACAATTGGATCTTCGGGCCTTTCATCAATAAGAATTATTTTTATACCCCTATTTAAGAAAGCCATTTCTCTATACCTTGTAATCATCATATCAAAATCGAATACGATATCTTCAAATATTTCCGGATCAGGCTTGAATGTGGACTTTGTGCCATGTTCATCAGTAACACCAATTATTTCAACAGGTGTGACTGGCGCACCTCTTGAATACTTCTGTCTGAATATATGTCCTTCCCTTTTTACTTCAACTTCCATACTTTCGGACAAGGCATTAACAACAGAAGCACCAACCCCATGCAATCCGCCTGAAACACTGTAAGCACCACTACCGAACTTTCCACCTGCATGAAGTATAGTATGTACAACTTCAAGAGTGGAAATTCCCATCTTCGGATGAGCCCCAACAGGTATACCTGTCCCGTTATCAGTAACAGTAACAGAATTATCCTTATGAACAACAACTCGTATTTCATCACAACGTCCAGCTAAGGCTTCATCTACGCTATTTGCAACTATCTCATATACTAAATGATGTAAGCCTCTTAAAGATGTGCTGCCAATATACATTCCAGGTCTTTTTCTAACAGCTTCAAGACCTTCTAATACTTGAATCTGACTCTCATCATATGAATTCACATTACTATTTTCACTCATAATATTGTGTTTTTCTTCCTTTCAAAAAACAATTTATACATTTGAAATTTCCTTAATAAAGCTCGATCTCTTTTGAAGAGTAACAGAGGATATGGGCGATAAATATATCTTACTTTTTTTATCAGTCTCAGTTATTATAAAGGACTTTGGAAGGTCTTCAGAAATACTTTCAATAAACCCTTCTTCTTCGGCAATTTTTAAAAATTCCTTAGTATCCTTTGATATTGTTGTTGTATCTATATCCATAATAGCTATAACATTTCTTATTGGAATAACTACATCTCCACCTATATGCAAAAACATTTCCATGTCCTCCCATGAACGCTTACCTTTAATTTTACCTTAATAACAAATTTATTGCAAACTAACATTTGATAATGAATTAGTAGTAAAAATTTTTATACTTTTTATAACATTGTATTTTGAGTGACAGCTTTATAAAATTTCTAGTTAAAGAAAGCTATTATTAAAATCCCAAATTTAAAATCAAGTGACCACACTTCCTTCAATAACCTTATAATAATTGCAATTTTCACTAAGCGTACTTCTAAAATTACTATCACTAGTACAGGTTATAAAAGTCTGAACCTTAGTAATACTGTCCATTAAATATTTTTGCCGATTATCATCAAGTTCAGACATTACATCATCCAATAATAATACAGGATATTCTCCAGTCTCCTTGTTAATCAGTTCAATCTCTGCTACTTTTAAAGATAATACAGCAGATCTCTGTTGACCCTGAGATCCATAAGTTTTGAGGCTTTTTTGATTGATTAAAATATCAAAATCATCTCTATGTGGACCTACCGTAGTATACCCAAGGGCAATATCTCGCGTAAGACTCTTTTCCAAGGCTAGAATATACTTCTCTATTATTCCACTTTTATTAATATCTTCACTTACCTGAAAACTACAATCATAATTAAAAGATATTATTTCTTTTTCTACAGTAAGATATTTATGTTGATTTTGAGCTAGCATAGACAAGGACCTGGCGAAATTACCACGGGAAATAATTATTGAGGCTGCAACCTCAGCTAATTTAGTATTCCAGATTTCCATAGTGTCTAATAATGCTGAATTTGAATTTACAGATTTTAAAAGCGTATTTCGTTGCTTTAGAATCTTTGTCAGTAATTGAAGATCGTAAAAATACGATGGCTTTATCTGACTAAGAGTTATATCTACAAATCTTCTTCTCTCCTGTGGGCCCTGTTTAACAATTAACAAATCCTCAGGAGAGAACATAACTGCATATAAATTTCCCATTAAAGCCCCAATTTTCAGTAAGGGGATTTCGTTGATTTTTATTTGTTTTTTGTGATCTGTTAAATAAGATATACTTATATTCTTATCCAGTCCGGAATTCTTAATGAAGGTTTCAACCTGAAAAGAATTATAGCCAAATTTAACAAGTTCAGCATCCTTTGAAGTTCTGTGTGAACGCCCGGAGGCGCATAAATAAATGGCTTCAAGGATGTTTGTTTTTCCCTGGCCATTATCACCATAAATAATATTGAAGCGATCAGAAAATAATATTCCGGTATCACTATGATTCCTAAAATTCTTTAATTTCAAGCTTTTAACAATCACTTTACTACCTCTGTGAAGCTGACGTTAACGATACTCTTTACTATTTTTGCAGAACCTGATACTTTTTATTTTCAAATTCTATAATATCACCGTTTCTCAGCTTTTTTCCGCGCTGTATTTCTATATTTCCATTAACCTTTACAAAGCCGTCCACTATAAAGCCCTTAGCCATGGCTCCATTATCAACTGCACCAGCCCACTTTAAGAACTGGTCAAGTTTTATATACTCGGTGTTTATCTCTACGATTTCCATTTATCCTCCGAATCGGTACAATGCTTCACACTTTATACCACTTTTATTGCACAAAAACTCTACAAAAATAAAGTTTTGCTATTTTTAAACCAGTTATAAAAATATCTATATTCTAACAGCCTGAACCAGATAAGCAAATTCGTTGTTATTTTCAACAACTGGTCTTAACGTACATGGAGCATTAGTCGTTATAAAATAAATAGTTGCCCTGTCTTCATCAATTGCTTTTAAAGCATCAATTAAATAAACAGGATTATATCCTATTTCAAGATTATTTCCTTCGATATCAACTTTTATTTCTTCACGAACTGCACCAAGCTCAGCATTGGAGGTTATAACTATTTTATCATTTCCAATAGAAAGCTTTACAGGGCTGTTTTTATCATTCATTGAAATAAGTGATGCTCTTTCAAGGCTTGATTGAAATTCTTTTATATTAATGATTACTTTAGTCTCAAATTCCTTATTTAACAAACTGTTATAATTTAAAAATTTACCCTCGATTAATCTTGAAACTATTCTCCAGGATTGTGCATCAAATACAATCTGATTGTTTGAGTTGTAAATATAAACTTCCTCATCACCTGCCTGAAGAATTTTTGAAATTTCATTCAAGGTTTTTCCAGGTACAATTACACTAAAATCACCAATTCCGGTATCAAGGACTTTTCTTCGTAAGGCAAGTCTGAACCCATCAATAGACACTACAACAAGCTCATTGTCTTTAACTTCTATAAGTGAGCCGGTTAAAACAGGCCTATTATCATCAGATCCAACAGCAAATACAGTCTGTCTAATCATATCCTTTAATTTGCCCTGTGTCAAAGCTAAAACATTTTCTTTGTCAACCTTAGGTAAAGCAGGATAACCGTTTGGATTTATACCTTTTATTTCAAAATGTGAATTTTCACATTCTAAAACAACCAGATTATTCTCTTTAACTTCTATTAGTACTTCCGAGTCTGGTAATCTTCTTACAATGTCACCGAATATCTTCGAGTTGATAACGATTGAACCAGATTCTCTGATATCTGCTTCAACAAAACACTCTATTCCAATTTCAAGATCGTTTCCTGTAAGCTTGAATTTATCCTCTGCATTAAGAAGTATTCCCTCCAGTATAGGTAAAGTTGTTTTTGTTGATACAGCTTTTTGCACTATATTTATACCGTTAAGTAAATTTTCCTTTGAGCAAATAATTTTCATGGGTACCTCCGATATTTTAAATATAATTAAAAGATTAAAAAAGTAATAATAGTAGTAAGTGCTGTTAGAACTGTGAATAACTTCTGTATATTAGTAATACGTAGAGTTTGAAACTGTTAATAATTTGTTGAAAATATGTACTGTTTTATTAACAAAATTATTAAGTTATCCAAAACTCTAAGTTATACACAAAGTTTAATCACCAAATCAACAAAAACTGTGAATAAAAATTGGATTTTTAAAAATTAATTCCCAACTATATTCTTTTTTATGTCCTCTATTGTTCTTCTTAGTTCAGCACTATTAGCCATGTCCTGATTTATTTTTTCACAGGCATGGATTACTGTTGTATGATCACGGCCACCAAACTCGTCACCGACCTTAGGTAAAGACATGTCAGTCATTTCCCTGCAAAGGTACATGGCAATCTGGCGTGGAAAAGATACATCTCTGGATCTTCTCTTGGATTTAAGTTCATCTGTTTTAAGATGGAAGTAACGTGAAACAGCTTCCTGAATAGTCTTTGAATTTATAACAACTGCTTTGCTGTTGTTAAACATATCCTTTAAGGCTTCAATAGCCATATCCACGTTGATTTTATTTTCAGTCAGGGTTGAATACGCAATTACCCTGTTCATTGCACCTTCCAGCTCTCGAATATTAGATGCAACCTTGTCCGCAATGAAAACCATAACATCATCAGGGACATCAAGGTTCTCCAATTGAGCCTTTTTTCGAAGAATAGCAATTCTTGTTTCAAGGTCGGGCGGAGCAATATCTGCGATAAGACCCCATTCAAATCTTGATCTGAGACGTTCTTCAAGAGTAGTTATATCTTTAGGAGGCTTATCACTTGAAATAATGATCTGTTTATTTGCTTCGTACAAAGCATTAAAAGTGTGGAAAAACTCTTCTTGAGTTCTTTCTTTACCACCGATAAACTGTATATCGTCAATTAGAAGTAAATCAATATTTCTATACTTGTACCTGAATTCTTCATTTTTATCGTCTCTAATTGCATTAATCAATTCATTAGTAAATTTCTCAGAGGAGACATATAATACTTTAAGTGAAGGATTCTGACTTAAAACAAAATGACCTATGGCGTGCATAAGATGTGTTTTACCAAGTCCAACGCCCCCATATAAAAACAAAGGATTATAGGCTTTTGCAGGAGCTTCGGAAACTGCTAAAGACGCGGCATGAGCGAACCTGTTTCCATTTCCTATTACAAATGTGTCAAATGTATATTTAGGATTTAAGAACGAGCCCGAAGAATCTTCATTATATTCTTGTACCGCAGGTTTAGCGGGTGTTTGTGAAGGAGTTGAAAAATAGATATTATAATCCTTGTGGGTTAATTGTCTTAATGCATTCTTGATTAAGTAAGAATATCTTGATTCAAGTATTCCTTTTTGAAAATCAGCAGGAACTCCTAAAGTAATTGTATTGGAATCAATAGACATAGGTTCAATAGTAAGAATCCAAGTATTAAAACTAATTTCTGTCATTTCCCCTTTTAACAATTCCAATGTTCGATTCCATATATCATTTAGTTGTACGTTCATGTTATTTCGCCCACCTTGGTTAATCATAATAAGTAAATTATCAAGCGTTTATTATCATGCCGGTACTACAATAGAGCTTCTGGATGCTGACATGCTATATCTAAAATAAAAACAAAAAAACAAAAAAATAAAAACCATAATAAAACATATACAATTTATGTATATAGGAGTTCTGAATTGGATATTTTAAATTTACCAATTGCGCATGTATATTACACGGACCCCTGTAGATATTATCGTTTCTTATCTTAAGTAATGCTTTGAGATAATTAATCTTTTGTAAACTGGATAAATTTAAAAATAAAAGTTATTAACAACCTTTAGGCTTAAAAACACAGGTTATCAACAAGTATTAATAAATATATCAGAGTTTTGTGGAAAATTCAATACGAAAAAGTACAGATATCCACAAAAAAATATTTTTTAGAAAAATATATCCACAGGCTATATTGTAATTAACAATATTAATAACTAGATATTGAAATTAGAAAAATCTAATTCACCATATATTGATTTTATCCGTTTAAAAAATTAAAAATATACAAAAATGTACGAATATTAATAGCCTTGACAGTTTGAAAAGTATTAATATATAATAGGTCTGGTGTCTTTAAAAGAAAACACTTTTAAGTTTATATAAAGGAAATCAGATCGGGGGTGTACCAATGTTAAGAACATATCAACCTAAAAAAAGACATGCTAAGAAGGAACACGGCTTCAGAAAAAGAATGAGCACATCCAATGGAAGAAAAGTACTAAGAAGACGCAGAGCAAAAGGAAGAAAGGTTCTTTCAGCATAAGACCGCATAATTGTGGTCTTTTTCTTTAAAAATGCGTTCGGATGATGCTTTGACCTCAGACCTGCTATTTTCTGTTGGGCATAAATAAATTTTAAGGTAGTATGGTATGAGAAAAATTGTTACTTTAAAAAAGAATTATGAATTTTCCAGAGTTTTTAATAAGGGATCCTTTTATGTTGGAAGGAATATAACAATGTATATCCTTCCAAATAAATCCCACTCAAACAGGATTGGACTATCAGTTTCCAAGAAAGCCGGAAAGGCTGTTGTAAGAAACAGAAAGAAAAGACTAATCCGTGAATGTTACAGACATTACGAGGAATTTATAAAAAACGGGTTTGATATTGTAATTGCGGCACGAAGTGACGAAACAGTTCCGAATTATGGAGCATTATTAAAGGAATTTAAATATTTACTAAAAAAGCTCCAGATTCTAGATCAGGAGAAATACGATTGTTCAAAAAAGCTTTAGTTTTAGTGATAAGGTTTTATCAAAGGTTTATATCACCTCTTAAAATGAGGCCTACATGCAGGTTTTATCCTACATGTTCACAATATGCCATTGATGCTGTCATGAAATATGGGTGTATAAGAGGCAGTTATTTGGCGGTAAAAAGAATATTGAAGTGTCATCCCTTTCACCCGGGAGGGTTTGACCCTGTGAAATAGATTGAATAGACTATAGGAGAGAAACATGGGATTTTTAGATTTTATTGCTAAGCCGCTTGGTCAGTTTCTTTATTGGATATACAATACAGTGGCTTTTGAAAACTATGGACTGGCTATTATTATTTTCACTATAATTGTAAGGGCGGCTATGATGCCTCTTACTTTGAAACAGTACAAATCAAGTGCTGAAATGCAAAAGGTTCAACCTCTTCTTAAAGAAATACAAAGAAAGTATGCCAATGATAAACAGAAACTTAATGAAGAAACAATGAAGCTTTACCAAGAACATAAAATAAACCCTGCCGGCGGCTGTCTTCCTTTATTGATACAGATGCCGATATTGCTTGCTCTGTGGCAGGTAATTACAAGACCTCTTTATTTTATGTTGAAGTTTTCTCAAGATAAGGTTGATGCGCTTGCAACTCAAGCAGATGTATTAAAGCATGCATATAAAGAAATTGATACTATTACTTATTTTATGAAAAACGGTAAGGGCAGTGAAGTTGGAAATCTAAACATGTTTTTCCCTAGTCATGGGGGTCTTAATCTTGGATCGATACCTACCTATCACCTTGATCAACTTACAGCAGACCCCATGAAAATCTGGCTGCTAGTATTGGTTGCCATAGCGGTAGCAACTACATTTATTACGGCACGACTGTCAATGCCAAAAACAACAGACAAAGCAACCAACCCAATGGGAAACAGCTTGATGTATGTTTCTCCTATAATGACATTAATTTTTTCCTTCCAATTCCCTGCAGGTCTAGCATTATATTGGGTAGCTGGTAACATTTTTGCGATTGGACAGCAACTCTATGTTAATAAATATGTCCTTAAGAAGAAGGAGGTAGTGAGTAAATAATGGCTTATAGTATTGAAAAAACAGGTAAAACCGTTCAAGAGGCCATTTCAGCTGCATTGTCAGAGTTGAATCTCAATCATGAAGATGTTGAGATAGAGATTTTGGATGAAGGTAACAAAGGCATTTTCGGTATTATTGGATCAAAGGTTGCCAAAATCAGAGCAACCGTTAAGGAAGTTGAAGAAACAAGCCGTGGTGATATTGCATCAGATTTTTTATACACAATTCTGAACAATATGGGTGTTGAAGCTGAAATTTC
>JAEYWA010000226.1 GCA_023431385.1 Bacillota bacterium | reverse complement strand
AAATATCGAAGCCACCAGGTCGTATCTGAATAAGCCGACAGACAGCCAGTTTAGAGCTCCTATAATTACTAATACTAGTGCAACTCTATCCAAAGGTGTTCTCATTGTCATAACTTCCTTTCTTGATTGTTTTAGCTAATTCCCTTGTCGGAAATTTTGCTTGAATATAGTATAATAATTTTATTGGTTTTTTATTCACAATAATTAAAGCATAAAATAACCGCACTTCCTTTTTGGGGGAAATGCGGTGTATTTAAATAACCGTCTGTTTTCACAGGCAGTTAGTCCTGATATATGATGTGAATAGAAAACTTATTTTTTTGAGTAATATTTTTTATAACTATAATCAGGTCTTTACAGAAATACAATTAACCGATTAGCTAACACTAAAAGTATTGTTTAATTATTTACTTATCCTTAGTATAATATGAAAAATATTTTTTATGTGTGATATTAAAAATTACAATTTCAAAAGTAAAACAGGAGGTACAATTTGCAACCGATACACATACCTAATATACCTACCGGAGTTGTAACTGCTGCTATAATTGACGGAAGATTCGTCCACAATTTTGAAGCTGCATTTAAAAAACAGAAAATAACAATGATACCTACATCAGCCCACCCTGATGTATACCAAGCAGTCGCTTATCACCCGGATATAATGCTTCATCATATTGGAGACGACATATTTGTCTATGCTCCCAATACCCCTGTCCAGCTGCTGAATTCATTGCGGGACAGGGGATTTACATTAGTAAGGGGGCACAAGGAACTGGGGGAGAAATACCCTGATACAATAGCATACAACGTAGCAAGACTTGGGAGGATTGCTATACACAATACTAAACATACCGACCCTGTTTTAAAGGAACTTCTTATTTCCCGGGGAGTAGAATTTCTCCATACAAATCAAGGCTATTCCAAATGCCTTACCTGTATAGTTGAAGCAAACAGTATAATTACTTCAGATAGAGATATTCACAAAAAAGTTTTGTCTGCAGGACTGGATTCATTGCTTGTAGAACCTGATGCAGCTATCAGGCTTGAACCTTTTAAAATGGGTTTTATCGGAGGAGCTACAGGATTAATTGGAGAGAAAAGGCTTGCGGTAGCAGGAAGCCTAAAATTTCATAAAAATTACAAACAAATAATTGACTTTTTAAGTTTAAAAAGTGTAAGTGTGGTTATGCTTAATGATGAAAAACTTATTGATATTGGATCCATTATTCCTGTTGAGCAAAAGCAGTAGTAAGACTTTTTTGAGTTGAAATGTTTGCAGCTTTTGATTGGGCACAAATTAATCTTTATGGTGTAGTACCTATAAAAAATGCCATGCATATAATGTAGCATAGCTTAAAGGGGCGGAATTGAGTCGATTACTACAAAAAGTATTCCTATATATAAGGAGTAATTGTAATTGACTTAGTATATACTACACACGAAGGGAAGTGAAGTTGATGCAGTATCCATATCTCTCAATAGGGATAACAGATAGCGCAGAAAACGTAATACAACAAATAGAAAAAGAGCTTCAACAACTCAAAGAAAAAAATATAGATTATTCTATAAAAGAGGTTGATTTTGAGGGTACTACTTCCGTAGTGTGTTATATAGAGGGTGAACCGTTGTTCTCTAAAAAATCCAACCAGTATGAGCTGCTGAAATATCATGTGTCAAACGCACTGGCAGACCATGTTATACAACAGTATGAAGAAAAACTTCTCAATAGAATAATAAATAGTAACTACGGATATTTTAATTCAGCAGAAAAAAAAGAAATACTTGGTATTTCATTAAAAATAATAAGGAATGATGATAAGATTTTTTTTAATACCCTGTTTCAGATAAGAAGAAGAAATCTTATCACAAAAAAATTGATGGAGTATTTTGAAAGTTCAAACAGTATAATTCTAGACGGGTTTGTTAACTTTAGGCTTAAGGACTATATAAAGGAGCTTGAGGATGTTATAGATAATGCTGTCGACGATTTTCTTATTGAAAGAGAGTACAAAGAATTTATAAGGCTGTTAAGGTATTTTGTTGAGATACAGGAATCCAAACTGAACTTCATCCATGTAGTAATGCAGTATGATGAAAATTATATTTTACTAGATGAAAAGAAGCGTGAAATCACTAATGATTGCATTCAGGAATTTATTTCGGAGCTTCCTGAGACAGAAATAAATCATGATGATCTGCTGGTCAGTTCATTAATAACTCTGGCCCCTAAAAGCATTATAATCCATAACTGGGAAAGATTTAAAAATCAAAAGCTTCTTGACACCATTAAGAACGTTTTCTCGGGTAAAGTGGTTTTATGCAGCGGATGTAGTATATGTGAATATAGTTTTGCAAAATTCGACAGGAAAGAATAAAATTCGTCAGATATAAAAAAATAGTAAAATTTTCCTACGTAATTTTTTACAATATATATTGACAAAAAGTTGGTATATAAATACAATATATCGTGTAATCACTATATAGAGTATTCAAATTGTGATAAAACACTTTATATTGGTTAATAACTGATATAAGTAATTTATACCTTACTAAAGATAAATGACTAAGTTACAACAGAAGAAAGTTTAAAATTACAAAAGACTAAATGTCCGGGAAAAGAAAAGAGAGTCAGCTGGCTCTCTTTTTCCCTTTTATATACGAAAGCACCGGGTATTTGAAACCAATGATTTACATGCCCTACCATAATAATTTATAATTAAATGAAACATGTATATAATTCGGAATATAGGTTAATAGTTAACCCACAATAAGAATGCTTAACATAATATTTTAGGCATATTAGGAGGAAGACCTTGAAGGTAATAGGATTTATTGGGCCAAGTGGAACAGGTAAAAGCCACAGAGCATCCTGGGTTGCAAGAGAACATGGGACAGATTTTATTATAGATGACGGACTGCTGATAAAAGGTAATCAGATAATCGCAGGTGTTTCTGCAAAACGAGAAAGTACTAAAATAGCCTCAGTCAAGAGGGCTCTGTTTACTGATCCAAAGCACACTGAGGATGTTGTGAATGCGCTGGAAAGATATAATGCTCAGATATTGCTTATCATAGGAACCTCGGATGGAATGGTTGAAAAAATAGCAGAACGTTTGGGCATAGGGCCTGTAGACCAAAAGGTTTATATAACTGATGTTGCTAGTGAATATGAAATAAAGCAGGCACTATCCACCAGAAGAGAGCAGGGGAAACACGTTATTCCTGTTCCGACTTTTGAAATCAAGAAGGATTTTTCAGGCTACTTTCTTGACCCCCTTCAGATATTCAGGAGAAAGGGCAAGGGGAGTTATCAGCTTGTAGGTGAGAAGTCTGTAGTAAGGCCAACCTTCAGCTATATGGGAAATTATACCATATCAGATTATACAATTTATCAGATAGTAGAATATGTAACCTCAAACATCGAGGGTGTATCCAAGATATCTAGATTCCGTGCTGAAAACAGGCCTGATGGAATATATATTGAAATGGACCTGGTGCTTATTTATGGATATATGATAAAAAAGCTTCTCAGAGAGGTGCAGGAGCAGGTAAGTGAGCAGATCAAGCACCTTACGGCATTGAATATCAAAAGAATGAACGTGGTGGCAAAGAGTCTCGTAATGGATAAGAAGAACTAACGTGGACTTTTTGGTTGTGAGTTGTAACAACTAATTGAAATAAATGTAATTAATAATTGCAAAATTCATAGATTGTTTTCTTAATAGCTATAATATAGTTTATTTTTAAGCATTAAAAACCAGAATATCAAGGAGCCATATCAAGGACACATTATGAACATGATTTTACCAAGATACTCTTCTATTGATTAATTGACAATACTATATTGCACACTACACTTAAATAGACAATCTTGAATTTCATGGTATATACCTTAGCCTTTCACATAAATTATTTATAGTATACTGCATTAATATCCTAACATAATCTTTTAACATAATTTACAGTCGATTATCATTGTGATATGGTAATCATATAAAATAATTAATGACAGCCTATAGATTTGGATACAAAGGCTACTAAAAGTCGATACTCCATTAAGAATCAGTTATAAGTTGGATCCTTCACATTCTTTATTCCAGTGTAGTTAAATTTAGATATTCTTTCTTTCAATTCGGAAATCCATACTGTGATTTCCAACCTTAGTGATACTTATTGAGTAAACAAGGAGAGTTGTCAAAATGAAATTTGATGATTGGAAACAAAAATTATTAAACCCTCCAGAACAGTTGGTTCGTAATTCGAGGGATGAATCTTCAGATACCTATGAATATATCGGAGATACAAAAGTAGTTACATATTCCGGCCAAGAATATTTGGCGGCTGGATTATGGCTACAAACTACCGGCAGACAGATAAGGGTTTACTATCGAGGAGCTGACCCCAAACACTCAACTCAAGAAGTTCAGTTTATAAATTTTCAAGGTGATAACGAAAACGGACTCGTGCATAGGCATAATTCAATTGAGCTAGGCTATGTTATTCAAGGGTGTGCCAGACAATCGTTTTCTGGTAAGGAATATTTGTTTAATGAAGGGGATTTTTGGATTGTAGATCGGAATTGCTTTCATAATGATATTTTTTATACCGCAGAACTATTTACGGTATATATAGCAATCCCACCTGAAATTTTTGACAATGCTTTTTTGGAGTCAATAAATGACTCAGAGATACAATATTTTATATACACCGCTTTATTGAACCAAAAGAAGACTCGTCAATTTCTGAAATTTACATCACGTAATTCAAAATCGCAAGCTGTAGAGCTAATATGGCAAATCTTTGAAGAATTAGTTTCTTTAAAAATAGGATTTCAAAATATCGTCAAGGGTTTGATTTCGAGGCTTCTTGCAACTTTATCACTAGAATACGACTATTTTTTAACTAGACAACAGAAGACAAGAATGAACCAGCTTTTGTATAAGGAAGTTGAATCTTATATACGAGATAATTATCAGATTGTTACAATTCACCACTTAGTGAACAGGTTTCATTATAATGAAGATTTTTATAACAGACTAATTAGGGAATATAGTGGTTTTACTTACTCAGAATTCCTACAGCAAATTAGGATGAATAAAGCGGAAACATTGTTACTAACAACTAAATCATCGGTAGATGATATTGCTTCACAGGTTGGGTATCAGAGTAAAGGATATTTTTATAAGGTTTTTATAAAGTACTATGGTATGACGCCGGGGCAATATAGACGGCAATACTATTCGAAAAATAAAAATCTCCAAAACTAATAAAACAATTCATTTAATAAATTGTCGGAATAGTGTACATCTAAATAATTATGAATCGTTAAAGAGAATCGATTTCCTACATTATTTCAGATAAAATTATTTATGTAAATAAATCTCAGTGTAATGTACATAACATTGAAGGGTAACAATAAAAAATAGGAGGATTATAATGTTAGCAAAAAGATTTTTTACATTTGTAATGGCATCTATTCTTTCAGTTTCCGTCTTTTCGGGTTGTGGTAATACTGGAAGTACCCATGAATCTAGTCAAATAACCGATACATCAAACAGTAGTGTTACTTCTATAGATAATATGGTGTACAAAGAAAGTGAATGGAAAAAATTCTCACCTGAGATTAATGCAACTTTTGGCTATCCTCATGATATCAATGATTCAGGTTTCTCAGCTATGGCAAAGGCTGGAGAACCCTACAATGACAATCGTTGGATTAAATTTTACAAAGATAAAGTTGGGATAAATTGTAGTTATAAGCTTCTGGCGCCAAATGCGGATGATTATACACAGAAGATTGTACTAGCAATGACATCTGGAGATCTGCCTGATATTTTCTGGATAAAAGATTTGTCGCTATATAAACAATTATACGAAGCAGGTTCTATCGCTGACTTGACAGACATTTATACAAATCAGGCAAATCCAGTGCTGCGAAGTGTATTGGAAGGAGAAGGAGAAGGCTTTCTTAACAATTTTACCTTTGATGGTAAATTGTATGGTATTCCTGCCAAGATGCCTTCAACTAACAACTATAATTATCTATGGGTGAGAAAAGATTGGTTGAAAAAACTGAATTTAGAAGAACCAAAAACAATGGATGATGTTAGGAATGTTGCAAAGGCTTTTAAAGAGAAAGACCCTGATGGTAATGGAAAAGAAGATACAATAGGGTTAACAATAGATAATACATATTTAGAAATGTCAGGAATGGGCATATTTTGGGCATTTGGTGGTCAGCCGGCAGGAAACAAATACTGGAGTAAATTGGAAGATGGTACGGTGGGTTATTCCTTAGTGCAAAAGGAATTGAAAGGTGGTCTTTCATGGCTTCAGAATATGTACAAAGAGAATTTGTTAAATAAAGAATTTTCTACAAAGTGGATAACGGATTATACCCCGATGATCGCCGATAATAAAATTGGTATGTTCTATGGTTGCCACTGGTACTCAAATTATCTCAATGGAATTAAGGATCAAATAGCAAAAGAAGCAGAATGGGTTCCATTATTAGCCCCGGGAATAGATGGAAAGCCTGCGAAAGTTTATGCAAATATAGACTTTGATGGAGTTTTCTGTGTTAATGCGAAATATAAGAATCCTGAAGCTATTGTTGCTATGTTTAATGCATATACTGAAAATTTGTTTGGCAAAAAAAATGAATTTGGAAAGTATTTTGCTTGTGAAGGAAATAGTAACTGTTGGAAGTCAGGTCCGATTTATATGTTATCAAAGGATGTTGATTTGAATCCACACCGTGAAATGAAACAAGCAAAAAAAGATGGCACATTGGAACAATTGACAGGAGTTGGTGGGGATTATTGGAAGTATATCAAACAGGGAAATAAAGCATATGATTTGATGTTTGGTCCTGAAAATTCCTGCTTTGATTTAGTTGATAAAACTTATCCAGATATAATGGTGTGGAATTCTTATCAAGGAGCACCAACAGACACATGGGTAGAGCGGTGGAACAGTATGCAGGAGATTATCACTAGCTCATATATAAATATAATTGTTGGAAAATTGGACGCAGATGAAGGCTTTGATAAGATGGTAAAAGATTGGTATTCGGCTGGAGGAGAACAAGTAACTAAAGAAGTGAACGAAATCATTACTAGTAGATAAGATAACTTCCCGTATAGTGTTCTGGTTTTCTACACTATATGGGAAGTTAATATTTTAAGATTATAAATATAATAAAGGAGGATTAACGGTTGAAGAATAGATTTTTTTTACGTGCAAAGAGAGAGTTACCTCTACATATTATGATTCTACCATCAGTGATTTTTTTATTGATTTTCTCCTATATTCCGATGGTAGGAATTATCATTGCTTTTCAAAAATTCAATCCTGCAAGAGGCCTTTTTGGTGGGAATCCATGGGTTGGGCTGGACAACTTTAACTTTATCTTTTCTATCCCGACAATAGGAACTGTTTTTTACAATACTTTGATAATAGCGATTGCAAAAATAGTGTTAGGGACAGCTATTTCTATAGTAGTGGCTCTACTTTTGAATGAATGCCGTGCAATTTTATTCAAACGCACTGTTCAAACAATAATATACTTCCCATACTTTATTTCTTGGATTATATTAGCAGGAATACTAACGGATATTCTATCTCCAACAGATGGGATAGTGAATAAAATACTAATTACTATAGGATTTGACCCAATTTACTTTTTGGGAGATAATCAATATTTTCAAGGCACTTTGATTGTTTCTGACGTTTGGCGTAATTTCGGATATAATAGCGTTATTTATTTGGCGGCAATAACCAGTATTGATATGGCTCTATATGAAGCGGCAGCGATTGATGGTGCAAATAGATGGAAACAGACATTACATATTACTCTTCCCGGAATGAGTATGATCATTATTTTAATGATAATTTTAAATATGGGAAACTTACTTAATGCTGGATTTGATCAAGTTTTCAATTTATACTCCGATGGAGTTTATAAAACCGGTGACATAATTGATACGATGGTTTACCGACTCGGCTTAGAACAGGCAAAATTTGCGCCTTCTACGGCAGTTGGTTTATTAAAGTCAGTAATTTCATTAATTCTGATCTCATCATCTTATTTTATTGCATATAAAAAATTTGACTACAAAATTTTTTAAAGGGGGCTATATTTACCATGTGGAAATCAAAAGAAAGGTTGGATACTCATGAACCAATTTTTCGGATACATACCAAGGGTCAAAAAGTTTTCTTAATATTTGATTATGTTGTTTTGTTTTTATTGACATCGATTTGCTTACTTCCTTTTTGGTATATTCTTTGTCAAAGTTTTAGTTCCAACCAAGCCATACTTGCTGGAAAAGTAAACTTGGTTCCAGTTGATTTCACTATAGAAAATTATTCTTATGTACTTCAACGGTTACCTTTCTGGCAGTCATTTATTACTACACTCCTTAGAGTTGGTATCGGCGTACCTTTAAGCCTATTTTTAATTATAACTAGTGCATATCCTCTTTCGAAAAACAGTAACAAATTTACTGGAAGGGGAATATATGTTTGGTTCTTCTTTTTAACTATGCTTTTCAATGGTGGAATGATTCCAACGTACTTATTAATAAACAAAATAGGGCTGTTGAACAGCATTTGGTCTTTGATTTTACCTTGTAGCGTAAATGTTTTTAATATGCTGCTTGTCTTAAGCTTTTTTAGACAATTATCAACCGAGTTAGAAGATGCAGCAACGGTGGATGGAGCTGGGCAATGGAGAACACTTTGGCAAATTTATGTACCTATCTCATTGCCGGTTATTGCTACAGTTACATTATTTACTTTGGTACAACACTGGAATAGTTGGTTCGATGGTATGATTTATATGAATGCAGAGAACTACCCGCTTCAAACATATTTGCGGAGTATTATTATAAAATTTAATTTTTCAAATTTAACTCCACAAGAGCAAATGAGACTGTCTAATCTAAATGAACGTGCTTTAAAAAGCTCACAAATGATTATTGGAACATTACCAATTTTATGTGTTTATCCATTTTTGCAAAAGTATTTTGTTGCAGGAATTACTTTAGGTAGTGTAAAAGGGTAGTATATCAATGATGTAAACCTGTGATATGAATGCCTTAATGGATACTCATAATACAATAAAAAATGAATCTTATATTAATAGTAAATGAAAAAGGAATGATAATATTGTTTAAATTTACTGTACCAGATAATAAAAAAATTAGAGTTATTATCAATAGTGATGCTAAAAATGAAGCTGATGATCAATTTGCTATTGTTCATGCATTACTCACACCCAAATTTATAATAAAAGGTTTGATTGGAGCGCACTTTGGGTGTCGTCATACTAATGACTCTATGGAAAAAAGCTACTATGAGTGCGCTAGGATACTAAAAATAATGAATATGTCGGAAAAAGTAAAAGTTATTAGGGGAGCCAAATCAGCGGTTAAAAGCAAAAATGATTTCGAATATTCTGAAGGTGCCAGGCTTATTGTTGAAGAGGCACTTTCAGAAGATGTTTGTCCGCTATTCGTGATTTTTCTTGGTCCTATTACTGACTTAGCTTGTGCCTATTTGAAAGAACCGCAAATAGCGGGCAGATTTACTGCTATTTGGATTGGAGGAGGACAATACCCAGGAGGGGGATCTGAATTTAATTTAAGTAATGATATTAATGCTGCAAATATCGTTTTTTCGTCTCTTATTGACTTATGGCAAGTTCCTGTAGATGCATACGCTCAAATGATGATTAGTCTAACAGAACTTCAAACAAAAGTAGCCCCTTGTAGTAAAATTGGAGAATATTTGTTTCAGCAACTGGTAGAGTTCAATAATCAAGCCAGTGACTACCCAGATTGGCCTTTAGGGGAAAGTTGGTGTTTGGGAGACTCAGCGGCTATTGGGCTAATGATGGATCCACACTTTTGTAAATATAAATTGAGACTAGCTCCTTTTATAGATAGAAATATGAATTATTATTACGAAGAAAACAGTCGAGAAATAAGAGTATATGATTCTATTGATTCGAGATTTGTTCTTGAAGATTTTTTTGCCAAATTACGAGTTTTTACAGACAGTACTCGTGAGTAATTTTATGTTTAGTTAACTAATAATTGAACACTCAATTCTGCGACCGATACCGCAATTTCAAATCAAGCAATAAAATACATGAACAGATAACATAAAGCCGGTGAAGAAGTTGAGGTTGACTGGCAATAAAAGTGCCGGTAAGAAAAAATCTATCTGTGTTTCTCGGGCAGGATCTATATCAAGCCTCTATTAGTTCAATGTGCAATGCAGCAATTAAGAGTATTTTTTAAAGCCCATTTTTATGGGCTTTATTTGTTATGCACTACTTCTATAACCGATGATATCTGTACTCTCTTTCTAACTATGACCTTCCTGTAAATTATTTGTGCTACCAATAATTGGTGAGATATAACTCTATTTTACAAGGATTGTGTAGAGTGGCTCTATTATTAACATGGTAGATCAATTAGAATGTGAGGGTGGTTCTCACAAAGCGGAATTTATGGCTCAATCTAGGTTAACATATTGGGTTAACATTTTCAACAACTATGTAAATTACATTTCAGGTCGTAAATTTAACATTTCAGGCCAAAAACAGTTTTTCCATACATTGTGTGATAAGCTGTTTCTATCTTTATACTCAATCTCAATAAAATTGTTATATAACAAATTCAAAAAGAGTAATTTTATGGTAAACAAACTAATTTATGACACCAGTGTCGACGACGGGATAAAGTTTTGTATGAAAAAGATGTTATAAAAAGCTTTGGCAAATAATTATTGAGTGTTTTAATACTCTGAAGAGGGTGGAGTCTAGTGGAAGAATGGCAACTACAATTAAGAAAAATAATAACTAATCCTGAGCAGCTGGCAGAAGTTATTGGGTTGAGTCAGCAAGAATATTCGAATATATCAAAGGTAATAGAAAAATATAAGATGGTTATTTCACCATATTATGCCGGATTAATATCGAGTGAAAATGATAATTGTCCCATTAAAAAGCAATGTATTCCCCAATTAGACGAATTGACTAATTCTAACAAAATGTACGACGATCCACTGCAAGAATCAGTGTATTCCGTGACTCCTCATTTAGTACATAAGTATGCTGATAGAGTAGCTTTTTTTGCAAGTAGTATGTGCTTTACGTATTGCAGGCATTGTACACGAAAAAATACTGTTATCAATAATAATGGTTCTGTTAGTGATAGTGAATTTGTAAAAGTATTAGACTATATTGAGAACAATAAAAATATCAGGGATGTTTTGATTACTGGTGGAGACCCCTTAACTTTGACAGATGAAAGACTTGAAAAATACATATCAGAATTTAGAAAAATAGCACATGTACAGACAATTAGAATTGGTACTAGAGCAATAGTCACTTGCCCTATGCGTGTTACTGAAAAATTGGCTGATATGCTTATGAAATATCATCCAATATGGATAAATACTCATTTTAACCATCCTGTTGAGATTACGCCGGAGGCTGTAGAGGCATGCAATATCCTATTGTCCCGAGGAATTCCCCTTGGAAACCAAACGGTATTGCTAAATGGAATAAATAATGATGTACATATTATGGAGAAACTTCTTACCGAATTAATAAAAATAAGGGTACGACCATATTATCTATATCAATGTGACTATGTTAAGGGAGTAGAGCACTTCATCACTCCATATACTCAAGGCGTTGATATAATTTCGGAACTTCGAGGAAAGATTTCAGGCTATGCCATACCTCACTTCATAATAGATGTTGCTGGGAAAGATGGTGGAAAGATAGTTGCAGAGAAAAGCAACATAGTAAGTGATGATGGAGAAACACTTATATTAAGAGGACTAAAGAACAATCTTATTCAATGCAAAATAGGGGAGAGAGACATATGAGAGTCGGGTTAACTTTTGACTTACGTGAAGATTATGATATAGAAAGCACCAGTGAAATATACGCAGACTTTTGTAATCCATATGAGATTGGTTATCTAGCCGATGCTATAAAGGAATGTGGCCATGAAGTGGTTATGATTGGCAATATGTACAAGCTAAATAAAATGATACTGGAAAATCAATTTGACTGTGATTTGGTTTTTGTAGAGGATGAAGGGATAAATTCCAGAAACAGAGAAGCAATAGTACCTGCATTGTTGGAGTTAAATAAGATTCCTTATGTGGGAAGCGATGCCTATGCCATGGGTTTATCACAAAATAAATTTCATACAAAACTAATAGCAGAATACTTACATATAAAAACACCACAATGCATATATGTACCCTATCGGCAACAAAACTTAGCCGAGTTTTTAAGCCACGGAATGGTACAGAATGAACTGAGCTTTCCACTAATTGTTAAGCCAAACTATGAAGGATATAGCATGGGCGTATTTGTTGTAAACAATTTAAATGAAATGGTGGAAAAAGTAAGCTGGAATATGGACACATATCATCAAGAAGTTCTTTGTGAAGAATACATTGAAGGTAAGGAGGTGTATGTACCTATTGTGGGCACAGGTGATAAGTCATACGCCTTAGAAGTAGGTATTTGTAGACATAAGGATGGTTCAGATATAGATGTATTTACACTTCATCAGAAGTGCTTTGAACCAGTATTAGATGAAATTTTTGAATGTGATGAAGTGCTTAAAAATGAATTAATATCAACTTCTTTGAAACTGCATAAGCATCTAAACTGCTACGATTTCGGCAGATCTGACTTTAAAATTGACAAAAATGGCGTTCCTTACTTTTTGGAGATTAATCCAAGACCCGGACTTACACAGAACGGGCCATATGAAACTTGTGCAAAGCATATAGGCAAATCCTATACGCAGATAATAGGTGAAATTATACAAAGTGCTGTTGAAAGATATGGAATATAGGAGGTGTGTGCAATAGAGCATAACAATTTTGCAAAGTTCAGAATAGGAATAAGCAAGTTTGTTGCTATAGTAATTCTTCTATGCCTGATGATTCAGATCGTTGGCTGTAGTAGCACAAGAGATGAACTTTCAGGAGATATGCAGCTAAGCATCGCAGTAATGGGTTCAAAGCAAGTATATGATTATGATACTAGCTTTCTAAATGGAATTGAGATGGCTATAAAGGATTTCAACCAACAGTATTCTGGAAATGGATTTAATGCATCTTATAAAATATATGACGATGAGTATGATTTTGAAAAGGGTGTTGTTATAGCCAAAAAGCTTTCTTCAGATCCTAAAATAACAGCTGTAATTGGTTCACATAGCTTTAATATTCTAGATGCATCTGTTGATTTCTTTGAGGATTCCAAAAAGATACTTATTGCAGCTAATGGAATGATGGATAAGTCTATAGTGAACAAAAAATATAAGTATGTTTTTAGAAATACATTTGGGGAAACAGAAATGGGTGCGTCTATGGCAGATCATGCAACTAAAATAGGTGCAGATCGTATTGCCATTTACCATAGTAATACAGAGTTTGAGAATAATTTGGGGAGGGCCTTTAGTAAACGTGCACTGGAAAATAACTTAAAAATATTGGATGATGTCTCAGAAATTGGCTCACAAAAAGATTTTGATAACATGTACAAAAGGTGGGCGGCCATTGGTGTAAACTGCGTAATGATAAGTCAGGAGTCTATAGCAGATGCCTTCATGTTGGCAGAGAGAATCCGTACAAAGACAAATAAGATAAAGATATATGGGGATTTTTCCTTTGATGCTGACGAAAAGCTAATGGAAAATAGAGAATTTGTAGAAGGTATTATCATTCCAACATTAGTGCCGGAAAGTCACTCTAAAGCAATTGAGGGCTTTGATGCCAGATATGAACAGCTTTATGGCTCAGAACCTACATGGTGGGCAGCCCATGCCTATGACTCAGTACGTATGGTACTGGATACCGCAGTTCTGGTAGATAGCAATGTGCCTGAAATGATAGCTGAAGGCTTACATTCAGAAAAAGGCTATCAAGGAATTAGGGGGAAAATATCCTTTGATGATAGTGGCCTATTGGCAAATATAAGTCCTGGATATTCAATTGTTGAAAATGGTAGGCTTGTAAATCTTAAAAAATAACGCAGCGAAAAGCCACTATGTGTCTTTTCATTACTTTTTGTGGCCACAATGGTGGCTCAAAGCCGTATAACGGCTTAGGAGGTTAATATGGAAAGCAGTAAGGTGCGGTATAGGGAAGAGGCTCTTAATGCAGTATCCTCTCCAGAACAGTTGGATCAACATACAAAAATAATTAGAGCGCCAGCATGGATTTTACTGACAGCTGTACTGCTTGTATTAATTACAGCGTTCATATGGTTGTTTAGTGGAAATATATCCGATGGCATAAATGTTAAGGGAACCATATTCCCACAGTCAGGTGTTACAGATATATATTCTCGTTCATCAGGTACTGTGACAAGTGTTCTTGCTAAAGAAGGAGACTTCGTAGATGAAGGTCAGATACTTGCTATTATACCTGACAATGAGCTTTTAGCTGAGATAGAAAAGCTTAGGAACGATATTGGACAAACAGCTGCGAGTACCGACAACGGTGCAACACAAAATGATCTGGAGGTCATATTAGAGGATTTAATTGGAGAATATGAATTAAACTGTGTTATCAAATCCACAGTTTCTGGAATAGTTCAGAGTATTATATCAAAAGATCAAACAATATCCAACGAAAATAAGGTTGCAACTATTATAAATGAAGATAAATATACAAACGACAAGGAAATAATCGCATACATTCCTTTAACTATAGCTCAAAGTATAAAGGTGGGTATGGAAGCACAAATTTCTCCTACATATGCGCCTAGAGAAGAGTTTGGATATATGAAGGGACATATTACAAAGGTAGGCAGGGTACCTGTTACTGAGGAGATGCTTAAAAAGACATTTGGAGATTGGGAGCATCAGAAAAACCTGCTGGATGAGGAAGGTTGTGTGGAAGTGCGAATTGCAATAGGTATAGATCCAAATTCCAGTAATAATTTTCAATGGTCAAATAAAAAGGGACATGACCTAAGCATAGATATAAGCACTATATGTAATGTTCAGATTGTATCAGAGGACAAACGCCCTATAGATTTATTATTGGGTTCAAGATAGCTGATTAAAAAATAAGTATTGGAAGTGAGATGAGCTGATTAACTTGAATCGTATAAAAAAAGTACCTGCTATTTTGCAAATGGAGAATGTGGAATGTGGTGCGGCAAGTCTGGGTATGATTTTAGCTTATTACAAAAAATTTGTTCCCTTAGAGCAATTAAGGTCTGACTGTAGTGTTTCAAGAGATGGCTGCAACATAAAAAATATGGCAAAGGCAGCTATGCATTATAAAATGAAGGTAAGAGCTCTTAAAACAGATATTGTTGGGTTAAAACAAAGTGTCACGCTTCCGGCAATCATTCATTGGGATTTTAACCACTTTGTCGTGGTGTGTGGTTTTAAAAAAGACTGCGTGTTTATAAACGACCCTGCATTAGGCAGAGTAAATATAAAATTAGATGAATTTAGCCGCATGTTTACTGGGATAGTATTGGAACTTGTACCCTCTGATGAGTTTATTTCGGATGGGGAGCCCAAAAGCATAATCGACTTTTTGAGACAAAGACTTAAACATAGCATAGCTCCCATTGTATTTATACTTATTCTAGGTGTTTTATCTTCACTTATTGTTGCAGTGACTCCGTTGTTTTCGAAGATATTTACCGACTACATACTGTTTGATAAATCAAATGATTGGCTACTGCCTATTCTGGGAGCCATGATGGCAGCCATGCTTATAAATTTTTTAGTGGAAGCGTTACAGGCAATATATTTGTTAAAAGTAAGAGGTAAACTCGCAACGTCATCAAGTACTATGTTTATCTGGCATATTTTAAGCCTTCCTATAGAGTTTTTTGCACAACGCTATGCCGGTGATATAAGTGAAAGACAGGATAGCAATGAAGAAATGGCAGAAATTATTTGCACTAAAATAACACCTGTTTTTTTAAATGTAGTTATGATAGGTCTTTACCTTACAGTATTGATTTATTTTGATGCACTTATAGCTTTAGTAGGCTTAATAGTTGCCATAGTAAATATTACTTTTGTTACCTACATAGCAAAATCAAATGCTGACAAGTCACGTGTTCTAATGCGTGATATGGGTAGGCTTTCAGGAATGACATTAGCAGGAATAGATATGATAGAAACTATTAAATCCAGCGGTGCTGAAAACGGGTACTTTGAAAAATGGATGGGACATCAGGTAAAAGTTATTAATGGGAACAAGGACATACAAACTAAAAACATTTACCTCAGAGTAATTCCACAAATTCTTCAGAAGTTGCTGGATGTATTTGTAATAGCTATGGGTGTTTATAATATTTTGAACGGTAACTTTACAGTGGGAATTCTATTATCCTTTCAAGGCTTTATGTATGAGTTTCTGCAACCTGTCAACATGCTGTTGGACTTAGGAGAAGCAATGCAGACTGTAAAGGCTCAGGCAGAGCGAGTGGAAGATGTAATGAAATACAAAACAAATAGTTCATATGGAAATAGCATATCCAGGGATAATAGCGGTAGCAATTTACAAATAAGTACTACTCAGGAGTATCATCAGTTAAAAGGTAGCATAGAATTGGTTGATGTCACATTTGGCTACGGTAGATTAGCACAGCCAATAATAAGCAACTTTAGCTTGAAAATAGAGGCTGGAAAAGCTGTTGCAATTGTTGGAGGTTCAGGCAGCGGTAAATCCACATTAGCAAAACTGATATCTGGCTTATATGATGTCAGCACAGGGAAAATCTTGATTGATGGAAAAATGCGATCACAGTATCCGGAAGAAGTTATTGCAAATTCTCTCGCTGTGGTGGATCAGGGGGCTACAGTATTTAATGATACTATAAAAAACAATATTACTATGTGGAATGAACTTGTAAAAGAACGAGATATAGTGACTGCCTGCAAAGATGCGTGTATCCATGAGGATATAGTAAAAAGGGCGGGTGGCTATGATGACATAATACTAGAAGGCGGAAGAAATATGTCAGGTGGGCAGAGGCAAAGAATAGACATTGCCCGTGCCCTCGCTATAAATCCCTCAATACTTATATTGGACGAAGCTACTAGTGCGCTGGACGCTACTACTGAAAAAAATATAATGGATGCTATAAAAAAAAGGCATATGACAATGATTATAATTGCCCACAGAGTATCCGCAATACGAGATGCAGACCAGATAATATTTTTGGAAAATGGACGTATTACAGAAAGTGGTACCCATGAAGAACTAATGAAGCTTAACGGAAAGTACGCGAGTCTAGTCACAGCTGACTAAGGACTGACTAAGGATGGAGGTGATAAGGTGAAGGACTTTAAGACAAAAATAACGGATCAAAAAGAGAGAGACAATGAGCTGTTGGAGCAGTCATATGGTAAGCTACTTCATTCTATATCAAATTCTAAAAAGAAGTATTTTAATTATAAAACCTCCAAAAACAGTATTAGAAATGTAATCAATAACATTACAACATACTTTGGATACGATCCAGTTAGTATACCTGTAGAAATTGAAGATATTAATGATAAATTGGAGTATATGCAAACTGCTACAGGGATAATGAGCAGAAAGATAACTCTTAGAGAAAACTGGTGGAGTGAGGCTGTAGACCCAATACTATGTAAATTCGTCAGTGAGGATGTATATATCCTTCTTCACCCAAAAGGACTGGGAGGCTACGAATTTATAAATCCTCAGACTCAAAAATTTGAGGTAGTAAACGAGAATACCAGCAAGCTGTTCGACAGGCGGGCTACAGCGTTTTACAAGCCATTACCTGATGTAAAAATATCATTCATTAAGCTGATAAAGTATATGCTTGAGAGCGTATCAGCAGCTGAAATAACCTATATTATTTGTATTGCAGTGGCAATTGGCTTAGCTGGAATGATATTGCCAATGATAAATGGAATTATCTTTGACAGAGTAATACCATCCGGGACAATAGATGATTTAATGCCCATAGTAGCGTTATTGGTCGGGAGCTTTTTAAGCATTATAACGGCTGGATTGCTAAAAGAACTACTAATGGCAAGGATAAACAGCAAGGTTATCTGCAAAGTGCAAAGTGCCACCTGGGCCAGGGTTTTAAAGCTGCCTGCAGCATTTTTTAAGAAATATACAACAGGTGAAGTTTTGCAGAGAATAAAAGCATTAGAACAGGTAGCTGCCTTGCTTAGTGGAAGCACTGTGGCCATATCATTATCAGCCTTGATATCGTTTGTATATTTATACCAAATAGCTATAATAGCACCGCAGTTGCTACTGCCTACAGTGATAATAATCTTTATATTACTGGCCTTTTCTTTTACTACTAGCATGCTCGAGGCAAAGCAGCAAAGGAAGCTTTCAGATAAGTCTGCAAAGTTATCGGGAGTAGTATACCAACTATTACAGGGTATTTCGAAGATTAAGGTTGCAGGGGCTAGAGTAAGAGCCTTTTCAATATGGGCAGATAAGTATAGTCAAAAGGCAAACGTGTTGTACAATCCAAATATTATTTTGACTATATCAGGAGCAATATATAGTTCCTTTGGTATAGCTACGAATATTCTAATATATTGGACAGTTGCAAAAAGTGATATAACACCTGCACAGTACATTGCTTTTAATACGGCATTTGGAGCATTTATTTTCTCCTTATATCAATTTCACAGTATTGTAAGGCAAATATCGTTAATCAGATCCAACTTTAGTATTGCAAAACCTATATTGGATGAGTTACCTGAAAATACTGGAGGAAAAGCAAAGCTTGGAAATTTGTCAGGGAATATAGATGTAAATAGTATTAGTTTTAGATATACCGGGGATGGACCTCTTATATTGGATGACCTGTCATTGTCAATAAAGCGGGGGGAATATGTAGCTTTAGTGGGAACTACCGGATGTGGTAAATCTACACTGATGCGAATACTACTAGGATTTGAAAAACCCCATACAGGAGCAGTTTATTATGACAACCAGGAGCTCTCAGGTCTGGACATGCATTCGATTAGACAGCAGATTGGTGTTGTTATGCAAAATGCAACACTATTTGCAGATGATATTTTTTCTAATATTGCTATTTGTGCCCCTTGGATTACACTGGAAGAAGCTTGGCAGATAGCTGAAAAGGCTGGAATAGCTGACGATATAAGAGCAATGCCTATGGGCATGTTCACCATACTATCAGAGGATGGCGGGGGAATATCAGGTGGGCAAAAGCAGAGATTGATGATTGCCAGAGCATTGGCAAACAATCCTCAAATTATAATGTTTGATGAAGCAACAAGTGCTTTAGATAATACAACTCAGGCTATAGTCGTAGAAACATTAAGCAAAATGTCAAATACACGAATTGTCATAGCACATAGATTATCTACAATAATTAACTGTGACAGGATCATTGTATTAGACCGGGGGAGGATTGTGGAAGAAGGAAATTATAAAGAACTTATGGAGAAGCAAGGCCTATTTGCCAAAATGGCCAAAAGACAAATTGCATAAAAGTGCGAAGCAAAGATTAATGCAAACATTGATGTTCTTCGCACAGCGAAAAGCCACTACGTGTCTTTTCAATACTTTTTATATACGCGCTATGCGCGTAGATGGGAGATAAAATGAAAAAGAAAATGCTGTTTGCACTGGTTGTGAGTATAACAGTAGCAGGCTTACTTGCATTAACATCAATACTTAATATTGTATCGTTTAACAACAACTACACTCAATCTACTGCAGCGAATAATGCCATTGTTACATCAGGGGTTGTAAACAAGCTGGAGTACTCACTGAAATATGGAAAGTCACTACAAAATTACTATGGAATAGAGGACTTGTTTGATCAGGTAAAAAATCTTTGTAATTATGTTGATGATGCATATATCGTAGGCATAAATAGTGAAATGCTGTATGAAAATCCATATAATGGTTCTGAGTTTATCAAGCCCGATGAATTGGATGACCAGTTAGAAAAGCTAGGTACAGCTGAAAGCTTTTTAACCTGGACAGATAGTGATACCCAACATATTTTAATACCCATTAGCGATAGTACAGGAAATATAATTGCCGGCTTTGGTATTTCATACAACAACGAAGTCGTGTCACAGAGTACGGAGCAATATATTTCAAGTATAATATTTTACACAGTAATAGCTGCTATTGTAGCAATAATATTGTTTATACTACTATTTTTTGTGATTAAGCATGATTTTGGTTTTAAGAAATTACTTTTAATAGTTATACCAATTATCGTTGCTTCAAACTTGTTTCTAGGTGTTACTTCATTTAATACCTATAGAGCTGGTTATACAGCTCTTACAAAGCAAACTGCAGATATGTTCAGTGTTAAGATTGAAGGAGATATAAAAAGTGTTGTAGACCAGGGAATTAACTATTCTGAATTAAATGAAATGGACGAATACTTTAATGACGTTATTAAAAATACCAATCAAATCAGCAGCATTGTATTAAAGTCCATTGGGGAGAAGTCTATTTCACCTACAAAGAGCAGTTCAAGCTTATACTCCGATGATATACATCATACATATTCCTTTGAACCAGATAGAGCTGGTATTGCAATGGAATTGCATATAGAAGTATCTGAAGCTTACCTGAAGGAAAAATTAAATGCCATAATTGTAGAAATTTTGGTAGCTATTGTTACATCACTAATGATAGCAGCTGAAGTTATTATATTTATAGTTGCTTTGCTTACTGGTCTTAAAGGTCTATTAAAAAAGAAAAAAATGCTTGTAACCAAGAACATTGATGAGGACATACAGCCGCTGGGAACCATCAGAGGACTATTCTTCTTCTTTGCTATGTTCCAGTATATGGCCATGGCCTTTATTCCTATAGTAATGGCATCAATCTATAAGCCAATATTTGGGCTGCCATATGAAATAGCCATGAGTATACCGATAACTGCTCAAATTCTAACCTCCATTTTTTCAGCCTGGATTTGCGGCAGAATTGTAGATAAAAAAGGTTGGAGGCCTGTTGCTATAACAGGGATTTTGATAATGGTTAGCGGTACAGTAGTTGCAGCTGTGGCAAAAGAGCCTATGCTATTTATTGTTGCACAGATAATAATGGGTTTGGGCTTGGGTTGTGCAAAAACCTCATTTGATATATTCAGTGTACTTACTCCGTCATCACAAAAACTGGAAGAATATACGTCAAGTATCAATGCAGGCTTAATAGTAGGAATGAGCTGTTCTGCTGCAATTGGTGCGGTAATAGCAGATGTATTCGGATTCTCTGGAGCGTTTTTGGTAATGGGTTGCTTTGGATTACTTGTAGTAGCTCTCATTCTTCTATTTGCTGTAAATGTTCGTCCTGGAAGAGTCTCAAAGACCACAGAGGATGGTGCGGCTGAAGAAAAAAGCACGAAATTTCGATTTGATAGTAAATTTCTTACCTACATATTATTCCTTGTAGTACCGTACTTTTTTATATCTATGTACTTAGATTATTTCTTTCCCGTATATGCAGATTCGAAAGGGATGTCTACAGCAAGTATAGGACATATATTCCTTCTATACGGTATATCAACTTCATATATAGGAGCGTTCTTATGTAACTTCCTGTCAAAGAAAATAAAAACTATTGTATTAATGTCTTCATTGTTGGCTTTGCTAGGAGTTGGCATGGGCTGGTTTGCATTAAGTGATAGTATCGTATACGCTATAGCACTTGTTTTAATGATAGCAATAATTGATGGAATTATGCCGAGCTTACAATACAGATATGTATATACACTTGAGATATCAAAGAAAATTGGGATCAGCAGAATTATCGGTATTGAGGGCGCATTCAGCAGCGCAATTCGTGGTGTTGCCCCTGTTGTATTCGGGTTTGTAATGATGTACGGAAATAGAGGCTTATTGGTAACCGGCGTAATAGTAGTTGCCGTTGCTATTTCATTTCTGTTTATTAACAAATTTTCTAGCAAGGGGGTAATAAGTGATGAAAAAACGATTGGTATGTAGTCTTTTGACTCTATTAATATTATCAGCAACCTTAACGTCTACGCTGATAGCATCAGGTAATACAGCAAATAATTCTCACAAAGTATTAAATATAGGCTATTGCGAGGGAGAGTCTTATTATGAATTCGACTATGCCTTATACAATCTTATATATGGACTTGAGGAGTACGGACTTATAAAGGATTTGCCTGAAGGTATGCCTGTTGATTCCAACAGTAGGGTTATATGGGAATGGATCTGTTCACAAAATCAAGAGGGTTGGGCTGTAAGATTTGTTGAGGATGCTTTTTTTTCACTAACAGACAATGAATATGGACATATGGATGAATCACAG
Source organism: Bacillota bacterium (assembly GCA_023431385.1). Classification (GTDB taxonomy): domain Bacteria; phylum Bacillota; class Clostridia; order Acetivibrionales; family DSM-1351; genus Ruminiclostridium. Next base: position 5,427 of record JAEYWA010000226.1, on the reverse strand, counting down.
ATAGTTGAATACATAGACCAAAGAGTAACGAAAAGTAATGTAAGTCTAATGATTTCAATGGGCACAACAGCAGGATTGACAACTAAAGCACTGTCAAGTGAAATACCAATGATGTGCTTTGCGGCAGCAGATGCAGTAAAGTCAGGTATTGTAGCCAATGCACAGCAATCAGATACCCCTAATGTTTGGGCACAAATTGATTCAGAAGGATTTAAGCGAACAATTAAGGTTATGAATGATATATTTCAGCCCAAAAAAATTGGTACTGTTTATGCTAACTCTGAAGATGCATACATATATAGTGGTGTAGATGTATTGGACGAGTTTGGAAAAGAAAACAATATCGAAATTATAAGAGAGTTTGTTGAAGACCCGGAAACAAATGAGGATTACGAGGCATATTTAAATAATTTAAAGATAGCTTATGCTAAATTGGCAAAAGAGATTGATTTATTTCTGTTGACTACTTCCTTGGTTGACGGGGACGATTTTCAAGATATATTAAAACCTTTTTATGATGCAAAGGTACCAGTATACTCAATAAACAGCACCGATGATGTTAAATTTGGGGCTTTACTGGCAGCAGAGTCAGCAGATTACAAGAACGTAGGACGTTTTGGCGCAGATATGATTAAGCGTTATGCAGAGGGAGAAAAGCTGGAGACTTTACCGCAAATATATCAAACAGCGCCATTCCTGGTAATAAATTATGATGTAGCAAGGAAGATAGGCTACAAGCCACCGTTTAATTTGTTGCTTTCAGCCAACAAAATATATATTGGAAATAGTAATTAATAGGCAATTTTTTTATTGCCAATCAAATCATATTTACAAAACAAATTGAAGAAAGGATGAGAAAAATGGGAGAAGTTAAAGGTTTGAAAGGGAAGTTAAATGAAGAGGGAGTAGAGAAAGAAATCTCTAATGCAGGTGTAGTTGAAGAATTGGATATTGAAAGTCTTAACGAAGTGACCGGCGGAGCTTTGAGAAGTACTATCAGAACAACTACACAAGATATCAGCGGCGATACAAAAGCAAAAATATAGCGAGGCAATAAATTACCTCGCTGAAACACCGCTGAAGTAAGAAAATTTTTCTACAGTCGAAAAATTTTCTCTGAACGTAGGTGTTATAACGAGGCAATAATTGATGTCCCCCACCTCTTTAGGTGGTGGGTTCCGATTTGGTTTTCAGGCGGTGAGCATATCCATGGTCACCTTTGGTGACCTTTGTATCGTTGAAACACCGCTGAGGAAGGTAAACTTTCCTACAACGGAAAAGTTTACTTTTGAACCGAGGCGTTATGAAGAAGCACAAAGACCCCTCCACTTCTAAGAAGTGGAGGTTGTGGTTAGAAGCTGGTTTTTTTAACGTGTGTAAACCTAAATTTTGAGAAAGGGCCATACAATCTGATGAAAATTAAGATGAGAAGAGTTATAGCAATTATATGCATGGTAGCAGTTTTTATTTCTGCTGTTCCGACCGCTGTATTTGCTCAAGAGGCTAACATACAGAGTGAGTTAAGAGACGCCATTGAAGGCGGAGAAGAGATGAAGGAGCTTTTTCCTAATGGTGTATTTACATTTGTAGGAACTAGGTTTAGCATAAGCGAAGATACAAAAACCTACGAAATAAAAATTGCCAGACAGGGAGGAACTCAAGGCGAAGCAAAAGTAAATTTTAAAGCTATTGATGTTTCTACAAAATATGGTGTCGACTATATAATAGAAGAACCAGGGATTCTCTGGAACAAAGAAATACCAGAGAATCCAGATTCAAAACCAATATTGGAAGAGGCCACGCAGGAAGAAACAGAAATTAAAAATAGTGATGATTTAGGACTCAAAGCGAAATTACCAACTTTAGACCAAAAGGAGGAGTTGGAGAAGGCACTAGAAGGCAATTCAGTAGAAGAAAATGAGCTGGTTGGGGAACCACAGCAACAGGAGAGTCAACCAGAGCAGACAGTAGAGGAACCACGGCAACAAGAGAGTCAACCAGTGCAGACAGTAGAGGAGCCACAGCAGCAAGAGCGTCAACCAGTGCAGGCAGTAGAGGAGCCACAGCAGCAAGAGAGTCAACCAGTGCAGGCAGTAGAGGAGCCACAGCAACAGGAGAGTCAGCCTGAGCAAGCGGTAAAGGAACCACAAGAGACCGTTAAAAATCAGGTTGCAGCAGAATCGGCACAAAAGTTGGAAAGCCGTGCAAGTGGTCTTAGAAGTGCATCCAAAATACTCTCAGGAAAGAACTATAACGTTCCTGATTGGAAAGAGCTTGATATGAAGCCAACTGAGGCTGAAATATTAAAGGATAACTATCAAGACTATTATGACAATATTCCGGGTATGGAAACCACACTCACCTTTAAAGATGGTGAATACGAGAAGTCTATTTTGATAAAACCTATAGACGATGACCTATCAGAAAGTGAAGAACAGTTTATGATTGTTCTTTCTAATGCTACAGGGGGAGCAGAAATAGGAGAGTTCTATACTGGATGGGTAAACATAATAGATAATGAAGTTTTTGAAGATTCCATGTACGAAATGGAAATGGACAAGCTTACTGTTGAAGCGGGAATTCCACAAGTATCCGTTAAGGTAAAACGTACCAAAGGGATACATACAATGGCCTATGTAACAGTAGGGACTGCAGGTAGTACAGCAGAGCCAAATGTAGATTACATACCAACCTCTAAAAAGTTATTGTTTTTACCTGGAGTTACAGAACAAGCTTTTACGGTAGATTTGATTACAACTTATACTGACGAGGATAAAACTTTTGGGATCATTATAGATGACGACAGAGCTACATCGGGCAAGGAAAAAACTATAATAACATTAACTAAAGCTCCTGGCTCATTTCCACTTTACAAGGGCAAAGCTGAGATTGAATCAGCTAATATGAATACATTTTCTCAGAGCACAAGACTTATGGTTGATTACACAGTAATAAACCAGTCCTCAGCTCTTGAAAAAATAACTCCTAATGGCAAAATGGAGGGTGAAGGAAATTATGTTGTAATGCCAAAGGACTTTACCCTCAGATATGCCAACAATGCGCCGCAGCCAACCAATGTAGGAGTATATGGAATGACTATAAATCCATATGCGGCAAGAAGTAGTGCCGGAGTTCAGGCTCCAATTTCACTTTCTGGAGTAAAAAGCTTAGAATTTGGCTGGAGCAATACCGGTAAAGGTAAATCATGGTACGAACATAATGATTGGTGGTTATTCGGATGGCATTGCAGGAGTTCATGCGGATGGAAGACTAGCTACAACTTTAATTCTAAGTTTGTTATAAATGGGCCAGCCGCATCACCCTGGAACAAATATGGAAACAATCAGTATCAAGTGGTATCCAAATCCGGACGGTTTACACATTATATTCAAGCCGCGGATTTAAAGCCATGGATGTGGAGCTCTTCAAGTTTAGAGTATTGGGCGTGGAATGGCGGAGACAATACCGATAATAAGTTAAATGCCAATGGTGTACGACTAAGTTTACAACCCTATACACTTAAAATAGAAAATGACCCTAATGATACTGGTGTAATGGCTAGAACTGTTACCGGTATTGACTCAGCAGGAGAGCCTGTTGGAATAGGAACCCCAATAAATGTAGGAACAATGAGAATACGTAACGTATCCCGTGACGGGGGTCATAATGCAGGTGTTAGTGACAACCAGACCTCAAAAAATGTATACCGTAGTGACGTAATAACTTTTGACCCTGTGTTCAATACAGATACGTCACTAAACAAGAGTTATGCTGATGATGTGTACTTCTGGGGATATAAAGTTAGAGATAGGCAGGGCAATTGGAAGTATTTCGAAGGAAATGTAATGAACTTAAATTCTCAGTGGTTTAGAGAAAATGCAGCAGCATACCAAAATGAGACCCAAGGCTTATATGCCAATGCACTATTGAGAAACAGCGGAACCAGCTGGTCTATTGAAGTGCGCCCAGTGTTTAAGGCTAAAAATGAAACATTTATAAAGTTGGATATTGACAGTACAAAAGGTAGCATTGATGGTTATATAAATGGCGCAAACAGCAGGGTATTTGCAATTAGTAGATTTGACACTCTAAAACTCAAGACACTTCCCAAGAATAATGCCACTGTTTATGACTGGTATGTTCAAAATGATAATAGCAGCATAAAGGTAAATTCATTGGGGGATGCCGCAACCTATTTTAATAATATGAATGTAGGCTCTTCTGGTAATTTGCCCTCTACCAGCTCCTTTATGTTAAATGCAAATAAGGTTCAGCTGAATAGCAGCAACATAAATCCAGCAGTTAAAACAGAATTAACCTATAAGCCTACTGCAAAATTTACAAACATTATGCCAAGCTTTGCCGTTAATGCTATAACTGTTCAGGAAAACCCGACAAGCCGTACAAAATATGAAGCCTACGATATTAAAATAATTTCAGAAGGTAAGGATATTAGACCAAGCTTCCTAAATGATAATGATACACAGGACTTCTATAAAAAAGAACAAGAAAGTAAAAAAGCATACACTTTCCAATATAAACTTCGTTCAACAAATAATGCAGCAGTTCCAGCATCGGTAGAATACAAATTATATAAGGATACTGTGGATGTGAAAGCTCAGCTGGTGGAAACTAAAACATTGACTAGAGACAACTCAGGGATATATAGTTTCTCTCTAAATTATTGGGATGCTAAATACTTTGGCTGTTATGCGACTATGACAATCAATGGTGCTGAGCAACCTGTAGATTTTATGCTGCAAAGTGGAGCCTTTGTAACATTAAATGATGAAAGAAATAACGCAATTAAAACAGGAGATGCTTTTAATCCTATTGTATATGACCAGGTTACCAGAAACGACGTATATACAATAAATGGTTATACACAAAGCAACTTTAATATTGAATGGATGAATGCCACTGGAGACCTTGATAAAGATGGAATTATCTCCACTTGGGAGGATTCTCTATTTAAAGATTACCGCATGATAGATAGGAGAAAAACCGTAGGAGACTCTTACTATTTGAAGGCAAGCTATGACATGCCGACAGTTTACTACAATTTTGTGAAGACCGACCCAAATAGAGACAAGAGAGTAATATCCGGGAATATATCTATATCGGACAAGACTTTCTTGAATCAGAGTACAGTCACAACTACTCCTCTAGCAGGTATAGAAATAACGGTAGGTGGAGAGCAAGCAATTACCGACTCAAAAGGAAACTTTAAATTGGAATCCAATAAATTTGAGGCAGGAAAGAGCTATAGCTGTGTTTATTCCTATCAAGGGTATAAGTATGCCGGCAATATGATGGTTGGACAAAATAATATCATAATAGATTTGTTCAAAGACCCCGATATGGAACTGACTAATATGAAGCTTTATGAAATAGCACAAAACGGTGGAGATGAATTGAAACCGGTAA
>JAEYWA010000087.1 GCA_023431385.1 Bacillota bacterium | reverse complement strand
TATAGAATATCTGAAAAAGATTATCTACGCCACCATAACAATAATACGCTTCAACGTGGTGTCCATGTTTACGTGCATAACCTACCAATACCTTTACAGCTTCATAGGCCTCCTTGTTGGAATGCCTGTTGCTGAGAGTTGGTAACAGGCATACACCGTCCTCGTAGGTTTTCCACAAAATCTTTCCGTCAACTATTCTGTTAATATTCCACATTGAGAATACCTTGACTGCATTTTGGTAGTTGTCCGCAGACAAAAACATTTCAAGCTCTTTGTCAGGTGCAGCAAAGATTGGCTTTGCAATCTCTCTCTGTTCTGCTGACAATAAGCGGTGTAATACTAACGCAGCAGTACCGTTAGTACAAGTATCATTTGGCTTAAATTCACCGTTTACAGGTGTCACCAAGCCTTCAGACACACCCTTAACGCTGTTTGCCCTATCTTCCTTACCAAGAGTTTTGTAGTCTGTGACCATAGTTTTATAGGCTTCCAGATAGTCAGGATATTGTACATTGTTCAACTTTTCATAAGCTCTTAAGGTCCATTTTGCTAATTCAGACCTTTTGATATGAATATCTTTGGAATCTGAAGTAACTTCACCATTTTGGAGAATACCCAGGTTAATGGCAGAATTTATAAAGTCTGTAGCTTGGGCAGAATTTTTGTCAACTGCCAAAAGCAACAGTTTCATATATTGCTCTTTCGATATATTTTCGGCAGCTTTAAATTCTGTTTCTGAGGCCCCGGATAATATCCCCTTCTGTTTTAGGAAGTCCACACTTTCCTTAAAGGTTGCCGGTTTTTTTTCCGCCGATTGCTTCACTTTAACTGCTTCTTCCTTTTTCTTATTTTCTTCAGCTATTTTTTTGTTCAGATAAGCCATTTTGTCCCCGTTGTAATCATAGGCATTAACAATTACTGCAGCTGCTTCAGCTCTGGTAAGCTTGTCCTTCGGCTGAAAGTATCTCATACCATCTTTTTCAGCTCCACGCATAAGGTAATTATTGTATGCAGAAGTTGAGTATCCTGAATTGATTTTCACATCTAAGTCTGCGTATGGCGTTTTAGTGATTAAAGCGGGAGATATATTCAATGCTCTGCACATCATTTCAGCAACTTCCTGTCTTGTTACAGCATCATTGGGTCTGAACTTCTTGTCTTCTGTTAATTCAATAAACCCATTTGCAAGAGCTGTTGTTATGTATCCACTTGCCCAGCTCTTTTGCGAATCATTAAAAGGATTGCCCTGTGACTGCTTATACCCTTTGATGTTACAGAGGAAAGTGACAAATTCAGCTCTTGTGACAGGATTGTTTGGCTTAAATGTACCGTCGGTATAACCACCGGTAATTTTCAACTCAGTCAGTCTTGTTACATAGGAATAATACCAGGAGGTGTTCTTAACATCGGTAAACTTGACAGCATTACTGACATCTCCTGAGCTTGCTGATATTGTATTAAAATTTGACGGGATTAAAATTGACATGATAATAAATAGTAGAATTGTTCTTTTAAAAAAAGATTTCATAGCAGTTCTCCTTTACTAAGCAACTTAGAAAATATTTTGTGTAATAGGATAATAATTATATAAAACTTAAAACTTGCTGAAAGCAAATATAGTATTATGAGATTATTGCTGAAAATTTTTATTAACCTTATTGAGTAAATAATTTTTTTAGAAAAATATAAAGAAATTTTAGAATGTTCTAGATAATATATTACTTATATTACATAATATACCAAATTTAAATAATAAGTACAAGACTTTTTGTAAATTTTTAATTTATTGAATTATATGTGTAATTTCAACAAAAGAACTCCAAAAGCCAATTTCGCTTTTTGGAGTTCTTTATAATGCTATTTAATAGGATATTTTCAACCTTCCCTCCAATTATTGTAGTTGTACTCAATAATTATCAGACCGTTTTTAGCTTCATCCATACTTAATCCTGTGTTCTGGAGTTCTTCACTATCACAGCTGTCGTAAACGATAACCCTGTTAACCATCTGCTCAATAATGTTTTTGCTTATTCCCTGGGATTTTATCCTGTTAACGAAAGCCTCAACCACCTGTAGTTTATCCTGTAGCTTTTTTTCTTCCTGCAGCAGCTTTTCCTTATCCCTTTTAAGGGAAGTGATACGGTCCTCTATGGTTTGATTCATTCTTAAGAAAAGCTGTTCAGAGATTTTTGCTTCGAGCCTGTCAATATAGAGAATATCCTGCTGCTTTTGCTTAGCTGCTATCTGCTGCTCCAACTTCTGGGCCATTTCATATCTTTTCTGTCGGTCATCCTCCTCATTGGCATATCTGAGGTTAAAGTTATCAATGAGCTCCCTGTTTGACAGCATTTCCAACAGTTCATCCGAGATGACCTCCAAAATAGCCTGTTCAGTTACATAATGACTGGAGCAGCTGTCGCTTCCATATTTTGAATAAGAGCTGCATATGTATCCCACAGGTCTGTCCTTACGGACCCTCACATACATGGCTTTACCACATTTTCCGCAGTACAGCATGTTACTTAACAGGTGAGATATATTTCTGTTATAGCCCTGGCTTGAGCGCTTTTTCGCCCTAATTTTCTGGACTTCCTCGAAATCTTCATTCTTTATAATAGGTTCATGGGTATTTGTAGTTATAATCCATTTGTCAAAAGGAAGTCGTCTGGTTTTCTTGTTCTTAAAGCTTATTTTTTCACTGACTCCCTGAACCGTATCCCCTATATATACTCGGTTACATAGAATTCTCTGCACTGCTACCTGATTCCAGGGTGTAATCGGAATATCGGAATTTTTTGAAGAAGGTGAGGGATACCCTTTTTCATTGAGCATTTTAGCTATTAATGCATAGCCGTACCCCTCTTTATATAGACTAAATATCTCTCTTACAACTGGAGCCGTCCTAGTATCTACAACAAGCCTGTTTTTCTCGTTTACGGACTTGACATAACCATAAGGGGCATTCCCTATATATTCACCCTGTTCAATTTTGAAGCGAAGATTAGCTCTGATTTTCTTAGATATATCTCTAACATATCGTTCATTGTACCAGGTATCAATACCGACGGTTTCATTATCCTTAAGACTGTCATACCTTCCGTCTGCAGTCATAACCCGTACACCGTATTCCTCCAGAAAATCGAGAAACAGCAGAGTTTTAGCATTGTTCCTCCCCAATCTGGACAAATCCTTCAAAACTACGAGATTTATGTTACAGGACAGCACATCTTTTTTTAATTCTTCCAGTGCATTTCTCTCAAAGCCTGAACCTGATACATTGTCATCCACATAGGTTTTATAAATGGTTCCAAGATTACTTCTTTTAACAAAATCTATCAGAAGTTTTTTCTGAGTTTCTATAGTTTCCAGGTTTTCCTCATTATCATCTCTGCTCTGGCGTACATATACTCCAATGTGATAATTTATATCGGGCTTGTTGAATCCGAGCATTGCACTGTTACCTCCTTGCTTCCAGCGACATTATTTTGAATATCAGCTCTTTTATATCTACTTTTCCTTTATAGATGCTCAGAATTCTTTTTGGCTTAGTTCTTGGCATTGATTTAACCTCATTTCATTACCTGCATCAACATGAGAGGCTGGAGAACTTCTATTTTAATTATATTCACAAGCATTGAATATTAAAATTTGTCCATTTGATAATTATATTTACTTATTAATAAATTAGACAATCTAATAGATGATTAAGGGCAATATCAAATATTAGATGTGATAGAATAGTTATCAGGAGAGCTTGTTCATGACTTAAAACAAAATTTGTTTTTTTCAGTACGGTAATGTAGAAATTGTTGAAGGCAGAGAAAAGCCATATTTCCAATATTGTACCCACAACAGCTTTATAATTGGAGTAATTCTGCAGGGTAATACCCTTCTCTCAATAGACAACCGACATTTGGTTATCCCTCGGTTACCATATGGAAGAGTTAAATGAACCGCTTGAATTATCAAGCCTGTCCGGGACAATTATTAATTCGGAACCTCATATACATGAAGCTATAAGCAACTCTGAAACAACCTAATCGAGCCGTTTGCTGTATGACTGCAGGATACTTTATATTATCACATGATTTTCAAGATATACAATAAAAGGGCCTTCAGCTCTTCACCGATCGACCCTAATAAATATTCAATATGTATATTATTTCTAATCAGATATATCTATATTGCTTCTGCTAATATATTCTTTTTTCAGTAACAATTAAGTCAAGGGGTACATCAAAGGCTTCATGAGGTATGTCCTTTTGAACTTGAAAATCATAGCATATCCCAATCTTTTTACAATGTGACGCTGTCTGTATTAAAAACCTGTCATAGAAGCCCCCGCCATAGCCCATCCGATTCCTGTTAATATCGAATACACTTCCGGGAACTATTACTACATCGAGCTTACCAGGTTCATTAATAACATTCTGACCAAGTTCAGGTTCAAGTATTCCAAAACTGCCTTTAGTCTTTAAATCTCTAAAACCATTTATCATAACAGCGTGCATAACTCTTTCTCCGTCAGGTAGTTTTTCCAAACACGGTACGCTTACCTTCTTACCCTGTTTAAGCCAGACCTTTATTAATTCATGTGTATGTATTTCACTGCCAAAGCTGACAAAACACATTATGTTCTCGGCCTCAATCACCCATTGGAGCTGACTCAATTCTTCAGCAACAACCCTGGAAAAATAAAGCTGCTGTTCCTTTGTTAAATTATTTCTATATTCAAGGTATTTATTTCTTAATTCTTTTTTTGATATTTTAATCACCTATCTGAGTTTACTCGGTTTATATCAATAAAGGTCAGGACCTATGGTTAGTGCAAATAAGAACCAGAAAATCAACTGTATAACAAAGATAATAATTGAGACAGTTAATAATGCAGCTCCGTAGGATCTTTTGTCTGAATCATTGTCATTGGATATCATAACCAAACCAGAAATTAATCCAATTAATTGACCTATACCAGGGATAATTACCGAAAGAGCACATAAAAAAACTTTAGTCCAGTTACTTAAAACACTTGCTCCGGTACTTGTCCGGTAGTTATTTAAAAGTAATTGCCTTTCAAGTGTCGTCACTTGCCTGTCGGTCCATTGAAGCTGTTGCTGACTGCAATTATATGATTGAGAAAAGGTTGATGTGTTATTCATTTTCTGTTGCCCCCCCGCTTCAACTGTCGAAGCAATAACCTCATTAACTCCAATTTCACAAACTTCTGTCTGACTGAGTTCCCGCTCCATTTATTCTCCTCCGTGAGCCGCTTTTATCAGTCATATTATATCATATTTAAACGAAGCAGAAAAATAAGACTATTTATTCATTTTTTATATGACAGACAGAATGTATAAAAGTATGTACACTAAGAAATTTCAAGACCCGATTCAAATTTCACCGGAAAATAATAAATTCCAATCAAGCCCCTAATAACATCATTATAATTTTTTTCTGTTATCTTATGTAAAAAACCGTTCTCCATATGTATATATAGTGTTACATCAAAGTATTCAATATTATCCATCAAAGCACTTATCATATCTATGGAATCCATCGGATTTGTAAAATCCCTTACCCAGCGCCTTGATTTATCTTCACCTTTGAAATCCTTTTGATAAAAACTATGTAAAAACCTTCGTATTTCTCCCCGCTTGGTAGACCATATACTTAAAGTTACTGACATTGAAATTCCTCCGTGATCACAAAATTCTCCAAATCTTAATGGGTACATAATTTAGGTATATAAACAAATACACTAATCATATATTAATTTGACACCAAGACCGGAAAACCTCTATGTAAATTATTACAACAGCATAAGCGTCGAGTTCGCTTTCTCTGTACTTATAGAAAGTATTACTGACATACAGTGTTTCTTTCAGTAAAAAACCCTGAGAAAAGCTAATGCCAGAGTTTAATTATATAATTAAATATATTTTATGTCACCTATCAATGATTACCTGCCCAACAGCCGCTTAGTCAAGGAATGGACTTGGTATTTTATTTTTTCCTCATCTATAGTACAGAACTCTCGATTCTTCATCACAATTTTTCCATCCACAATAACCGTATCTACATCTGATGCCTGTGCAGAATATACTACCGTGGACAAGGGATTATTCTTCGGATAAAAATGAGGTTTGTCAGTATCAACAAGAATAATATCAGCCTTCATGTCTACCGCTATTTTGCCAGATTCTTCGAAACCTATTGCTTTAGCACCATTACAGGTTCCCATTTTTAATACAGTGTCAGCTTGCATTAATTTGGGATCCATGGCCACACCCTTATGGATAAGTGCTGCAAGATTCATTTCTTCAAACATGTTCAGGTTATTGTTGCTTGCAGCACCGTCTGTGCCCAGACAAACATTAATCCCCATTTTAACCATCTCAGGAACCCTTGCTATACCGCTTCCAAGTTTTAGATTACTGGTAGGATTGTGTGCAATGCTGCAGCCCATATCCCTCATTATCTCAAGGTCACTATCGGAGAGATGTACGCAATGAGCAGCAAGAACAGGTACATCTAGTACGCCAGTCTTTTTACATATCTCAACTGAAGTCATACCATAGTCTCTTTTGCTGGACTCCACTTCTGTAGCAGTTTCCAGAAGATGAATATGAATACCAGTGTTAAGCTGTCTTGCCAGGTCAGCAGCATTTATCAGAGTTTTTTCGTTAAACATGTATGTTGAATGGATTTCTACAAACACTTTAATTCTGCCTTCGGCACTATTATGGTACTGATTGAAATAATCTACAGTTCCCTGACTCATATCAAGGCGTTTCAATTCTCCACCTTCAAAAAACTGTACCGGACTCTTGCAAAGATTTGCTTTGATACCTGTCTCAGTTACAGCTCTAGCAACTTCATCCATAAACATATACATGTCTGCAAAGGCCGTAACACCGGATTTAAGCATTTCAGTTATACCAAGCATGGTTCCCCAGTATACATCCTGGTCTGTGAGTTTTGCTTCAATAGGAAAAATATTATCGAACAGCCAGGTTTCCAAAGCGATATCATCCGCATAATTCCGCATTAACGTCATTGCACTGTGGCTGTGTGAATTAACCAGTCCGGGCATTGCAAGTTTGCCTTTACCCTCTATTTCTATATTATAGGTAACATTATCAGGAAGCTTATCGGTCAAAAGACATATCCTACCATCGGAAACCCCTATGAAACCATCATGGATGACCATATTCAGGTCATCCATGGTTATAATATCAACATTCTTAATTAATAAATCTAAATTCATTTTTCCCCCGCTATTCAGTCCAGCTGTTAAGATAATTTTTTTGATCCTTGGATAGCTTATCAATCTTTACTCCCCAGGATTTAAGCTTCATTTCGGCAACAGCCTGATCTATTTCAGAAGGAACATCAACAACCTTATTTCCTAGCTTACGGAAGTTATGAAGCATATACTTTGCTGAAAGCGCCTGCAATGCAAAGCTCATATCCATAATCTCAGCTGGATGTCCGTCTCCTGCTGCCAGATTAACCAGTCTTCCCTCTGCCAACAGGTTAAGCCATCTCCCGTTATCAAGCTTGTAACCCATTATATTCTTTCTTTGCTCCTGCTTTTCTACAGCTAACTTTTCCAGCTGCTCTACCGACACTTCAACATCAAAGTGTCCGGCATTACAGAGTATCGCTCCATCCTTCATGCTCTTGAAGTGTTCTGCAGTTATGACGTCACGGCAGCCGGTTACTGTAATAAACAGATCTCCGATTTTTGCGGCCTCAGACATTTTCATAACCTTATAACCATCCATAATAGCTTCGGCTGCCTTTATAGGATCAACCTCAGTAACAATTACGTTAGCTCCGAAGCCCTTTGCTCTAAGTGCAATACCCTTACCACACCAGCCATAGCCTGCTACAACAACATTTTTTCCTGCTACAATAAGATTTGTAGTTCTGTTGATACCATCCCACACAGATTGTCCTGTGCCGTATCTATTGTCAAAAAGATATTTACAATTAGCGTTATTAACAGCAATCATAGGGAATTTAAGTACTCCCTGTTTTTCCATTGCTTTGAGACGAAGGACCCCTGTAGTAGTTTCTTCACAACCTCCCATGATATGAGGTATAAGCTCTTTTCTCGTAGTGTGAAGAAGATTAACAAGATCTCCGCCATCATCTATAATAATATTTGGCTTGTAGCCAAGTGCCAGGTTCAGATGCTCTTCATATTCCTCTTTTGTGGAGTTATACCACGCATAAACATCAAGTCCCTCTGCTACAAGACCAGCAGCTACGTCATCCTGAGTTGAGAGAGGATTACTTCCTGTGACAGATACTTCTCCGCCTCCTATTGCAAACAATTTCGCCAAGTATGCAGTTTTAGCTTCGAGGTGAACTGATACAACAACTCTTACACCTTTAAATGGTGTAGTTGCTCTGAATTCCTCCTCAAGGCTTCTAAGGATCGGCATATTTCTTCTTACCCATTCAATTTTCTGTTTTCCCTTATCTGCCAATGATATGTCACGTATAACACTTTTCATTATTATATAACCCCCATTTTTGTTTGGTTTAACATTAAAATTATATGACACATTATATCCTGTTTCAACAACTTATTTTTATGTATTATATAGTGTAAAATTGACATCTAGTTCTTTTTTATCACTTCTGTAACCGTCTGTAAACCAAATCCTCTTTTTTTAATTCCCGTCACAATTTTATCAAGGTTCGGTATGTCATATTGATTAAAATGAAGCAGAATTATTGAACCATTAGAGCAGTTATTAACAACATGCTTTTCAATCCTTTCGGCTATCTCAAGGGCAGTATGGGTATTTCTCATAGGATTGATAATACTGCTGTTGGTCTCAAGATTCCATCCGATTACCTTATATCCGCAGCTTTGTGCAATGGAAAGTATTCTGTCATTTTTATTGCCGCCCCCGCCCGGCAGTCTTAAGTAAGGAAATTCCTTTTTCATTTTCATCAAATAATCTTCACACAGAGTCTTTTTAACACATGACTCCCAACCAACGATTTCGTTCTTTACCTGCTGATCGGATAGTTTTGTCAGCGAAGCATGATTTACTGTATGATTACATATCTGATGTCCTTCATCTATTGCTCTCTTCCAGACTTCGGGATAGTCATCCAATACCCTTCCTATTATAAAAAAGGTTGCCTTGACATCATTACTTTTAAGAACATCCAAAACTTTAATTATAGTTTTTTTATTGTAGCCGTCATCAAAGGTTAAGGCTACATTAGGCCTGTTTTCGCCTTTATAAATGGTCTGTTGAACTTTTTCCTTTTTAACGGGTTGTTCTTTAGAATTGCTTTTTTTTGGAGGGCTGGGTTTGCTTTCGGTTTTTTTCTCTCCATTTGTGATTACAGCCGGGCCAGTAGTAACTATAGCTCTGGCAGTTGAAGGCAAACGGGAGTCAGGGCCTGTATTTTCTTTCTCAATTCTGCTACTGTTGTTTTTTTCAGAAAGAACAATTTGATCATTCAGACCTGTTTCGGCCTCATTTAGGAACTCTTCCGGAATCAAGCCGTCATACTTCACAGAAGACAGATTGAAGATTCCGAAATACCATATAAATATTGTTGCTGCAGTACAGAAGGACAATGTATACACTGTACGAATGAAAATTCTTTTACCTTCATTAGTGACCAGCCTATTATATTTTTCGTATATGTTTATTTTATGTAATAAGTCTTTTAACATGAATGCGGTATCCTCTTGGAAAGTATATGTTATAATTATTATACTTGGAAAAAGCTGTTCAGAATAGTAGTTGTAGTTTAATTATTCAACTTTTATGAAAAAGCCACAGGTTCTTTATAGGCCTGTGGTTTATATGTAATATTAAATACATGTACTTTTAACCTAGATTTGTGTAGTTTTTTGTTTTTTATCTGTTGGTTTTACTTTAGTATCTTTACTTTTTGCATCTTTGCTATCAGTATCTTTGCCTTTTGTATCTTTGCCTTTTGTATCTTTGCTGTTTGGCCCTTTGGACTTTGGCTCTTCTTTCTTATTTTCAGTTCCTTTTGTTCCAGCTTTTTTAACCTTTTCTGTTTTACCTTTAGGGGCCTTTACAGCTTCAGTCCTTTTTTCCTTTTTAGGAGATATTTTAAACAAATAATTATTTCCGGAATTGTTATCCCAGTTATCCGCAGAATCCTTGAAGCATAATTCAAGAGTGTTTCCTTCAAGTACTTCCACTTCAGCAGAAAAACCGTCCTGTGTCTTTTGCATCTGAATATATGAACTGTTTGACCAATCGCTGCCATATCCTGAATGAAGGTAAACATTTTCGGCTCCTGCCTGCACAAGCAATCCGTTATATGTTATTTTAAGTCTATCCCCATTGTATAAGGTTTTCTTCGATAGAATAACACCGTAATCTTCATAGGTCTTTACTGCCATTTTTACCACTCCTTGTACATTCATTTTTATTGAGATTAATTCTAAGCTTAATTCATATTTTCAATATTATACCACTTTGATAAAATTGTGTCAATTTTCCATAATTGTATATATTTACATTTTTCCCAAATTGTGTCCTGTCAAATGCAGCTGATATATTACCTTGTTATAAGTTTTTCCAAGGTGGGATTAATTCTCAGGAGTTCCTTAAGCTGGCTGTATTCTTCCATGGCTGCTCTATTGAATCCACTTGTTTTTTCAGCCCTAATCATAAGATTTTTCGGCGTCTCAAGAGGGGATACATATTCTACAATAGATACCTTGTAGCCCATTGCTTCAAGGAGCATTAACCTTATACCATCAGTTAGTACATCTGCAAGCCTTGCTTTCAACACACCGTGTTTTGTAATATTTTGCAAAACATCGAATGAGTATTGGCTCAGGATTTCCTTTTGACAGCAGGGAACCATGACAATTGCCTTTGCATTATTATTAACCGCCAGCGCTATTGCCGCATCGGTTGCAGTGTCGCAGGCATGAAGACTTATAGCAAGATGTATTTCTTCATTTGAAGTATAGTTTCTTATATCAGTAACTCTGAAATCCATATTTTTATAGTCCAGTTGTTCAGCAATTTTTCGAGACGATTCGATTACTGCCTGTGAAATGTCCAGCCCGGTAAAGTGGCAGTTCTTCTTCAGGACTTCCTTTATATAATAGTTCAAAACAAAGGACAAATAGGATTTTCCGCACCCACAGTCAACAACATTTATTTTGTCATATTTGGAACATAAACTTTTTAGTATACCATCTACCAATTCAATGTAGTGATCGATCTGATTATACTTTCTTATCATATCGTTTTTAATTTTACCGTTCTCACCAAGTATGCCTATAGCCTTTAAAACCGGGTCAGCATGCCCCACCTTAATATAATAATCCCTGTTTGTAATGTGTGAGGTTTCATTATGGCATTTGGTGGTGTCAACAACCTCTTGGTCCTTTGTCTTCATCTTAACGCCCTTGTCATCAGCATCTATATATATAGTCGTACCTCTTTCTTCATATAGTAGGTTCATTGCTTCATATTGCTCAACAATTTTGGATATTCTAGCACACAGCCAGGAAATTTCGAGCTTATCATTTCTCCCGTTATATTGAAGATATAATTTGTTTTCTTTTAGTGTGATAACTGCGTCATAAAATTTTGCTCCAGATTTTAATTTAATAGATATCTTCTTAAAAAATTCACTATTCTCTGTTATTCTCTGTTCAAGTCCAGTAAGAAACAAACCTAATTTCTGAATACTCTGCTTGTTCACATTAACCTCCCCAGCCGCGTTTGTGGCTTTGCATGTTAGTGGCTTTGCATGTTAGTGGCTTTGACATGTCTTTGAGTCATGTCGCGACAACTAAATATTATATAAATAAAACACGTAATTTGTACAGCAAAAGGTTATACTCTGTAATGAAGCCACTTGCATTTTTAACGCTTTTGCACCGATGCTCTTAACAGCTCCACATCTGCTTC
This sequence comes from Bacillota bacterium, assembly GCA_023431385.1. Taxonomy (GTDB): domain Bacteria; phylum Bacillota; class Clostridia; order Acetivibrionales; family DSM-1351; genus Ruminiclostridium. Next base: position 30,875 of record JAEYWA010000087.1, on the reverse strand, counting down.
GGTTAACTCCTTACATTCCCCCAGACCCAAGCTTTCATCCAACTTAAGCATTCCCATACTAAGTCTTTTAAGATAAACAACCTTTTTCCCGACAGCTTCAAACATTCTCTTTACCTGATGAAATTTACCCTCCACAATTGAAAGCTTTATCTCTGAAATGTCATCAGACTTTATTATTTCAAGTATTGCAGGAAGTGTGTTATAGCCGTCATCAAGAGTAACACCCTGCTCAAAAGCATCAATATCACCTTGCTCAACCCTCCCCTGCACACGGGCGTAATACTGCTTTGTTACATGTTTTTTGGGTGAAAGAATTTCATGTGCAAGTTGCCCATCATTTGTCATCAGAACAAGTCCCTCGGTATCTATATCCAGCCTTCCCGCGGGAAACAGGTCAAAGCACTTATATTCTTCAGGCATGATATCAAATACAGTTTTCTGCCGTGTATCGGTAGTTGCCGAAATGACCCCCTGTGGCTTATTCATCATTAGGTATATATATTTACGGTATTCCAGCTTTATGCCATTCATAAAAATGGTACTAACGGCAGGATCTACATGAAGGCTACTGTCCTTGATAATTACACCATCAACAGTCACCAAGCCTTTTTTTACCGCGCTTTTTATTTCGGTTCTGGAGCCAAATCCAAAATTGGACAATACTTTGTCCAGCCTTTGCTTTTGCTTCAAAAGTCAAACCTCCCTGTTTTTGATATTAGAAGTACAAATATCAGGCCATTTTTCTCCAGCCTTTAGGGTATAGATTCTTCAGCATGTCACCCGTCTGTTTTGCCCAACCAAGGGTATAACCCTCCACACAAATACCAGTATAACCTTTTTCCCCTGAATCAATTAAGGTTTCACCCTTTAAATAACTATTCACTTCCCGGGAATCCGTGGTAAAGCTTATCTTCCTCTTCATTTCCTCACTATTCAGAGAAACTGCAAGGGAATGAGATGGTATAAAGCCTTTTGGACTGCTTTCTCCGAGATACCAGCCGAATTTTGCAACCTTTAGTCCGGATAAATCAGGGCAGGCCTCTGGCAGGAAATAAAAATTATTCCCCTTCTGGAAGGCAATACCTTGGAGATTCAAGGTAGTACCGGCCTGAATAAATTCAGCCAGGTCATTATTGAAGGCTCTTAAGTCCTCCTGACTTTTTATAACATTTGCTTTTTCCCAGCTTCTATTGTTTTGAAAAGCATAAAGCTCGGCTTGGTCATCACAATCATCGCTTTTTTCATGCGGCTCCAGCTTTCTTATAAGGGCGGCAAAATGCCCTTCCCCGTTTAGCTTGTGAGGCCATAGTCTGGCAGCTTTAGTGAAATCATAGCTGCAGCCCGCCCAATTATTACGGCCCCCTTCTATTCCGCCTGTCTTAGGTATTTCAAGTAATTCGTAGTCCCCCTTGTGAGCATCCATAAATCTTTCTATCATAAGCTCATCCTCTTCAGGTGAGAAGGTGCAGGTAGAATATAGAATTACTCCACCTGGTTTAAGCATTTTGTCCACCTGCTGCAATATGTCCCATTGCATACAGCTGCATTTTTCACATTTATATTTTTCCCAGCTCTTGACAGCGTCCTCATCCTTACGGAACATTCCTTCTCCCGAGCAAGGCGCATCTACCATAATCTTATCGAAAAAGCCCTGGAAATTCCGAGCCAGTTTGTCAGGAGATTCATTGAGTACAATTGCATTCCTAACTCCGCAAAGCTCAATATTTTTAACCAGCGCCTTAACTCTTTCAGTATTGATGTCATTGGCCACCAGCAGCCCCTGACCATTTAGCTGCGCAGCCATCTGAACTGATTTACCCCCGGGCGCTGCACAGAGATCCAACACCTTATCTCCGGGTTTCACGCCAATGACAGCCCCTGGAAGCATGGCGCTGGGTTCCTGTATATAGTACAGTCCTGCATAATAATAAGGATGTCTTCCCGGGTTGTCGCCCTCCCTGTAATAAAAACCGTCAGCAGTCCAGGGAACAGGTTCCAGGTGAAAGGGTGACATTTTTTTAAATTCTTCCACCGATATTTTAAGAGTGTTTACTCTTAAGCCGTAAAACCTTGGTTTTTTATAGGATTCCAGGTAGCTGTTGAATTCATCTCCGCCCATCAGCTCCTGCATCTTATTCTCAAATTCCTCTGGTAGTTTCATATATAAGAACTCCTATGGTTACAATATAATAATTTCTATAATGGCATTAGCTGTTATTTAACTGCAGCTAGGTCGAATTATACTTCAGTTAAATATGTACCTTTCTTCCAGTCACTAATGATACAGGTGTTATTATACCACATAATTTTGCACTTTAAAGGTTATATATTACTCTCCTTGACAGTAAAAATTGCTCGTGCTATAATAACTTTTGTCATTAAGCATTATAAATGCTTGTTTATGGCCCATTGGTCAAGTGGCCTAAGACACCGCCCTCTCACGGCGGTAACAGGGGTTCGAATCCCCTATGGGTCACCATGAAAAAAGGTATCCTTTAGGGTGCCTTTTTTGTTGCAAATTTTATTTAGGGATTCGAACCCGAGAGGGCGCGAGTGTCGTGAGATGACCTGAATGGTCATCGAGCAGCGAGCGTAGGAGCCCGGCATCGTGAGCGAAGCGAATGGTGGGCGACGTCATTAGCATGCGAAGCAGGCGTGAATCCCCTATGGGTCACCAATTAAAGACATCCGCGCTAAGGGGATGTCTTTAATGTAAGTAATCGGACCAGCACCGTTCGGTCAATTAAAAAGTCATCAATCCAAAATCTAATGAACTTATTACTAGGCTTAAGGTAGAATAATCCCGCCTTTTATTTTGTTTCGTAATACAAGCAGATTGCGAGGATAATATTACTGCATACTCTTTGTGAATATGCAGCTTTTGTTTGTTCTTCCTATAATAATATGTTTTAGTTGTAAATTATTTACTTATCTAATACTATTCCCATTATAACAGTATTATAATAGTTTCCATCTTTATGAATACGGTCATTTATTAATAGTCCTTCTTCTACAAATCCATATTTTTTATATAATTGAATTGCATTTGTATTTGTTTGAACTACAGTTAATGAAATTTTCTTAATTCCCGCAGTACCTGCCCACATCAAGATATTTTCTATCATTACTTTACCAATTCCATGCCCCCAGTATTCTTTCAATATACATATTCCAAACTCAGCTTTATATCTAAACCTACTTAACTTACTTCCTTCGCAACGAGTAAACCCAACAATTTTACCTTCTACTTCTGCAACTAAAAATATGTTTTTTTCTGCCATTGAATCTTCATAAATAAGTTTTTCAAAATCTTCTGGCGTTAGTAAACCTTCGCCAGATTCCCTATCAAGATTTTCTGTTTCTCCATCAATTTCAATTCTTAATTTAGATAATTCAATTGCGTCATTTTTTGTTGGACAACGAAGTATCCATTTTAGACTATTCCCATCTATTCTTTTGTTTTCAATAACCATACATTACCTCCGTCAGTATTTAAGATAAGTTCGCAGATTAAAACTGCTATGCAGAACTTCATATTATACACATTAAAGCCATGAAATGGAATGTCCATCATAATATCAGGCAATTGTGTAGCAAAACAAGCAGATCGGGAATAAGTACTGGAACAAAAAAACCTCATTTTATTTTGAAAGTGCAGTAAATATAAAGATTATGTAATAACGCCAATATGTTTCATAAGAAATTTTAGAATTTCCAAAAGTAAATAATCCTTGGACCCTTACTAAATTCAGGTCCTGTTCTTGAAATTTCGATTATCTTCTCAGGTTTTATATTGAGTGTCCAATCCTCAATAATTTCTCTATCAATAGACCTATGTGCTCTATGGCTTGGTTTTTCTTCTCCACCCTCCCAATGATAAGGGAAACTTAAAATTGCCATTTTAGATATCCTCATAACCTCTCTAAATGCTCTACTCTGTTTATTGTCAAGATGCTCCCAAACTTGCAACGCTATAAATAAATCATATTGCTTGTCATCGATAGGCCAGGGCTTAGTCGTAGCATCAAAATTAAAGACTTTTCCTCTGATTTCATTGGGACTTCCAAAAGCATCTTCTTCTGGATTCATAATAACATCAGAATTTCTTACAATAGGCAATAATCCCGGTCCTAATTCAATTACATTTTTAACCTTTTCATTTTGAATAACTTTTAATACCTCTTTGAAATATTCCCATCGGCCAATGTAATATTGCCCTCTTGGTCCATTTAATAATTCCTCATAATCTTTATATGTCATTAAGGTTAACCCATCATGCAAAACAATCCCTCCCCTTTTAAACATTCAATACATACTATACCACTGGTATGCTGCACTTCTTATTATACACATTAACCCACAAAATGGAATATTGATCATGATTCCAGATAAATGCAACGGATATAAGCAGCCTGCTATCATAAGAATGAATATTATTTCTACACAAATGACAGACGCACGTTCAGCAGCACTATCAAGGAAACCCCCTACTTAATATTTCTTGCAAACATTTCATTTCTGCTTCCAAATAGATAAGGACATATATCCCTGCATTTATGACATTTAATTCTCCAATCCTGTTTTACTTCACCAAATGCATTATCCCAACATGCCTGTTGATTGACCTCTAAATCTTTAAGCGCATTTACAGGACATATTTCAACACAAAGATTGCATTCATTACATATCTTCTCTTTTAAGACATCAGGTTCCAACTCTAATTCCGTTAATATTACGTTTAGCCACACCATACTTCCGTATTCCGGAGTAATCAACAAGGAATGCCTTCCTATTGTACCTAATCCGGCTGACTGTGCCGCATGTTTTGCAGAAACAATACTTCTGTGTCTTCCTGTTTTATCATCATATTCAGAACCGAGTGCACTTGTAGGCACTGCCAGTATCCCATCATTTTCGGCATCGATGCAAAACTGTACTGCTATTTTATCCATCTTATCAGACAATATATTTCTGACATTGGTGTATGGAACAGCCGTATTACATGCAAGTGTACCTGAAAGAAAATGAACTGCAAAAACAATGACAGATTTACAAGTAGGCAGAACATCTATAGGATGATAGCCTTCAGGTGCTTCTGAAAATCTATCCATACATGCAATACCACAAAGATCGGCTCCAAGTTCAAAGAGTTTTTCTTTTACCTCTTTATTATTCATGTGAAATCCTCCTTAATAACGCTCAGGCTAAGATAAACTACCAAACTGAATAGTAAATTAAATCACCTATCACACTGTTATTTAAATTTATCACATGAGGACGACAGCTATATGTCGTAATTACAAATAAAGTTTCGGGCAATTTCTATTAACTCGTTTCTATAACTTTCTGGTGAAATCACACGTACTTTGTTTCCGAAACTAAGCAGTAGGGCTTTCCAAAGTCTTTCTTTTGCAGGGACTTCAATAAACATTCTATATTCATGATCTGTTAATTTATCTATGGGATAGTCCGGGAAATACTCTCTCATTAAGTCACATTCATCAGCTGAAAATCGCAGTTCGATTCGGATACAGGTTTTATAGTATGCTGTTTCGGATTCTTCCATCAGTCTTTTAATATCGCCGTGCTTTTTCATGGAAGCTTGTTCCGAAATACTGGCATCTTGAATTCTTGCTACTTTAAATGTACGATACGCATCCTTCTCTGCCGAGTAAGCAAAAAGATACCAAGCATACCATTTATAATGTATTGCCAAAGGCTGAACATACTGTGAAGTTTTATGATCATTTGCGTTCCGGTATTCAAATGAAATAAAATGATTACTCGAAATAGCCCTCTCAAGAATTTCATTTGTTTTCTGAACTTGCTGGTTTTCTTTAGACACGCCGAAATCCCAGAAGATCTTATGTCCACCCTCTTTATCAATCAGTGCATTATATTTTTCAATTAAGTTTTTTAGTGTATCATTCGTATAAGAAGTTGAGAGACTTTCCAAAGCTCTTAGTATGATTTGATGTTCATTGGTTTTGATGTTGGAGTTCATTAGTTTATAGGTGGGTAAAATTGAATACCCACCAAACTTTCCATTATTAGAATACACTGGAATACCAATCTCCGATATGGTAACCATATCACGCTGAATTGTTCTTACCGATACATGAAAGCGTGCCGCCAAATAATTTGCAGAAACATTATCATGGTTCAGTAAATAGATTATAATTTCCAAAATTCTATCAACTTTCATGGTCCTTCTCCCTCGACACACCAATAGAAGGTATATATGTTATTTATCTCTTACGACATAATTATATGAATATATACCAGGTAATTCAACCAATATCACGCAAACTGACAAAATGACCCTGATTTCTATCTCAGAGTCATTTTATATTAACAGTTATACTTGCTTATTTGTTGTAACCTCAGCTTACTACATATTACTTATGGTGTGTTTCATTAAAGTTCTTACTTGCATTTCTAATATGCTGGATTGTCAGCTTCTCAGCAGTATCGGCATCTTTATTTTTGATAGCTTCAAAAATGGCACGATGCTCTTCAAGAGCCTTCACAGGTCTCCCCGGTGTTTCAAAAGAATTATTTCTGGCACTTTGAATATAGAAATGGTAAGTACTCAGCATATGCATCAGCGGCCTGCTCTTACTTGCTTTGAAAATGATATCATGAAATTTGGAGTCATAGGTCATCAGATGCTGGGCATCGTTCTTAATTGTATAGAACTCCTCAAACTCCAGCGCCTCCTGGAGTTCCTTTATCTCCTCTTCAGTTATCTTCTCTGCTGCCCATCTGGCTGCAAGACCTTCAATCATAGTTCTTATAATAAAGATATCTTCTACATCCTGTTCAGATACGCCTTTTACTATTACTCCCTTGTTGGGTATGGATTGAACAAGTCCTTCCAGCTCCAGCTGTCTTATTGCCTCTCGTATAGGTGTCCTGCTAACTCCAAGCTCCTCGGACAATCTCAATTCAATAAGACTATCCCCGGGTTTGTAAACACCGGTTAAAATTTGCTTTCGAAGCTGACTAAAAACTTTCCCACGGAGGGAATTCACCAGGTTTTCACTTTCATCGTATTCCAGCCTAGCCATTGTTTTGATTTCCCCATCTGCGTATCTTGAGTGCTGAAGCTCCAACGCTTAAGCACTCACACGCCAATAATAAAAAGTTGTGTTCTATTCAATTTACCATTTGTCACAATGTTACATTAATGCATTTGATTTCTTAGCCGTTATTTACCTTTGTAAAATTCAGCAACCCGCCGGCAAGAACCATCTGTACCTGTCTGTCCGACAGAGATACCTTTACATTGAATTCTGAGTTTTTTGTAAGGTTCTTTACTACAATAGTATCGGCTTTCTTTACCTGATCAATTGCACTTTCAATTGTAAGTTCGTCATTCATATCGATCTTATCATAATCGGCTTCATTTTCAAAGGTCATAGGAATTATTCCTGAATTAATCAGGTTTGCCATATGAATTCTTGCGAAGGATTTCGCAATAACCCCTTTGATTCCAAGCTGTAAAGGAGCCAATGCAGCATGCTCTCTACTTGAACCCTGCCCGTAGTTTGATCCTCCGATTATAAAGCCGCCGCCATTTTCCTTTGCTCTTGCAGGGAACTCTTGGTCGCATGGAGTAAGACAGAACTCAGCAAGATATGGCACATTCGATCTGAATGGAAGCAATTTTGCATTTGAAGGCATAATGTGGTCAGTTGTGATGTTATCGCCAACCTTTATTAATGCCTTTCCTGATACCTTGTCGCTTAAAGCCTTATTAACAGGGAATGGCTTGATATTTGGCCCTCTGACAACTTCTACGTCATTTCCTTCAGGAGCAGGAGCTACAACCAAATTATCATTTATAATAAATTCCTTTGGCATTTCTACCTTTGGAGCTTCACCCAATTCTCTTGGATCGGTTAATACACCTGTTATAGCACTTGCAGCGGCAACCTCAGGGCTCACGAGATAAACCTTAGCCGAGGCTGTTCCACTTCGTCCTTCAAAATTTCTATTGAAGGTTCTAAGTGAGATTGCATCAGTGCTTGGGGCCTGACCCATTCCAATGCATGGTCCGCAGGCTGATTCAAGAATTCTTGCTCCTGCTGAAACCATATCTGCCAAAGCACCGTTTTGAGCAAGCATGGTAAGAACCTGCTTCGAACCAGGGGCAATAACAAGGCTTACATTAGAATTTATGGTCTTGCCTTTTAAGATTGATGCAACTTTCATTAAATCCATATAGGATGAATTTGTACAGCTTCCGATAGCTACCTGATCAACCTTGATTTTACCTATAGTTGAAATCTTCTCAACATTATCAGGGCTGTGAGGCTTAGCTGCCATTGGCTCAAGAGTATTTAAATCAATTACTAAATGCTCATCATAACTTGCATCGCTATCAGAAACTAATTCTACCCAGTCCTGGGCTCTTCCCTGCGCTTTTAAAAATTCAAGGGTAACATCATCACTTGGGAATACGGAGGTAGTTGCTCCAAGCTCGGCTCCCATGTTTGTAATAGTAGCCCTTTCCGGAACAGTAAGAGTTTTTATTCCTTCACCTGCATATTCAATCACTTTTCCTACTCCGCCTTTAACCGACATAACTCTTAGTACCTCAAGAATTATATCCTTTGCAGATGACCATGGATTAAGTTTTCCTTTTAATTCAACCTTACATACCTTAGGCATTGTCAAATAGTATGGTCCACCGCCCATTGCAACTGCAACGTCAAGACCGCCTGCTCCGATAGCAAGCATACCGATACCACCGCCTGTCGGTGTATGGCTGTCTGAACCAAGTAAAGTCATACCCGGAACACCAAAGCGTTCGAGTTGGACTTGGTGACATATTCCATTTCCCGGCTTTGAAAAATATACGCCGTGCTTTGCTGCAACTGTCTGAATATACTTGTGGTCGTCAGCATTTTCAAAACCGGCCTGTAATGTATTATGGTCGATATAAGCTACGGATTTCTTTGTTTTAACTCTTGGGATACCTATTGCTTCAAATTGAAGGTATGCCATTGTTCCTGTGGAATCCTGTGTAAGGGTCTGGTCAATTCTGATGGATATTTCACTTCCTGTAACCATATCACCGCTTACAAGGTGATCCTTTATTATTTTTTGTGCTAAATTTAACCCCATTTCTTAAAGACCTCCTAAAAAATATATTATAACGCATAGGTTCAGTGAAATTTCTCGACTGCGGAAGTATTTTACCACCTCTGAGCTGCTTTGCTACACCTATGGTATCATTCTTATGATTAAGCTACGCGTTATAATAATACCTATTTTTAAGTATAAAATCTATACTTTTTTATTATTAATCCAGTAAAATTTATAATTGGTTTTTTATAACAATTTACTATATTATATAATTTTCTTATCTTCTGCTTATTTTTGCTTATATTTTGCTTATCTTAAGGAATAAGGCTTGAAGCAATCTCTTTTATTCCCTTCAGCATTTCCTTGTCGCTTATGGAAGTATTTCTGCCAGCCTGATACTGAGCATCTATCCACTCCTTGACAACAGCTACTCTCTCATCCTTTTTGTCAATCATAGCATCCCCTGAAAGACGGAAATAATTATTAATCCATAAAGCTATACCCGCAAGCCCGGAGGTCTGTGTAATTGCTACCCCTATAGGTCTGTTAAGCAGCTTCTTAGTGTTGAAGATATTGTATATCTCTTCATCCTTTAAAAGCCCGTCTGCATGAATTCCGGCCTGAGTTACATTAAAGTGTCTGCCTACGAATGGTGTTCTTAGAGGGATTTCATAATCCAACTCCTTCTCATAGTACTCTGCAATTTCTGTAATAACAGTGGTATCCATTCCATCGGTAGTTCCTCTGAGTGAAGCATATTCAAATACCATAGCCTCAAGCGGAGTATTTCCGGTACGTTCACCGATACCTAAAAGTGAACAGTTTACTGAGGAACATCCGTATAGCCATGCAGTGGCAGAGTTACATACGGCTTTATAAAAATCATTGTGTCCATGCCATTCAATAAGCTCACTGGGGAAGCCTGCATGGTGTCTTAAACCATATATAATACCACCCACACTTCTTGGAAGCGCCGCTCCGGGATAGGATACACCGTAACCCATAGTATCACAGGCTCTGAGTTTGATAGGCACACCACTTTCATCCATTAGCTTTCTAAGCTCCAGAGCAAAGGGAACAACAAAACCATAGAAATCTGCTCTTGTAATATCCTCCAGATGACATCTAGGTTTGATACCCACGTTGATAGCTTCCTTAATAACACTGAGATAACTTTCCATGGCTTGCTTTCTTGTCATTTTGAGCTTGTTGAAAATATGATAATCCGAACAACTTACAAGGAAGCCTGTTTCTTTCATTCCCATCTGCTTGGCAAGCTCGAAATCGCTCTTTGAAGCTCTTATCCAGCTTGTAATTTCAGGGAATTTATAACCTCTTTCCATACATTTATAAACTGCTTCCTTATCCTTGTCACTATAGAGGAAGAACTCAGTCTGACGAATAAGTCCGTTTGGACCGCCAAGCTTATTGAGGTAATCAAATAAGGTAACTATCTGATCAACTGTATATGGAGCTCTTGACTGCTGTCCATCTCTGAAGGTAGTATCGGTTATCCATATCTCATCAGCAGGATTCATCGGAACTCTTCTGTGGTTGAATGCACATTTTGGAACATCATCATAATTATATATTTCACGGTACAAATTAGGCTCGGCTATGTCCTGAAGTGCATACCTGTATTGTGTTTGTTCAAGGGTATTTGACTTTTTGTTGAATTCTATCATATTGACCTCCACTCTGCTGCATTGCAGCGACAAAAATAAAAATAAATAATAATGAAAAATATAAAGAAAGTGTCCAAAAAGTTCGGACGCTCTTTAGAATCGTATTTATGTATATGTGTATCATTGTATACAATTATACATTCTATGTCAATAGATTAGAAAACCTCAAACTATTCAAATATTAGGAATATAGATTTTCTATTTCTGTTGATTTTCTCCAAAAATTTAACCCGTACCAGCTGAAAATAAAGAAGGATTTTATTTGTTTCTGTAGAATAGTAGAATATAAGCTATAAAATGTTTATATATATAAATGAAAATTCAAGATATAGTTTTCATTTTAAACATTCTAATTTTCGGAGGGAGCTCTATGAAAAAGACAGACACAAGCAATAAGAAGTCGAGTAATCTGTATTTAATTGGCGTTATAATTAGTGTTGTTTTATGTATTGTTGGAGGCATCATCAGTAGGAATGCTTTTTTTGCCTTTTACACACTATTTGCATGTTTGGTTAGCTGTATTGTTTTTATTATATTAACAGGCTTGCAGTACAAAAAAACCATTAAGCAATTTTCTCAGGATTTGGATGGATTTAAGTCCGGTGATTTTTCACGTATAATTGAACCAAAGCAGTATGGACTTTTAGGACATATGGCTTCAGTGGTAAATCTGGTTATAAGTGATGTACGCTCTTTAATAGAAAGCTTCTTTAATCTTTCATTATCCATAACACAGGCGTCCAGGAAGGTAACCTCGACTTCTGAAAATGCAACCAGTGCAATTGAAGAAATATCTAAAACTATTGATGAAATCGCCAAGGGAGCTTCATCACAAGCAGAAGAAGCTCAGATAGGCGTACAGGTAGTTGACAAGCTTTCAGATCAAATAAATTTTGTATATGAAAGCTACAGCGGTATTACAAATGAAACAAATAAAATAATTGATCTCAATACAGTAGGCCTAAAGGCAGTAACTACTTTAAGAGACAAATCAAAAGAAACTTACGAAACCTCTGAAAAAATATTTGCTGTTGTTGAAAACCTGACAAATACCACTAAAGATATTGGATTATTCGTTGAATCAATTGAAAATATAGCTGAACAGACAAATTTGCTGGCACTGAATGCTGCTATTGAAGCGGCAAGAGCCGGCGAGGCCGGAAAAGGTTTTGCAGTTGTTGCTGATGAAGTTCGTAAGCTTGCTGACCAGAGCAGAAAGTCTACTGAAGAGATCAACAACATGATGCAGAGCATAGAGGAAGAATCAGCTTTGGCCATCTCCTCAATGGAAATAATGAAAAAGGTTTCACAGGAACAAAATCTTGCTGTTGACAAAACTAACAGTTCCTTCTCAGATATAGCAAATGCCATTGACTACATAGTAGAAAAAATCAATGATGTAAATAAGGCAGTTATTAAAATGCAGGAAGATAAGAGTGAGGTTATCAGCGCTATTGAAAATATCTCCTCTGTTTCTCAGCAGACAGCCGCCTCCAGCGAGGAAGTTGCTGCAACTACAGAAAATCAGATCAAGACTCTCGAAGATATGAAGATTGCATCTGAAAGTCTTGATCAGCTTGTTAAACAGCTTGACGTAAAATTAAAGAAGTATAAACTCAGATAAACGTACCATTTTATAAGTAATATAAAAAAGGCTGTTGCATAGTTATTGCTAAATATTTACAATAACTATGCGGGGCCTTTTTTTACTAGGCATTTAGCTTCATCAATATACAAAGAGGGCTCTAATGATATAGTATTTTCCAGCAAAGGGAAATGATGCAAAGTTATAAATATACTGGCCCCAGGAATTTACAGTTTGACTTAAAAGGAGACATGGAGTGCTATGAAGCGTAAATATTTGTTTACCATTGCAGTTGTTATTGCAGTAATTATAGCGATTGCAGTTACTATTTACATAACTGACTATTACAGAGCTTTACCAGAAGCTATTTCGATAGCAGACACAATGGAAAAAGCAGATGGCAATTTATACTTCCGTGGTGACAGCAAGACTGGGCTTATTATCTACCCGGGAGGTAAGGTAGACGAAAAAGCATATTCTGTATTGGCCAAGGGTCTGAATGAACATGGTTATACTGTCGCAATTGCTAAAGCTCCGCTCCATCTTAGCATTTTTAACAGCAATCTGGCTCAGCCTATTATTGAAAATAATCCCCAAATTGATGAATGGGTTATTGTTGGACACTCTCTCGGTGGAACTTCTGCCAGTATCTACACTGAAAAACACCCTGAAAAAATAAAAGGTCTAGTTTTTCTCGGTTCTTACCCATATAAGGATCTGTCAAAAGAAGATATTTTTGCTTTATCAATTACAGGTAGCAATGACCATGTAATGAACAAAGAAAAGGCTGAAAAATCAAAAGGATATTATCCCATAAATACACACTTTGAGATAATCCAAGGAGGTAATCATGCCGGGTTTGGAAACTATGGCACTCAAAAGGGTGACGGAGCCTCTGAAATAACAATACAGGAACAGCAAAGCCAGACCATAAATCTTATAGTTGAATTGTTGGCAGGCGATTAACCATTCAACTATAAAAATTTAATTGCTCATATCTGAACGTTAACGAGATCCTACCCGGTTCTATCTGGATTATTAAGCTTTTGAATTTTATCCATAAAGTCCTGAACCTCTAAAGATTGCGGCATTGCAGGAATAGCTCCTCTTTTTAAGACGCAAAGGGCTCCAACTGCATTAGAGAAATTTATAATATCTGATTACTGTGCTTTATTAATTTCAACTAATGTAATGCTATTTTGCTTATCTGATGAAGCAGTCCTCCAAGAGAAGCATCACCCGCACCTGTTGTGTCCACAACCTTTGTGTCATAGGTGTTCAAATGCCCACAGCCTTCTGAGCACCTTAAAAAAGCAACCAGTGTCATCGAAGCCACAGGTTGCTTTTTGCATCACTATTATACTTTAGTTATACAGTTTACTCTTCACTGCTCTCAGGTTTGGTACTTTCTGAGCTTACAGCGCTATAGTTTTCATCAGTTTCTCCTGTTTGTGAGGATTTGTTTCGTTTCCGTAATGCATCACTAATAAGATATTCAATCTGACCATTGACGGATCTAAATTCATCTTCAGCCCATTTTGATATTTCTTCCCACATTTTTGGACTCAGTCTCAATAATATTGATTTTTTTTCAGCCATAATATCAGCGCCTTTTTTTAATTATGCAGAGTTCCAGTGTTTATAACCGGCTGCGTGTTCTTTTCACCGCACAGGACAACAAGAAGATTGCTAACCATCGCAGCTTTTCTTTCTTCATCAAGCTCAACTATTTCATTTTCACTGAGCTTTGTTAACGCCATCTGAACCATACCAACCGCACCTTCTACTATCTTCTGTCTTGCTGCTATGATAGCTGCAGCTTGCTGTCTCTGAAGCATAGCTGCAGCAATTTCAGGCGCATACGCAAGGTGTGAAAGTCGAGCTTCCTCAACTATAACTCCAGCTTTACCCAAACGCTGTTGAAGTTCGTTCTTGAGTGCTTCTGCAACTTCGTCTGCACTTCCCCTCAATGAAACGGTATGGGTGTCTTCTGTATTATCATAAGGATACATTCCTGCCAGATGTCTTAATGCTGATTCACTCTGCACATTGACATAGTCTACATAGTTATCAACGTCAAATACTGCTTCAGCAGTGTTTTCAACTCTCCATACAATAACTGCTGCAATTTCTATGGGGTTACCCATTTCATCGTTGACCTTTATTTTCTCACCATTAATGTTCCTGGATCTGAGAGAGATTTTTTTCTTAGTATAAAATGGATTTGACCAGTGCCAGCCGGAATTTTTAACAGTCCCGATATACCTTCCAAACAGAATCAGAACCATTGCTTCATTGGGCTGAATAGTAAAGAAACCCGGCAGAACGAAAACATAAATAATAAATATCAGTATACCTGCAACTATGAGAATATCCAGCCCTCCGGCTACTCCAACTATAAATAATGCAACACTGGCAATCAGTATTAAAAATGATAATAACAGTATTAGTCCACCAGATTTAGTTTTAGCTGCTATCTCCTTCATAAGAACCCCTCCAATTCAAAAGAAAATAATAATATTAATATGATATCTAAATGATATCATATTAATATTAAAAGTAAATAGTAAGGCCCAATAAACTTTGATATTATTTCTATTTAATGTAACATATTCACTCACTGGTCATTTCACGCAATTTATCCGGCTTAAGAATCCTTATAGCCTCCTTCTGAAATTCAATTATCCCATTATCCCTCATAACGCCCATCTCTCTAGACATCGATGGTCTTGATATATTCAAAAAATCAGCCATCTCATTTCTGTTCATCGGCAATCTGAAGGTATAATTACCCGACTTCTCCATATGCTCCAGCAGCAGACATGCGATTTTTGAATTAATGCTTTTCATGGACAGGTACTCCACTCTCCTGTTGAGCATGATTGCCCTGTTTGAAACTATTCTCAGGAGATTTTTTATCAGCTGGCTGTGAAAGCTGCAGGCTTCGCCACATTGGTTGATAATTGCGTTGTTTTCAAGAAATATTACATTACAATCAGTTTGAGCCTGTACATTTGCCGGCCACTGCTCCTTTCCGGAGAACGCAATTACCTCTCCGAACAATTCTCCGGTTGATAGTACTCCCAGCATGACCCGGCTGCCTGCAGCATTATCCTTGGACACAACTGCACTCCCCTCTACCATTATTCCAAGACCATAATAGCGTTCTCCAGCCATAACAATAAAATCACCTTTATTGAAGGAATGAAGCTTCGGGCTGAAGCATTCCAGCATGCAAACCAGCTGAAATTCATCAATGCCCTGAAACAATTCACATCTCAATAATGCTTTAGCCAGCGTATGATATTTACTCACCTTCTACCTCCGATAAAATTTTATAAACATTTTTGTATCCTGAGATACCGATTACATATTAATTATACCTTATAATTAGCATATAAAATAAAAATTAACACCCGAACCGAACTTAAGTAATCAGAATTAATTACTAACTATAAATTAATTAGAGCTATGCTCAGAGGAGGATTTTATGAAGAGAAATATTATCAAAATCGACGAAGATAAATGCAACGGCTGTGGTCTTTGTGTCAACGCCTGTCATGAAGGAGCACTTGTTATGGAAAACGGTAAAGCAAAACTGATTTCCGACAGCTACTGCGACGGACTTGGAAATTGTCTGCCCGAGTGCCCTACAAATGCAATTTCTATTATTGAGCGGGAAGCTGATGCCTATGATGAAGAACTTGTAATGAAAAATATGGCTAAAAGGGCACAAGGGTCACACTCTGCGCCGGCTCCATCCCCAGCAGCTTCTATAGCGACTCCTGCAGCACCGGCAACTCATTTCCAGCCTCCTATGCACGGAGGCTGCCCGGGTTCGAGAGCTATGGCAATCAAGAGGACAGCCGAGAGTACATCACCAAGTCCGGCTCCTGCTCAACAGCTTACCTCAGAACTTATGCAATGGCCGTGTCAGATAAAGCTGGTTCCAGTAAATGCACCTTACTTTGATAATTGTGATTTGTTAATCGCAGCAGACTGTACAGCCTTTGCATATGCCAATATTCACAAGGATTTCATGAAGAACAGAATTACTCTCATAGGCTGTCCCAAGCTTGATGAAGGTGATTACTCTGAAAAACTAACAGCAATACTGTCTAACAACAACATTAACAGCGTCAAAATACTCAGAATGGAAGTTCCTTGCTGTGGCGGTATAGTTAATGCCGTAAAAACCGCACTTATTCAATCGGGAAAGATGATACCCTGGAGTATTGTAGTAATAGGAACAGATGGAGAAATAAGACAGAGTTAATTATTTTAAATATGAAATAAATCCGTTATAATAGGTCTGTGAGCTATTGGTTTCACAGACCTATTTGAAATGTAATTTATTATATTAATTAATACACAAGGTATAGGTTAATTTAATACGCCTTGCCGAGATGTGAGAAATGGAGAGTTTATGTTAATAGGAATAATTGGAGCAATGGAGCAGGAAATCAAGCTGCTTGCCAAGAGTATGGATATATCCGAAATAAAAACCCTGGGTATGAGAGACTATTATATCGGCAAACTATTTGGTAGAGATGTTGTATTAGTATTTTCCAAATGCGGAAAAGTTGCGGCTTCCTCCTGTGTTACGACGTTAATTAATGTATTCAAGGTTAATCTTGTTATATTTACCGGCGTGGCAGGAGGAACCAACTATTCACTAAATATTGGAGATATAGTAATCGCGGACAAACTTATCCAGCACGATATGGACGCAAGCCCTATGCCCGGATGTAAGAAGTTTGAAATTCCCCTTCTTGGTACTGATATTTTTGAGACAGACAGTAAACTGACTGCACTAGGAGTATTCTCCGCACAACAATATATCTCGGAGTATATGAAGAGCGATGTGTCGGAGGAAGCACTTAAAGAGTTTAACATTTCGACACCGAAGGTTGTAGTAGGTACAATAGCAAGCGGAGACCAGTTTATTGCAGACAGCAATAAAGTAAGAGATTTATCAGTAGAAATAGATAATCTTAAGTGCATTGAAATGGAAGGTGCAGCTGTTGCGCAGGTGTGCTATGAGAACAAAATTGATTATATTGTCTTTAGAGTGATATCGGACAAAGCTGATGAACACGCTAGCATAAATTTTCCCCTATTTATTGAAAAAACAGCCAGCCACTTTACGCGCGGTATAGTAAAGCAATTTATATCTGAAATCAAATAATTGATGAAACAACTACATTAGGTTATTCACCGATGTAACTACATATAAATTCCGGCCTGGTGCCGGTTTTTTTGTTCTACCAAACTAATTTACATAATTCAATAATTCTGTAACAATATCAAAATTCAGCTAATATACTGCTATTAGAATAGAAAAACACTTAATACTCATTTATAAAGGTGATAGGTAATGGCATACACGGACAGAGAATTATTTGCCAGATTGATACAATGTGAGGCCGAAGGCGAAGGTGATAACGGCATGAAGGGTGTGGCATCTGTTATTATGAACAGGGTAACTGTTCCCTATGGAGAATTTTTCAGGTTAGTACACGGTGATATTAGAGCCGCCATACTACAAGCAGGACAGTTTACATGCGTCAAAGAAGTAGTTGCCGGACAATATAATCCACAGAATATATATAATATGAACCCACAAGACATACACTATGATATTGCTGATTGGGCTATGACTGGTAACACCCTGGGTGCAGTTGGAGAATGTCTCTGGTACTATAATCCCTTCCGTCCTACTTGCGGCTCCTTTTTTCCACCGGGAAACACAGGTGTGATATTTACCAGGATAGCGCAGCATTGCTTCTATACTCCGACACAAAAATATGCACAAACATAGTAGCTTTAAAGAAATCCATCCAGAAAGGAAGTTAAATCTTTATGAAAAATCGACCAACTCCATATTATACTTTACCTTTTACATGCTATGAGGAAAGGCCGGACGGAACCCAAGCCGAGGTAATGACACCGGGTCAGCACATGCAGGGTATGCCACAGCAGGATCAATTTGCACCCATAACCCCTACCACACAGCCAGAAGCATTAACTTTGACCAGCACGGAATATTTGAACGGGTTTTTACGTACTCAAATCGGCAGAAGAGTCAGGGTTGAATTCCTTATCGGTACAGGAACATTATTAGACAGAACCGGAACTTTGGTAGGTGTAGGTGCAAATTATATAAACTTAAGGCTTATCGAGAGTGACGATATAATGACCTGTGATTTCTTTTCAATAAAATTTATTACATTCTTGCTATAAACTACACACCGATAGACATGAAGCTCCCTCCTGCAACATAAAACAACCCCCGTTTAACACAGGGGTTGTTTTTATTAATAAAGCAGATGTTTTGATATAACCAATGCAGAACTTTCACACCCCGAGTATAGAAAATTAACCTATATCATGATATGGCATAAGCAGTAAAAGATTTTCCTTCACTTCTATACCGTATTTAAGACAAAGTTGTGCGATATGTATTCCAAATATAGCCCTTAATTCCCCTAAAGCTGTAAGGTAAACTCCGTCTACCACTTCTCCTAAACCCATCGCCTTTTGAGCCTGTATACTCTCACTGCATCTATCTTGAAATTTTCTGCATGCCGCTCTCATTGCCCTTAAATGTGATTCGATTTCAGCATTTCCATTAACCCTTTGTATTACCTCGGTAAGCTTTTCTCTTACAGCAATTACAGAGCTTATTACATATTTGTAGTACTCTAAAGTATAAGGATTAAACAATACCCTTTTATCTTCCAGGTATACAATCAGGTCTCTTACTAAGATCCTGTCACTTTCAGGAGGAGTCCAGGATATGCCAAATATAGGTGTTGAAAATCCAGTTATGGATTTAGCAATTTTCTTAAAGATATCTTTCATTTGCCCACCTCTTTTACATAAAATTCCTTTATATAGCGTTGTCATGGAGCTTCTTTTTCCTGTATCATTTTCATTATTTATTATCCTACAGGTCTTGTCAATAATTTCCTGGCAGCCTAATTAGTGATTTTCAAAAGTCTTTGTTTTTTATCCCATAATGTTTTTTTCCTCTAAAGAGTGTCTTTTACCCGTAATAATTTCTATTTATTCTCCTGTGAGTCTTATCAATAATTTACACATTCTAAACCTATTTACAAAGTTTGCCATATGTTATAAAATTTATTATAGCTACTAAATTTTATATATATTGTAATTTATTTAATTTTTTTGTTACTTAAACTTAAGGAGTTACGATGTTTGATATTTTACTTCAGCAAAGTATATTACAGAAGGTTGTAATAAACACATTATTAGTCTCTATTCCAGAAGAATTATTTCTGGTTATGTTCACATTAATAATGGTTGGAGAATTTGAATACTGGCAGGAGCCTGAATGTAAAAGGCTTATAAACAAATTCGATTATGTGAGGGTTTTTTTACCTACCATTGTGGGGGCTTTATTATCCAATATTTTAAGAAATTTCGGTTTAAATTACGGCTTTTATCAGTTTATAACCCCAATCGTAATATATATCCTTATTGTATTGACTAATGATGTTTTTGGAGATGCATATGCAATAAAATGGATAATTAAAGCATTTATTCCTTTTATGGTAGGTTTTCTTTTTATTGGTATTTCTGAATTCATTTATGCTCCGTTTATCATATACGGTACTAATCTAACAATGACTAAAATTCAAACCAGTCTTTTACTATATTTTATGACTTCACTTCCTCCTCGCTTTTTGCAGTATTCTTTGCTTTGTTACCTTGTAAGTAAAAAACGAACTTTTTTAAAAGGACAATTGTTTAGGAATCTTCTATCAAGTTCAGTGCTATCAATAATATTTTCTGTATTGGTTCTTATAAATATCTTGTTTTTGTGGCTTATGTATAAAACAATTGTTATTGATAGAGTTCTTATAACTGTTTCTCCTTTTTATCAAGTATTTATCATTATAAGTGTAATTCTATTCCCTATGTTGAATCTTTCAGGACTTATTTGGAGTTCCTATCTTTTAAAAAGTAAAGAAACTAAAGATAAGAAGTCTGCTTCTGAACAGTTACATAGTCTATTGAGGGAACTGAAATTATATGTTTTTGATGGAAAATATAATAATATCGGATGGAAGTTGAATAAAATCAGCACAGACATTGAGGAGGTGGCAAATAATCTATATAAAGAAAATGAAACTAGAAAAAAACAATCTTAAAAATCTGAAGGAGGTAAGTAGTTATGAAAATATTCTTTTTTTCAATTATGTCAAGCTTATTATGCATTTTGGTCATTTTGTTCGGCATAAAGCCGGCATGCTTGTGGGGATGGCATCAACCAAGAGTTCCACAGATTAAATAAGCTTTTGTTTAATTGTGGATAATCCTCCGTTTTATACAGCCCTTCCTTAATGTCATGTGTTGGTTCTCTATGAACTTACAATCCGCTTGGATAAAAGCTTCCTCAATACCCGTACTAATACAACAAATAGAACATGTAACTGTGTTCTATTTGTTTTTGAGTAGACCATTTCTTTCTCTGTAAATTCGGCTTTGCTGAGAATCCTTTCTCACAAAACTCTTAACAATACTTTTCCCAACTACGGATACGCATTTTCATCTCATCTATACCCAGTACGCCGTACGCAAAGCTTTTCTTAACCAGCTCCTCCGGTAAGAATTCATCGTATTTATCAAAGAGCGGTATTTCACCTTTATAAATCAGTTCCATCGGATCAAGAGGCTGTTTTTCCATATTAATCAGAACATTGAAAAAATCTTCTCGTGTTGCCCTCATCTTGAACTGGATGAAATATGGTCTTGAGGAATCAAGGGCAGTTATTCCTAGATGAGGTGCACATTTTAGCTTAATAAATCTCTCCAGAGCCAAAAACGCATATGTTCCAAGCCATGGAAACAGGCACCACATATCGCCGCCCAGACATATAAGAGGGTCTTCTGTCATGTCTGAATTAATAGCTGTATGCCTGGCTTCACCAAGCCTTACCACAGCGTTTTTCATAAGATAAGGGTAAATTGTATCCTCTCTCAGGACATCTTTCATTCTCTCAAGAACTTTTGTATTAATATCTCCCGGACATTGTCCGAAATATGCGGGAACCTTTCCCTTAACCTGCTCACAGTATACCAGATGGCGCTTGTGGTCAATCTCTTCAACTACCCAGACATGGCCTGCAAGGGCTATTTTTTCACCAACAGGCGGCGGCAGGACTATTGTGCCAAGCTCCTGTGATTTACTTCTGACAGTGTATTCTTCGTTCTCCTTAAATACGGCATAGAACTTATATGAATTTGTTTGCCTTTCACCTGCGAGCCCTACTATAAGTCCGCCTTCTTCAGTCCTCTGGATATGCTCTATGCTTATAAGGTGCTTTAAAAGCAATTTATAATCTTCCTGAGTTATTCTATGAAAATAGCTTAAGGAAAGCACTCTGGACGCAAGCCCTGCCGGAGACATTTCTCCGCTGGAGGCAAGAGTGCACATTGTCTGATGATATAGAAGACTGTATGGAAGCCTGTCCAACTTAGGCGGTTCAACCCACCGCTCCTCAACATAAAGTTGAATTAATGCAATTCCCTGCAACAATACCCATGGAATAGTTACCGGAAGCATGGCTCTTGCCTCAGGAACCTCTTCACGTATAACAAACCACATTTCAGGTGGTAAATCACGTCTGCCTGTACGACCCATTCTTTGCAGAAAGGAGGATACCATAAAGGGCGCATCTATCTGAAAGGCGCGTTCAAGCCTGCCTATATCTATTCCCAGCTCAAGTGTCGCTGTTGTAACGGTTGTCTGGTACTGCTCATCATCCTTCATAACTGCTTCGGCTGTTTCCCTATAAGAGGTCGACAAATTACCATGATGTATTAAGAATCTGTCTGGCTCATGCTTTGCATCGCAATACTGTCGCAGAGTAGTAGTAACAGCCTCGCACTCTTCTCTAGAATTTACAAACACAAGGCATTTTTTTCCTCTTGTATGTTCAAAGATATATCCCATACCAGGGTCGGCATTTTTTGGTGCGATATCTGTTTCAATATCCAGAACAGGCAAAGCTTCGGGAATATCCTTATCTTCGCCAGATTGCGTTCCTTGAACATAACCCTGCTCGGCAGCGTTATAAAAATGCTCCATAGAGAGCCGCCATTTTGCCCCTTTAGCCTCAATCTTGGGGATTACTGTATTTCTACCGGTACCCGATGATAAAAAGGCTCCTGTTCCTTCCAAATCACCTATTGTCGCCGAAAGGCCTATCCTTCTTGGGTTTACTCCCGCAAGCCTTGAAAGTCTTTCGATGAGGCAAAGGGTCTGACCACCTCTGTCACCACGCATTAGTGAGTGAACCTCATCTATTACTATAAATCTTAAATCACCAAAAAGCCTGGCTACATCTGCATGTTTGTGTAACAGCAAAGCTTCCAGGGATTCCGGTGTAATCTGTAAGATGCCTGATGGATTTTTTAAGAGTTTGTTTTTATGAGACTGTGCCACATCACCATGCCAATGCCAGACAGGTATATCAGCTTCCCTGCATAGATCATTAAGGCGCATAAACTGGTCATTTATAAGGGCCTTGAGGGGTCCTATATATATGGCACCCACAGATTTTGGAGGTTCTTCATTAAAAAGTGTGAGTATGGGAAAAAAAGCGGCCTCGGTTTTACCGGAAGCTGTTGATGCCGACAACAGAATATTATGGTCCGTATTGAAGACTGCGTCTCCTGCCGCTACCTGAATTGCACGGAGGGTTTCCCAGTTATTCTGATAAATAAAATCCTGAATAAATGGTGAGTATCGATTAAATATATTCATATCTCAAATTCCTCAAACTCTTTTTCCAACACTTCATCATTTATTTCTGTCTTAGCATATTCAAATCTTTCAGAGCCTAAAAGCTCAGAAACATTTATACCGGGATTTTGGAAGACTATATTGAGCAGCTCAATAAAATCACGGATAACCTCACGAGGTGTGATATTGGTTTCCGCTCCTATTCTTCCGAATTCAATTTTAATAAAATTGATCATGTCCTCCTGACTTAAGGCTTGTTCATAGTCAAAGAGCCCTGCGTGGATATCGGCAAGTTTTTCAATTAAAACCAGCATTTCCTCGTAAGTAAGAGGTGAGAGCTTTATTACAGGTGCAAGTACATCCTTTACATCCTCACGTCCGAAACGCCCATCTTCAAGTCGGGATTTTAAAGCCTCATAACTATAAACACCCCGTCTTGTATCCTCGATACACTGAGGTGTACCACCCATTATAATACCTAGATACCTGGCTTTTCCCTGCAGAGTGTCATTGTACATGGTAAGGATTTTTTCATAGTTATACTGCCGAGTAATGCTGTTTGGGATCTTATAAATATTTACGAGCTCGTCTATTAGTATAAGAAGCCCATTATATCCTGCTTTCTTAAGGAACATTGCAAAAAGCTTAATATACTCGTACCAGTCGTCGTCTGTTATTATAATATTGACACCAAGCTCTGCCTTGGCATCGGTCTTATTTGAATATTCACCACGAAACCATTTTACTACCTTTGCTTTGCTTTCATCATCCCCGTTTAGAAAGGATTTATAATATATAATTAAAAGCTTTGCAAAGTCAAAGCCATGAACCATTTCATTAAGTGAGCTTATAACTTCATATATCTTCTTTTCAACCAGCTTGCTAAATTCACTGTCACTGAAGGAAAGCTGACTTTCAGTGGCTACCTCACTCTGGATATTGCTTATCCACCTGTCCAGTATAAGGGTTAGAGCCCCGCCTTCTGGTCTGGTTTTGGTAGACATATTCTGTATTAACTCCTTGTATGTAGCCAGCCCCTGTCCTTTAGTACCCTGTAACCGTCTTTCAGGCGAAAGGTCGGCATCTACCACGACAAAGTTTTTATCCATAACATAATTTCTTATTGTTTGCAGGAGAAAGCTTTTGCCGCTGCCGTATTTTCCTACGATAAAACGAAAAGACGCGCCCCCATCCGCAATGATATCAACATCATGTAAAAGGGCATTTATCTCGGTTTCTCTACCTACAGTTATAAATGGCAGGCCGACTCTTGGTACAACTCCGCCTTTTAAAGAGTTAATAATTACAGTTGATATTCTTTTAGGAATTTTGATCATTACACTTCCCTTTCAGTACATTCTTTATAAGTGTATTACATTATTTTTTTACATTAATATAATTGATTCATTCTATATTACTGCCTCGCTATAAGCTCTTTCAGTTCATCCTCATAATCTTCAATCAATTCCGGTTTATCACCGTCAAAAATAAGAACGGTGTCGCAGAATGTATCAAAGAGCTTTTCGTTTATCGAATCAATGAGTACTGAAAGCATGAGTCCATTTGATTTAACCAGATCACTGTAATTCTTTCCATATAACAGACATTTCAAAAACTCATGCTCTATACTACTTAAGTTTGCAGAATTTACAGGAGCTGCTTCCATCGGTACTTTAACATCGCTGTTTACATTATTTGATTCTGCCTCCATCCACGCTATTAAATCATAATTTGTGTCAGCTGCAGCTGTTGGCTTAGTTTTAGAAAGAGGTATTTCCTCCAATTCTTCAACAATAAGTTTGTTTTGAGTTTCAAGGGCGGTTTTTCTGATACTTTGAAGCTTTGAGACATCAATTTCAATCTTGGGTGCAGCTGTTTTCTTTATATTCTCAAGTAATTTATGTATTTCCTTTAAAATTATATCTTGATAAACCTTTGTAAGCTTGTCAACTTTCAGGGTAGATTTAAAATCATATTTCTGTCTCATTAAGTAGTCAATAGCTTTTAAAAGTTCACCAATATGTTTGTTTTTATCTTTAAAAAAGAAAAATCTTTCACAAGTCCATTTTCCTTTTTTACATATATATTTGTAAACATCATTTATTTCATATACACAGTCTTTATGTATCTCACGGTTATAAAATACAGCTGAGCTAAACATCATATACTGATTGGTCATTATTTTCCCGAAAAACTTTTCA
This sequence comes from Bacillota bacterium, assembly GCA_023431385.1. Classification (GTDB taxonomy): domain Bacteria; phylum Bacillota; class Clostridia; order Acetivibrionales; family DSM-1351; genus Ruminiclostridium. The sequence continues at coordinate 5,537 of JAEYWA010000087.1, read as the reverse complement.
TATATACTGTTTTTACGTTTTTTATTATAATACTCGGTAAGCTCTGCAAAAACATTGTAAACCACACTTTTTACGTCATCTGAATGCAATTTGTAAAATCTTGAATTCTCAAGATTATATGATGATAAAGAATTAAGTGCAGAAAAAACTTCATCACTGTTATGAGATTTAAAATTTATAAGGGTTAAAATTGTATTATCAAAATGAATGTCTGAAAAATCATCCAGGAAGGATTTTTCCAGACCATTATATATTACATAGTCTTTTAGCCAAAGCTTGATATAATGGTTAATCTTAGGATCAATATCCCTATATACCTGCCAGAAATCTTTAAGTGTATAAAAACCTTCCTCTGCAGAACTGACTCCGACTTGATTTAAAAGCTCATAAACATAAACAAAGACAAAGGAAAGTGACGTCTTCTCTACCATACCTCCACGAACCCTGGTTCGCCATGAAAAATATCCACGCAATTGCTGGTCAGTCATAGACTGATAGGTTGGATAATATCTTTGAAATTCTCCATCATACCGATATTCATCACTAAAATCTTCCATAAACTTTCCTTGTTCATAAAAGATTTGCGCATCTGATTCATATAAAAGAGGACCGGCTTTTGCTAAACTCCTCATTTCACGATACTTTGGCGGTGTAAAATTAGCCATTTGTGCTGCTGTTATAAGTATAGGCTCATCCTGATATGTTTTTGACACAGTATAAGCATTATCTGTAAGCTTTTTATTTGATAATATTGATTTTATCAGATTTTGAATATCAGCCACACCGCCACCACCTTCGCACCTATTATATCAAAGCAGTATTAACTTGACAATTTGTATTGGCTGCTATCAATAATTCATGCGAATCAACTATACGTCACCTAGCCTAAACTGTGTTTTAGTATCCCATATCAATATTATATCAAACATATGTTCTGTATTTCAATACAAAAATTCGACTTACATCACACATGTTTCATTACTCCCCACATCACGCTTCTGATCAAATTGGCCCGAAGTTAAATCTTGTTAGCTTACTATGGCTTAACTTGAAGCACTGGCATATTTCTTTATACTTTTCTTAAGAAATACAACCGCCAAAGTGTAAAGTGTGATGGCTAACATAAAACCAAATAATATCTCATTAAAGTTTACGGAACCTATTAGCACTTCGGCTGGAATGGTAATCATAATACCAATGGGGACAACCCACGTTAGTATATTACAAAAGGCAAGAGGATATACTTTTACCGGATACCTCCCTAATTCCATAATGCTGTCAAGCACCCATAACAAAGGTGTGCCAAGATACCAAAACGCCGCAGATGACAATATCAGCATAATAGAATACAAAATGAGTAATGCTATAAATAAACAGAGGAGGAATAACAAGATACTTCCGGCTGTGTGAACTATTTCTAAATTTACAACAGCAATGCAGAGGATAACAATACTAACAACCATATCCACTAAAGACATCAAAGACCAATGCTTCATACTCATATACAATTGTGTGGATAATGGTTTAAGTAACGTAAAATCAAACTCTCCCGTCCATAGTTCTCCCCCCAAGCCTGATATAGCTGAAAGACTGGGCGCCATGAAGAGATTCTTGATGCTTTGCAGCAGCATGAAAACCCCCGTTACTGTAAGTGTTTCATAGAATGACCATCCGTTAATACTGTTTTTTATAGAAAATAGTATTAATATGCCTCCAACACTACCTGCTAATTGAATGATGCTATTCAGGATTTTAACTATAAAATTAAATCTGAAAGCCACTTCTTGCTGGATTGATGTTTTGATAAAAATATATATTTGTCGCTTAAATAAACTCAGTTTTTGCATCCTTAACCTCCTACAGCTGAATAGTGTTTTATTCCTTTTCTCCAAATGAATGAGTATAAAATAAGCACGATCAATATCCACACACATTGCAATCCAATCCCAAATAAGATTTGGTTATTGTCTAATTTCCCTAACAGTATCTCAATGGGAAATCCCAACATATACCGATAAGGTAAAACAAAAGACGCTTTTCTGATTATTTCCGGTAAAAGGACAGTTGGAACCAACTGCCCTGCAAACAATAAAATCATTGCATCATTGATGCTCAAAAGAGAATCTATTTTTGTTTTCATAAGCGCAAGCAGTGATAATGAATAAGCAAGCAAAAAGCGAAGTATTTGCGCCAGTATTAAACATAGCAAAAACAAGAGAATATGACTTAGTGTTAATGTAATAGCTATTTTAAAATATCATTATCAAAATAATTGCAAAAACGCAAACGAAAGGTAAACAAACTACTTTTACTGCAATATCTGATGCAATCGCTTCGTAGATTGGCGGCAGTGGTCGCAGCAGCCAGCCTGAAAACTGTCCATTAAAAATATTATCACCAACAGTCCAATGGGACACTGGATAAGTCAGTTGGTTTACAATAATTAATACAATGTAGTAGCTTGTGAAATCGCCTTTCGTGAAGCCACCTATGGAACCTTCACCTGCTGCGACAATCCAGACGAACATATAGATTAGCGGCATCATCATCCAACCCAAGGCCAAGGTCCAAAAGAACCCTCTTGAGGCGGTGTAACTAAAAAAAGATTTTTTCATGAGGGCTATCGCTCCTTTAATATTCATACCTCCAGTCCTCCCTGATACACTTGGTCAATGACTGCTTCTATAGATGGATTTTCAATGGACAAATCGTTAATGTTGTAATTGCTTAATAGATGGTCAGTCAATTCTAATACCTTTTCCTTATTTATTCGAATCGTGTAAGTAAGGCCGCTTTGCTCGATGATAGAGGCATAGGGCTTCATTGTATTATCTAAATTGATAGAATCGTGCCCGGAAGTCACTTTGATAAGTTTAAAAGGTGATAATTTACTGCTCAATGTATCTAAAGCTCCGTCATACACCAGTTTTCCTTTGTTTATAAGAATTACCCTTGAACATAGGGAAGTAATATCCGCCATATAGTGACTGGTTATCAAAATTGTAGTTCCATACTTTTGATTATATTCTTTGATAAAGTTCCGAAGTCTGATTTGTACAGATACATCCATTCCTAATGTTGGCTCATCTAAGAAAATTACTTTAGGCTGGTACAGTAAGGCACAAGCAAATTCACATTTTGCCCGTTCACCAAGAGAAAGATTCCTTACCAGTTTGGGTAGCAGTTCTTCAATTTCCAGAAGTTGAACCAGCTCGTCCAATCTGTTTTTGTAATCCACATCGCTTACATGGTATATCTCCTTTGTGATATAAAAGGAATCAGCTACTGTAATGCTTGGATTTAATTGTGATTTGTTACCCATCACCATACTAATCGTCTTTAGGTATTCCGTATTTCTATGATGGGGAATAAAGCCTGATACTTGAACATTACCTGATGTGGGATATAAAAGCCCTGCCAACATTTTAAGAGTTGTTGTTTTCCCTGCGCCATTAGGACCAATAAACCCAACAATTTCTCCTTGTTTGATTTGAAAGCTAATCCCTTCAACAGCTTTTATATCGTTGTAGCTCGGCTTTACCAAGCTTTTCAGTGAGGATAATAAACCGTGTCTACGAACTGGGATATGATATGTTTTTTGCAAGTCTGTTACTTCTATAATTGTTTCCACAATTAAAACACCACCTCTTTGTTGATTTGGTTTATCATACCATTTAACAAATGGGGTGGTGAGCAAATGTAAGGTTTATTTAATTGGCAGCACTTTCATCTGCTCCAATAATGGGGGAATAGCCATGGCGGCCTGTTCAAGAGCAGAGAGAGCTTTTGTCCATCGATCGCCTACCGAGAGTAAATCTTCTTCTTCTCCGGGATTATCCAGGGTTTCTAATACTAAATTTTTTTCGCCGTTATCATACTTTTCCATACATCGGAGAATAGAAAACATGCTGTATCCGGCCTGCCGTAACATATAAATAACGTGAAGACGCTCTATATCATTGGCATCAAATAGCCTTTCGTTATTTACACCTGTTTTGTCTGACAATATCATTCCGTTTCGTTCCCAATTACGTATTGTTTCAACAGTTGTACCCAATATTTCGGCTGCTTGCTTTCGGCTATATAAATCATTACTTAGTAGCGTTTTGTTGTTATCCAGCCACTTTTGTAGTATTTCAGCGGTCTGCCGGGCGGTTTTAATCTCTTTTCTGATAGCGGCAATATACTCATCTGTATATATATGGCATAGAGGAATATCACACTTTGCTGATGCCTCAATTACTTTATTGCCTATATGGCGTATGGTACTGGTTGTAAATGGATGCCCAAAGATACACCGACATAGTTTTATCTGATACAAATGGACATTAGTAAATATACGATATCCGTTTTCAGCTCTATGTGCTTTACTGATAAACCCCCATTTCTCGTACAGCCTTATGGTGTTTGAATGGATACCAAATATGTTTGCCAGTTCAATAGGCTTATAAATATTTTTTTGCTGCATGGTTTCTCCCCATTCCAATCCCGTAAAAATCATAGATTTTATTGCTAGTATAAATGCTATCATAATAGTTCAGCATTGCCAATACGGGGGACTGGTCCCACCCGTATGGCGCTTCGCGTTTCTGGCAAAGTCAAATACCACCCGTAAAACGGGTGGCTTGCACTAGCCCTATAAGGGCTTATTACCGGCCAGTGCCTAAAGACGCTGGCTTTCACTTTGTTCAAGCTACTATTGCCTTTGCCACCTTTGCCGCCCCTGTAGGGACAAACTTACTACTAGCTACCCCTTGAAGGGGTCTTCATATTCTTTCACATTTAGTTTATCTACCATAATATCGTGTTTTTCCTGCTCTTGGATATACTTTCTAATAGTTGCTTCATTAAGACCTACCGTACTTACATAGAAACCCTCTGCCCAGAAATGTCTATTACCAAATTTATACTTTAAGTTTGCATGCTTATCGAATATCATCAATGCGCTTTTTCCCTTCAGGTATCCCATAAACGTCGAAACTGCTATCTTTGGCGGTATACTCACTAACATGTGTATATGATCCGGCATTAGATGCCCTTCAAGTATTTCTACTCCCTTATACTTGCATAATAGTATCAATATTTCTCGTATGCTTTGTTTGTATTGATTATATATTACTTTTCGTCTATACTTTGGAGTGAAAACTATGTGATACTTACACATCCATTTGGTATGTGCTAAACTATTTTCTTTAATTGCCATTAAAATCACCTATCCTCTCGTTAATATAGTAGCTTGAACAACTCTATTTTAACGGAAAGGTGATTTTTTTGTATAACTTCTGCCGCGCACCCGCATAGCGGGTGGTTTATTATTTCGCATGTCTCCGTTTCTCTGTTGAGAAACTCCAACATACTCAACAGGCTAAAGCCCATAATATAAACAAGAACACTTGCATATCTGCAAGTGTTCTTGTTGGCGTGCCCATGGGGATTCGAACCCAAGACCTACGGCTTAGAAGGCCGTTGCTCTATCCAGCTGAGCTATGGGCACATATTAAGTTTTTTGGAGCGGGTGATGGGAATCGGACCCACGC
>JAEYWA010000272.1 GCA_023431385.1 Bacillota bacterium | reverse complement strand
AAAAGGCCACTGGCGAACAGCCAAAAGCCCTATACTGCAAACAACCATAACAAGCAGCAAACTTGAGAAAGCAGGTTTGATTTCTTTATATAATACGTACATGAAAGTATGTTAATTCTTATTGAAGTGCCGTGTACCGAACGTTATGCACGGTGCTGTGAGAGGTCGGTAGCTGAAATAATCAGCTACCTCCTACTCGATTTAATAAGCTTCGAGTCTCCTTTGTTTTCTTAATTCACAGCGCTTCTGTCCTGCTTCCCATTCTAATTTTTCCTCTTCAGATTCAAGTGTTAGTCCGGGAACCTCCATAGGATGATCCTCCTCATCAAGGGCAACCATAACAAGATATGCCCGGTTTATCATATGACGCATACCGTTCAGATTTTCAACATAAGTTGTTACACGAACCTCCATTGAAGATTTTCCAACATAGGTAATCTGGCCGGTGAGGAAGACAGTGCTGTTGACATAAGCTGCTGCTTTGAATTGCAGATTATCAATAGAGGCTGTTGTTACGTTACAACCAGAGTGTCTCCTGGCAACTACAGCAGCTACTACATCTATCCATTCCATTAGTTTTCCGCCGAAGAGACGGTTAAAACCATTTATATGTTCGGGCATTATTATTTGTATCTGTTCTGTTTTAGAATCAGAAACCTTCTTGGAATTTTTATTCATTAGAACCTCCGGGTTACTATTTAGTGTCGTATACATAGATTTTATACCCTGTAAAGAGCAGCAATAATCGGATAATCTCATCAATAGTGATTTTCTGTCAGCCTTCTTACAGTTTAAATTCTATATACTACTATACATTATATGCATAAAGAACGGCTATCAGTAAATTGTAGCATTGTTTAGAAAAACTGAAAACAATGAAAAAGTAAATGTAGACTTTTGGTTAAGTTTTAACACTAATGTTGTGACTACGGTTTTGATTAATTTCAATTTTTTTGTTATAGTAATTAATAAATTTTATAGTAATCAAAATATAAATTATTAATTAACATACATTAATACTAAAGAATTTGAATAAAAAAATATTGAAGTTTTATATTAGAATGGAGACTGGGTTGAAAATTAAGAGATGTATACTTACCATCGCTTTGCCATTAATTGTATTTGTAGTATTGACTGCAAATGTTTTAAACGGTGATATTCACGTTTTTGACAGTTATATTTATTCATTAATATCAAGAATAATCTCAGAAAAGCTAACTTCTTTTATGATAATTATTACATTTCTGGCATCGGGAACTTTCCTTGGTTTAATTTCTGCACTACTTGTTATAAGTATCCTTTTCAAAAAAAGAAAGAATTCTTTTTACACCGCAATGCTAGTTATAAATATTTCTCTGAGTTCATTGATTAATGTCGGGCTTAAAAATCTGATAAACAGAACCAGACCTGACATTTTAAAACTTGTGGAAGTGACCGGTTTTAGTTTTCCAAGTGGGCATTCAATGGCTTCCATGAGCTTCTATGGTTTTGCAATGTATTTATGCTTCAGATTTTACAAAGGAAAATGCAAAGTCGCCATTGTTAATTCACTTATTCTTTTAATACTCCTGATCGGTTTCAGCAGAATTTATCTGGGGGTTCATTATGCAAGTGACGTTTTAGGTGGATTTGCTTTTGGATTGTTTTGGTTGGGAATATTTACTTTTATAATAGAAAAACTAGAGGAAAAACGTGTATGAACCCCTTTTGTCTAGTGTAAGCCATCATGTAAGCTTTATTCAGAAGGTTATATATGCTAAAATAAGTAATATCAAAGTGGTAGAATTATATATTATATAAGAGAAGAGAGACTGCGAAAATGACATACATAGACCTGTCCCAACCGATTTACGAAGGAATGCCCGTCTATCCCGGGGATAGTGGCGTTTTACTTGATCAAAGCCAAATTTATAGTATAGATCACTACAACAATCATAGAATCAATACCGGAATGCATATAGGAACTCATATTGATGGAAGAATGCATTTACTTGATGTTCGAGAGTATATCGGGAATATGCCCTTGGAGCATTTTTGCGGCAGAGGAGGAATTATTCATGTGGAAAATGAGAATATCATTAAAATGAAAGCTTATTATTCGGATATTATCAGAGATAAAAAAGTAATCCTATTTCACACCGGCATGGATAAGTATTACGGGAGTGAAAAGTACTATTCCGGACATCCAGTATTGGATATATCTGTCTGTAAAGATCTCGCTGAAAACAATGTAGGGCTTATAGGGGTGGATATGCCTTCTCCCGACAGCTTCCCTTTCGAAATTCACAAATTCTTATTACAGCACAATATTTTGATTATTGAGAATCTTACAAACCTCGACCAACTTTCTTCTGAAAAGGATTTTGAAGTTTTTGCCTTCCCGTTGAAAATAGATGCAGACTCAAGCCCCCTACGAGTAGTTGCAAGGATTTATGATTAATGAAAATGCTGAGACAGGATGAGATAATTCTTAATAATTTGTATAAAAATCTGCCTGAAAACTTGCCTGAAAATAAGAAATAAAATTTTAAAATAGTGTTGACAATACCAAACTTAGCTCTTATAATATATAAGTGTTCGGGAAACACCAAGCCCTGAAACACTTGAAAATGCGCCATTAGCTCAGTTGGTAGAGCACCTGACTCTTAATCAGGGTGTCCCGGGTTCGAATCCCTGATGGCGCACCATATAACAAAAGGTAATATGGATTTATTAGTGTCAAAGCTAGTAAAATCGAGCCTTTCGAGGGCTTCCATCATGAAAAGTGGAAGTCCTTTTTTGTGTAACAATTACCACACGTTTACGTGTGGATTTCGAAAAGCTTATAGCCTAAATTCCCGTAAGAATTATCACATACAATAATCAAAAGCTGCATTAGGTTGTGTAAAAAGCAATCATGATGCAGTTTTTATTATGCTATGAGTTTTTTATAGTATACTTTTCTTAAGATGTAT
>JAEYWA010000263.1 GCA_023431385.1 Bacillota bacterium | reverse complement strand
AGAAATTACTTCCGAAATATTTGAAGTTTTTAAATGCAATTAATACGCCTGCCATCGGTAAATAGTTGTTCAGTAATAAAACGACCAATGCAGGGAGCATCATAATAAAAAGTACTTTGTTCTTTTTAATTTCGTACAAAAACCCGTGTTTATAGATAGATTTTTGCGCATCGCCAACTTTTTTAATACTAGTCGGTGTTGTTCCCATTAGCCAATGCCACCCTTCATAATGTAGTATGTATAGATGTGTGTGAATGATAAAAACAGGCGTTTATAGCTAAATATCAACTTGTAACCTGTTCTCTTATACTTACATTTTAATGAATAGAAAGGCAAGACAAAATAGAACAACTTGCTTAAATGTGCAATATCTTGTCTATGCCCAAGAGCAAAATAATACAACAAGATATTACACATTTGTTACAGAATTGTTTCTAAATTTTTAATAAAAGACTCTAAAACCTTACATTTATCCCAACTGCAAGGTTTCACGATATTCTGATGGGGATATTCCTGAATGTTTTTTAAACAGCCTGGAGAAATAATGTGGGTCGGGTATTCCCACTAGATTCGCAACTTCGTAGGATTTATACTTTACATCCTTTAAAAGTTCCTTAGCTTTTTCAATCCTTATATCATTTAAATAATCAATAAAACTCGTTCCTAGTTCTTTTTTAAACATTCTGCTTATGTAAAAGGTAGTTACAAAAGTATGTTCTGCTACTTCATTTAGAGTTACCGACTCGGAATAATGTTCATTGATGTAATCAATGGCTTTTCTAAGTGTAACTCTAATACTCTTATTATTAAAGCTGTTAACCTTGTTTGCAATTTTTAAGGCAACCTGCTGAAGAAGCGAATTCATCTCCTCAGTATTGTCACTTTTTTCAATTAGCTTTAAAAGGCTCGCAATATCCTTTCCCTCTTCATGCTTTTTATCAGAATTAGCTGCCAGAACCGAAATTCTAATATTGTTAATTGATGACAAAGCAGAATAGTAAAAATTCTTAAGATAGTTAATGCTGATTGTGTTGGATGAAATAAAATTGCTTATGCTATCGGTAGAAGCTTTCACGAGAGCCTCATTACCTGCCTTAACACCCTCAAGCAGTTGCTTTTTATACCTCTCAAGCAAAGAGTAGTCTTCATACTTAAAAAAGGAATTTAAATCACTATATTGGATTATGGAATTATTACCCAGATAACTTTTATACTCAAGTGAATACTGACATTCTTTGAGTTTTTCAGGCAATTCAAAAACTGATGAGCCTTCAGTACTTAGGGCTATTGAAATAGAAATCCCAAAGGCATTAAATATCATTTCCTGAAGATAAGCAGTTTTTTCAAGTATTTCAGCCATATTTATGCCAGAATGTGAATTGTTCTGTATAATAAAGCCAACCTTGTTACTGTTGAGGCTTATTACATGAACCTCATATTTCTCTGCTAAAATTTCTTCAAAGGAATTTATAATGCCAAACTGATACAATTGCTTGTCGTACTGTGTATTAACTGAACTTTCATCCATATCGTTTTCAATTACAATAAAAACGAAGTTACTAATATGAATATTAAATAGCTTCATTTTTTCTGTCATTTCATTTTCGTTACTATTAATCTCAAAAACAATATCACAAAGCAATTTCTCTTTGAGCAAGGGAATGCTCTGCTCAAAGAGTAATTTAAACTTATCAAATTCTGAATGTCTTAACTTCTGTTCATTCAGAACATCTACAGCTCTTGCCAGAACTGCTGTAAGTTCTTCCAGCCTGGTAGGTTTTAAAAGAAAATCAAAAGCACCGCATTTTATTGCTTCACGCACATAATCAAATTCTCTATAGCCTGAAACAATTATTATTTTGGAATTGGGAACAATATCCTTTACCTGTTTTAACATATCGAGGCCATCTAATCCGGGCATACGTATATCAGTCAGAATAATCTCAGGAAGTAACTTTTTAATAAGTTCCATTCCTTCTGTACCATCACTGGCCTCAGCACAAACCTCGCAGTCCAGCTGTTTCCAATTTATTATGTTTTTGATTCCTTTTCTTATAATTGGCTCATCATCTATTATTAAAACCTTATACATTGTACCCTCCATATAAGTGCCATGACACTAATTGGAAATATTTGCAACAACCATTAAATCAGCCCTTTACTGATCCTGCAGTTATTCCCTTTATAAGTGATTTGGAAAATATGAAAAATATTATGAACATAGGAATTGTACCGATTACAAGTGCAGCTATTCTTGCACCATAGTTAGCTCTGTATAATGCATCCAGTGTTGACAATCCCAGTGTAACTGTATACTTTTCCGGTTTACTAATCAGAACCAGCGGCACCAGATATGCATTCCAGGAAGCCATAAAGGAAAGCATGGCCTGTGAGCCTAATGCCGGTTTTATGAATGGCACTACAAGTTTAAAGAAAATACCTGCTTCATTACATCCATCCATTCTGCCGCTTTCAATAATTTCTGTTGGAACTCCTTGAACAGTATATTGCCTAATCCAGTATACTGCAAAAGCGTTAGCAGCAGCCGGTATAATTAGTGACATGTGAGAATCCGTCCAGCCGATTTTATTCATTTCCCATACAAATGCTATCAAGCCCAGCTGAGTAGGCAGCATCATGGTTATTAATATAGCGTTGTAACAAAGCTTCTTTAGTTTAAAGTCAAACTTAGCAAGTGCATATCCGCACATCGCACATACAAGAACACATAATACAGTAGAGGCGACAGCAATATATATACTATTAAAATAAAATCTTCCAAACCCTGCGTTAATAAGAACATCTTTTATATTTTCAATAAAATTATCGCCAGGTAAAAGATGTAGCCCCATAAAAAGTTCATTTGAATCATAGCTACTCATAATTACCATTAGATAAAATGGACCAAGAGTAAATACTGCACAAAGGGTCAATAATATATATATAATAAAGGAGTAAAACTTATTAGATTGTTCCATCTTTCTCCCTCCCATTCATGAACTTCAGTGATAAAAATGAAAATACTGCAATAACAACAAACATTCCGTAAGCTACAGAACTACCGTAGCCATATTGTCTGTGCTCAAAAGCCCCTCTGCCCATCAGCATAACCATTGTTAAAACGCCTTGGTCTGGTCCTCCAGAGTATGGTCCAGTCTGGTAGTTACCCTGAGTATAAATTATATTAGGCTCGTCAAAGGTCTGGAATCCTCCTATCATTGAAGTTATAACCATGTATATTGTAATGGGCTTAATCATAGGGAGTGATATATTCCAGAAGTTGTGCCACGCTCTAGCACCATCTACACGCGCAGCTTCAAACAGTTCTTCAGGTATAGAAACAAAACCAGCCATGAAGAATAATACACTGTACCCGAGATATCTCCAGAACATAATAGCTGCTACAACAACTTTAGCAAGGAACGGATCGGCCAGCCATTCGATGGGATTCTCTATTATATGAAGCCCCTGCAGAATATAGTTAATTGTTCCAGCAGTACCGTCAAAAAAGAATGACCATAACAAGCCTGCAGCAATAGGTATTGTAAGGTAAGGCGCGAATACTGCCGTCTTAAAAATTTCTTTATGTGCTACCAGCTTTGAATTAATCATATAAGCAATTATAATAGCCAGAACTAATTGTACAGGTATTAACATAAGCATAATTAATGCTGTATTTTTAAGTGAAAGAAGAAAATCTCCGTTTTCAAACATTCTTGCATAATTACCAAGTCCAACAAACTTTATATCTGTATAACCATCCCATTCATTAAGGCTCATAAACAATGTAAATAATATCGGAAGTAGTGAGAACGCTATAAACAGCAAAAAGTACGGTGCCATAAAAAGATAAGGTGTTGATTTCTTTGATAGATTTTTCATGTAAACCTCCTATTCGTGCTTGCACGTAGGCAAAAGTATTGAAATTAACTTGTGGCTTTTTATGCGTATAAAGTTTACCTAACCCGGTACTTTTTACGCAACACCTCTATAGTTCATTCATCCTTGCCATAAAATAAGGAGAGGGATTTTTACCCTCTCCCCATTAATTTAATACTAATATTACTTCAACTCAGGTACGTTCTTCTTAATGTCAGCTATCATAGCATCTACAGCTTGTTGAGCTGTCTTACCCCTCTTAATTTCGTTTAATCCGAGAACAAAGTTGTTTTCAAGGTAGCTGTCATATTTTCCGAGTTCCTTAACTTTTACAGCAGTAATGTTATCCATAAAGAATTTACCTACATCCTGGTTACCCCAGTATGGTTCCTGCTTGCTGTAGAAACCTGGCTTATCCATAAATTCTTTTACAGGTGTTATGTTCATACCAATTTCAAATGAATTTTTTACACCTTGTTCATTGAGTATCTGGTCAAAAATATACGCCCATGAAGCTTCTTTTACTTTGGAATCCTTCCAAACTGATAGTGCAGTTCCACCCCAGTTGAACATTCCGCCTGGAGCTACTGTTATACCCCAGTCACCGCTGCCATTTTTATCATTTGGCTCAACTACGTATTTCAGGAACCAAGGTGCTGCTGCTGTAAACACATCTTCTTTCTTAGCAAAGGAAGCATTCCATGCTGGTGTCCAGAAATCATATTTGTTTAACACTCCAGCTTTCCACATCTTTTCGATAAGCTCGAAAGTTGGGAGGTAAACTTCCTGCATTTTTACAGTGCCGTCCTGAATAGGATTTGTAGGATTGTATCCATCAACTATGTGGAATATATCTCTTACTGATCTGAAAGCATATACCTTTTTACCATTAATTTTTGCATCTTTAAATGCATTGATTATGTCATCCCAGGTTTTGAGCTTATCAGCTAAAGCAGCTGGATCATCTGTTCCGAAGAGTTCCTTAACCATACTTCTTCTGTAAGCAATACCAGAAGGATTGAACTGAGTAAGTGCTCCCAATACCTGCCCATTCTTATTTGTTACGAGAGGCAATGCTTGTTCAGGCATTTTGCTCTTGTCAAAGTTGTATGGAGCTTGTGCAAGGTCATCAAGTATGTCCATATCAAATAATGTACCTCTGAAACCAAGCTCACCTCTGATTACATCAGGCAGAGCAGTTTTTGCTGCTACAGCTGTCTGAATCTTCTTAACATAGTCTGCACTTGCTACTGGTACTGATTCAACTTTTACCTTTGGATATCTGGTATTGAAGTCTTTAAGTGTTTCTTTTAGCTGATCCTGATTTTCCCAGTTCCACATTACAACTGTTCCTTCTGCATCTGTCAATTTTACTGGCTCTGCAGATGGTGTTGCCTGTGCTGTTGATGATTCAGCCGCAACTGAGCTTGGTGCTGCTGAAGCGGTTGCTGTTGATGCACTGCTTGTTGCGCTGTCGTTGTTTCCGCAGGCTGCGATGCTTAAAGCCATTACACCTGCAAGAACAGCAGTCATTGTCTTCTTAAACATTCTAAAAGTCCTCCTTTTTATTACACACCGGTGTGTGTTTTGCTTAAGGTGATAAGCACCTTTGCAACATAATTTTATTAAATGGGACTTTGTTTCTGAATAGACAATGTTGCTTTATTATGAAATATATTGACAATCTACTTACCACAAAATTGAACACAAAAAAGACACATTTACTAGAAAAATGTGTCTCATATGGAGTGAACCCGCTCTCATTTTAAATTTTATCCAAATATAACTTTTTTATGTAATTGTATATGCAAGAAATTCCATTATAAATCAAGATTGAACAACAATATATTTAACTGTCGTTTATTTTAGTGCAAGAGTTTCACGGTACTCAGAAGGAGTCATTCCTGAGTACTTTTTAAAAAGCTTTGAAAAGTAATGGGGGTCGGAAATTCCGACTATCTCTGCGACCTCGTAAGTTTTATATTTTACATCCTTCAGTAATTCTTTGGATTTTTCTATTCTTACATCATTAAGGTAGTCCACAAAGCTTTTACCCAGCTCCTTTTTAAACATTCTGCTGATATAAAAAGTACTTACATAAATATTTTCAGCTACTTCGTTGAGGGTAACCTGTTCATTATAGTGTTCCTGAATGTAATCTATTGCTTTTCTAAGGATAAGCTTGATACTCTTATTGTTAAAATTGTTGACTTTTTCGGCTATTCTGACTGCGACGTCCTCCAATAACAAGTTCAGTTCATCGGCACTTTCACTTTTTTCTATCAACTTAAGAAGGCTAGCAATATCCTTACCCTCTTCATGTTTTTTATCAACTTCTATGGCTGAGACAGAAATTCTTATGTTATTAATTGAAGATAAAGTTGTATAGTAAAAGTTTTTCATATAGTTAATATTAATTTTATTAGCTGTAACATATCTTGCAATATTCTGTGTCGCTACCCTTACAAGTCCTTCATTTCCAGACTTGATACTTTCAAGCAGCTGTTTCTGATATTTGTCCAGAATTGAATAATCTTCATATCTGAAAAATGAATTCAAGTCACTGTATTGGATAATAGAGTTATTGCCCATATAGCTTTTATACTCGAGAGAACCCAAACACTCCTTTAGTTTTTCAGGAAGTTCCAGTGGTGATACTCCCCCGGAGCTCACTGCTATGGTCACAGTGAAACCAAACCCGTTATTGATTACCTCCTGCAAATATCCGCATTTTTCACTTACCTCCACAATGTCCAGCTCTTTCCTGTCAG
Source organism: Bacillota bacterium (assembly GCA_023431385.1). Lineage (GTDB taxonomy): Bacteria > Bacillota > Clostridia > Acetivibrionales > DSM-1351 > Ruminiclostridium. The sequence goes on along the minus strand of JAEYWA010000263.1, from coordinate 2,833 downwards.
GTTTCTGAATAATGAAACCGACTCTGCTGCTGTTTAGCATTATGCTTAGTACTTCGTACTTCTCCGCAAATATTTCCTCGAAAGAATTCACGATACCAAATTGGTACAGATGTTTGTCATACTGGGAGCTGTTTGATTTTTCATCATAATCGTTCTCCATAACTACCAGGACGAAGTTTTGAATGTTAATGCTAAAGAGCCTCATTTTCTCGAGAATTTCAAATTCATTTGTATTCAAGCCGTAGATAATGTCATAGAGGAGCTTCTCCCTAAGTATCGGAATACTCTGCTCAAAAAGTTGTTTAAACCTGTCAATCTCCATATGTCTGATTTTCTGGTCATTTATATCGTTTACAGCACGAGTAAGAACAGCAGTTAGCTCTTCAATTTTAGAAGGCTTCAGTAAAAAATCAAAAGCTCCGCACTTAATTGCTTCCTGTACATAGTCAAAGTCCCTGTATCCTGTAAGGATAATTATTTTGGAATATGGCACAATTCCCTTCACCTGCTTTATCATACTTAATCCGTCCAAACCGGGCATACGTATATCTGTAATAATAATTTCAGGTAAATGCTTTTTAATTAGTTCTATTCCTTCAATCCCATCACTTGCATCTGCACATACTTCGCAGTCTAATTGCTTCCAATTAATGATGTTCTTAATTCCTTTTCTGATAATGGATTCATCATCAATTATTAGAACTTTGTACATAAAAACCCTCCTTATTATAGCTTTGTGCAGGTAATGTAACAGATACTTTTGTATAGATATTCTGCTTGCTCTCTATTTTAATACCAAACTTTTCACCATAGAAAAGCTTAATCCTCCTATTTACATTATCAATCCCAATACTCTTGTTCTGTTTCTTGGACAATGATTTAAAATAGGTATCATTATCCATTTCCAAGCCTTTATTTAGTTTTAGCAATTCTTCAGCTGGAATACCACTTCCATTATCTATTACCTCTATTGTAAGAAGTTCGTCTCGTATACTGGCTGAAAGGGTTATTATACCTTTTCCTCTGCTGTTTTCTACTCCGTGGTATACCGCATTTTCAATCAGAGGTTGTATCAGGAGTCTTGGAATTTTTACATAGAGTACTTTAGGATCTACTTCCTTGTTAAGAGTAATTCTGTCTTCAAATCTTCTTTTTAACAAGGCAATATACTTATCAATATACATGAACTCTTCCTCAATGGTTATAAGCCTGTCATCCCTTCCGATACTGGCCTCCATCAAGGTTGAAAGATCCGACACGGTACTGCTTATCTCAGGAACATTATTCAATTGAGCCATCCAATTTATTGATTCCAGAGTATTAAAAAGAAAATGAGGATTTATCTGTGACTGTAGAGCCTTGATTTCAGCCTCTTTCCTCGTAATCTGCTCTCTGTATATCCACGTTACCAGGTGGTCTATTTCTTTAGTCATATTATTGAAGGTTTTCTGCAAAAAGCCAAGTTCATCCTTCCTTTCTATGGCTATGTAGCTATCGGAAATATTATCAATGTTTACACCTTTCATTGCTTTAACAAGCTGATTAATTGGCTTAATCATATCAAATGACATAAATATGCTTACAAAGGACAGTATTAAAATAGAACCAAAACATAACAAAATAATCCTGTTTCTAAGGCTTTCCACATCAGAGTAAAGCTGTTTGAGCGGTATGTAGGTAACTATTCTCCATCTTGGTTCAGACAGATATGTGTGTGCAACAAAGATATTATTCTTTTTATCAACAAAAGAGTTTTTTTCGTAAGGAATATCCTCGATTACCTGTTTATACTTATCAAGGGCGTTTTTGTTTTTATAAATAATAATATCATTATTTGAGGATAGAATGGTTGTATTCTGCATAACTTCTGATTCAAGTCCCTGCAAAACCATATCAAAAAATTTCATATTAATTTGTACAACCAGTAAACCTATTTCTTTATAATTGTCCCTGTTGTAAATCATTCTAATTAAATAGGAATTTTGAACAATACCGTTCTTAGAATTAAAAAACCAAACAGCCTTACCATTAGCAGCTGCCGCAGATCTTTTTATCTGAGTGTAATTTTGAAGTATTACTGACTTAATATTTGAATTTTCTGCATTATTGTTATCATAAATATAAAACTGCTTTTTATTTGTGACAATACACATTGATTCAATTTCATTTCTTGTCATAGCAGCATTCAAAAATACATTGTTAAGCTGGCTCTCTAATTCATAATTATAGAGTTTGTTTAAACTGGTATTGTCATCATTTATCAATGCCCTGTATATGCTATGATCGCTGCTGAGATCCTGAGACACTATATCAAGGTTTCTTACAGTATCCTGAAGCCTGAGCTCAATGATGCTGAGAATATCCTTAGAATAGGAAAGTGACTTACTTGTTATTATCTCCTCCGAGCTTTTGAAGCTAAAAAACCCGATAAAAACAAGAGGTATCAATATTTGTATATATAATACCAAAAGTAGTTTTTTCTTAATAGAAATATTTCTGTAGAACTGTAAGCCGCTCATAAGTCTGGAGAAAATTCTTGAAGTTATTTTATTCCACATTTTGACCTCATAATATTTTTCATGCGGTTAGTTTAACTGCATTTTATCTACTGCCTCGTCCCATATCTCCTCGGCAGTCTTTCTCCCTTCAAGGAAATAAGGAAATTGCTGTACAACAATATCATTCCATACACTCCTGTCAATAACATGATCAGGAATAGGGGTCTTATTCTCCTCCAAAATATTCTCGTATAGATTTATGCTCTTTTGTGCCAGAGAACTGTAAGGGGTTTCCTGTTTAATGTTAAGATTGCTTAATAAAGCAGTTTTATCAT
>JAEYWA010000236.1 GCA_023431385.1 Bacillota bacterium | reverse complement strand
GTATATGTGTTGACAAAGCAGTTTTATGCCAAGGACAAAGCTAGAGAAGACGCAGAACTTAAGTATATGGAAGGATTGAAACAGGAATGCCGTAAAAATAGGCAGTCCTCATCTGCTGAGGTCGGGAGTGAGAGTGATACTAAGAATAATATAGTGAAAGGCAGGTTATCATGAGAGAAGAGAAGCAAACGTTAATGGAGATGATTATTGGCTTACTCATTGGTACTCTTTTAGTAGGAACCATTGGTGTGTTGATAGCTAGTAACAAATTAGCGTATATTCTGGGTGTTTTATTTGGCAGCATAGTTGCACTCATTGTTTTATTCCAAATGTATTATACACTGGGGAAATCAGTTGATATGGAAGGCAAGAGAGCAACTCGTTATTCTGTTACAGCATCAATTGTTAGAATGGCCCTTATGGGGGTTGCTCTGGCAGTAGGGGTATTGTGGCCACAGCTGTTTAGTGTAGTAGGTATCTTATTCGGCCTGCTAAGTTTAAAGCTTTGCGCATTTATACAGCCACTTATCCACAAAGTTTTAGCTTAATATAGTTTAAAATAATCAACAAAGGAAGGTGAGACAGTGGGAAGTCAGTTTGCCCTATTATTAGCACAGGGAGCAACTGAGAGTGCCGAGCAGACTAGTGGTAGCGGTTTAGGTATCGGTATTGATGGATATTTCAGATATTCCCTGTTTGGGCATGATGTATATCTTACAAATACCCATGTATCTATTTTAATTGTCATGATTGTGATAATTGGGTTTGCAATAGCCGCCAATATAGCAATTCGGAGAGCTGACCCTACAAAGGCTCCTGGTGGATTTTTAAATATCATTGAGCTGATTGTAGAAAAAGTAGATGGTCTGACAAAAGATAATATGGGCGAAAAACATTACTTGAAATTTGCCAATTATATTGGAACCTTGTTTGTTTTTCTCGTGTTTGCCAATTTGGCAGGTTTATTCTTGTTGAGACCACCAACAGCGGATTATGGTGTAACATTACCTTTGGGTCTGATTACCTTTGTGCTTATTCAGTACAATGGTATTAAGTATCAAAAACTTGGAAGATTAACAGGATTATTTAAACCAATCCCAATTTTGTTTCCAATCAACCTGATTGGTGAATTAGCAACACCATTATCACTATCCTTACGTCTGTTTGGTAACATTATGTCAGGTACGGTAATGATGGGCTTGATTTATGGCTTATTACCATGGTTCTTAACCCTTATTTACCCTGCATTCTTACATGCATACTTTGACTTGTTCTCAGGTTTGATTCAGACATACGTATTCTGTATGTTAACCATGGTATTTATTGCTCAAACATTTGATGAGGAATAGAAAACAAAAACATTCGATAGTATTTACATTTAAGGAGGATTTATTATGGACGTTATTACAGGAACAGATATTATTAAAGCAGCTTCTGCTATTGGTGCCGGCATCGCTATGATCGCAGGTATCGGACCTGGTATTGGACAAGGTATCGCTGCTGGTTATGGTGCTTCTGCAGTTGGACGTAACCCAGGTGCAAAAGGTAACATCATGTCAACTATGTTACTTGGTCAGGCCGTTGCCGAGACAACAGGTCTTTACGGTTTCGCCGTTGCAATTATCTTATTATTCGCTAACCCATTTTTCTAAAATCATTTCGTATGAAGTAGTGTAAAAAAACGAAAGGAGGCTAGAAAGTTGAGTGGTATATTGACGGGATTTAGTACAGCTTCTGTGTTTCTTGCAGAGGGAATGCGTGACCGAATCTTCGGACTGGACTGGCAGCTTCTTAATGATATCGGCATAACCGCATTGTCCATTTTTGTCCTGTTTATCTTCTTGTCCTATCTACTGTTTAATCCTGCCCGTCAGTTTCTAAAAAAACGTCAGGAATTTGTGGCCAACGAACTTCACCATGCACAGCAGGATAAGGAAGTGGCGAACCAGGCTAAGCTTGCGTATAATGCCAAGTTAAAGGACGTAGAAAAGGAAGCAGAGCAGATTCTTTCCGAGACCAGAAAGAAAGCGTTAAAGAGAGAAAACGCTATTGTAGAAGAAGCAAAAGAAGAAGCCCATCGTATTGTACAGCAGGCCGGTAAAGAGGCTGAGCTTGAAAAGAGCAGGGTACAGAATGAAGTAAAGCAGGAAATGATTGCAGTAGCAGCCACTATGGCAGGAAAATTTGTAGAAGCTTCCTTAGATCAGTCCAAACAGGATCAGCTAGTGGAGGAAGCGTTAAAGGAAATGGGTGATCGCACATGGCAAAGTTAGTTTCTAAAACCTACGGAGATGCCTTATTTGAAGTAGCTTTAGAGGATGGAACCATGGATACTCTTACAGAAGAAGTTAAGGCTTTAACCCAGGTGATGAAGGAAAATGAGGACTTGTCCAGATTTATCGGCCATCCTAAGGTTTCCAAAAATGAAAAAGTTCAAATGATAGAAAATGTTTTTAAAGGTCGTTTTTCAGATTCTTTAGTAGGATTTATTGTATTAATCATTGAAAAAGGAAGATACGAAGAGCTTACTTCTATTTTTGAATATTATATGGACCGAGTTCGGGAACATAATAAAATAGGTGTTGTGAAGGTGACCAGTGCGCTAGAATTGTCACCAGAACAGCAACAGAAGATAGAAAAAAGGCTTCTGGCAACAACTCCGTATGAGAAGTTGGAAGTGCATTACTCAGTGGATAGATCCATAATTGGTGGACTAATTATCCGAATTAAGGATCGTGTTGTGGATAATAGCATTAAGAGCCAGATCAAAGCAATGACAAAAGCATTAGTATAAAATTACAGAAAGAAGGTGCATAGGTATCATGAATTTAAGACCGGAAGAAATCAGTTCTGTGATTAAAGAGCAGATTCGTAATTATAGTACAAAGCTTGAAGTATCTGAAGTAGGTACTGTAATTCAGGTTGCCGATGGTATTGCTCGTATACACGGATTAGAGAATGCCATGCAAGGCGAACTTATTGAATTTCCAGGTGAAGTTTATGGTATGGTGCTTAACCTGGAGGAGGATAACGTAGGTACCGTTCTTCTCGGCTCCGCCAATGGTATCAGTGAGGGCGACATGGTTAAGACTACTGGTCGTGTTGTTGAAGTGCCAGTGGGAGATGCCATGTTAGGTCGTGTTGTAAATGCACTGGGACAGCCTATAGATGGAAG
>JAEYWA010000233.1 GCA_023431385.1 Bacillota bacterium | reverse complement strand
ATTCTACAGGAAATCTCTCATACTCTCCTCCATAATCATTCTTTAGTCTATATCTGCATATGGGGCATAAATCACCCTCAATTTTAACGTGAAGTGTTTCCTCGAACTCTCTCCTAATGTGTTTAGGAACAAGATGTAAGGGCTCTTCTCTCATAGGACAGCCCTTAAGGGCATAGATAGGCGGTGCCATTTCAAGTGCTCTTTTCAGTACTTCCATCAGTGAGGATTTTCCGGCACCTACAGGTCCTACAAGATACAAGACCTGCCGGGCTTCCTCACCTGCCATGGCAGCAGAATGAAAATATCTGACTATTTTCATAATAGTCTTATCAATACCAAAAAAATCCTCCTCAAAAAAGGCATATTTTTTGATTATATCATTCCCATAAATTCTTCTCAACCTTGGATTCTCATCTGTTCGAACCACCTCGGTCCCTTTTGATACTATAAGGTCGTATAACCTTTGATGAGCAAGAACAGCCACCTCTGGATTTGATTTTACCAACTGAAGATACTCAAGAAATGTGCTTTCAAAATTCTTTTTTACCCTATCATACCTGTCCTTTTGAATCATTGCTTTGAAGTCAAACTCCGGTGTGGTCATCTGGAAACCTCCCTTTTTACCTGGTAGACTAAAGGAACAAACCGTTTTACTGTCATTATAATCAGCAGCTGTCAATTTGTTCCTGATAAAATATCTCATTTAAAAATATATGTGAATAATCTTAAAATATTATCAAATACCAACTTTTCGTACGTGAATGCAAAAAACCTGTCTTAGATTATCCGGGTTAACCGGAATTTCTAAAACAGGTTTTTTTATTTCAACAGTTTTATTAGTGTTTTAAAATGTTTGGTGTATAATCCAATAATAAATCCACCTCTTCGTCAATCACAGCAAGGCACAACAATGCTCCTGTATTTTCCATTGACTGAATCCTTATATTGATAGTCAAACATCAGAATTTCATCAGGGCCTGTCAATTTATGCAGTGACACAAAAAATACTCTTTTTAAAATATTTTTAGCTGATAAACCTACGGTATCAGGAAGATATTCCTTAATAAATTTCTCACTTTTAAGCAATTCATGAGTCTGGTTGCTTGGTAATAAGTCATGTTGAGCTTTTATTGCCTCCGGGATTGCACAGGAGCTGTCCGAAGAGAGGAAATCAAACACCATAGCCTGTCGAAATCTCTCAAGATCAATTTTTTCAAATAAGTCTGACTTAACAAAATTAAACAGAACAGCTATGTTCTCACGGTAGGATACAGGCCTGTCAAGATATCTGTTTTCCCTACAATAAACAGACATCTGTCTAAATAATTCATAGAAATCTCCTGAGTATAAAAACTCCAGTATTTCCAGAGACTTTGAAAACCGACCTGAATTGAAGTATCTCTCTAAGACCTCCTCAATATCTTTTAAATCCAGAATATCATTGTAACTAATATATCTATTTTCCAGAATCTCATAGGGAGAATAATTTCTAAAGCTATATTCATGCTTTTCAGCTTCCCTTCGTATCTTCGAACCCTTTAGCATTTTCAGGAAGCCCAGTTGAAGCTGCTGAGGTTTCATTTCGTATACATCATTGAAGGATTTCTTGAAGGATTTAATATCTTCATAGGGTAAACCCGCAATTAGATCCAAATGGACATGTATGTTTCCGTTTACCAGTATTTCCTTTACATTCTGTTTAAGCTTGTCCAGGTCAGTTACGCGTTCTATTTCATTAAGTGTTTGAGAATTTGTAGTCTGAAGGCCAATTTCCAGCTGAACTCTGCCCTTTGGAGCTCTGCCCAGCAATTCGAGTAGCTCTTGGTCAAATAGGTCTGCAGCCGCTTCAAAGTGAAAAACTGTATTACAATTTAATGATATTATATATTCTAGGATCTCTTTTGCTCTTTTTCTGTTACAATTAAAAGTCCTGTCAACAAATTTTATTAGCTTCGGTTTGTAGCTTACAAGCTTTTCAAGATCAACTTTTACCCTATCCAATGAAAAGAATCTGACACCATTAAATGTTGATGAAATGCAATAGGAGCAGGAAAATGGGCAGCCCCTGGATGATTCATAATATAAAATTCTATTCTCTGTTGAAGTCAAAAGCTCATCGGTATAAGGAGAAGGAAGACTGTCCAATTGTGACATCAGATTAAAGCCCTCTCTGTAAACAACCTGTCCGCCCTCCCTGTAGGCAATACCGGAAAGTTTTTTATACTCTTGTGAGCAATTTTCAATGGAATCTATTAAAACCGGGAATATTTCCTCCCCCTCACCGCACAATACAAAGTCTGCAGCCTCATTTCCCTTCATGACTTCTTTGGCAGTATAGGAAACCTCCGGGCCTCCAAGTATAATTATACATTCAGGTAAAAGCTTTTTTATTTCTCTTAATAGTGACCTTACTGGCTCGATATTCCATATATAGCAGGAAAAAGCCAAAACATCAGGCTTTTCCAGGTATATCCCTGAGAGGATATCATCTTTATTATCGTTTATTGTAAACTCCCTTATTGAAGTATTAGTACAGTCTTTCAAACTTACTTTTAGATACCATACCGCCAGACAGGTATGTATGTATTTTGAGTTAATCCCAACCAACAATGTTTTCATTTATACTTCGTAACAGTTTTCGGAAACAGACCTTCAGTTTCTCTAAAACCAGCCTCCATATTAAAATAGTTAATATATTCGCAAAGCGACTTCTATTATTATGCCAAATTTATCAGTTATGTACAAGTCCGGCCCAGGTCTTGAAAATTGAATCAAAATAGTAATAAAAATCTTTTCTTTTAACCGTTTCTATATTTTTTAGGTCTGTTGTGGCTAAAACCTTTCCTTCTAAAACAAAATCTACGGTTCCGACTTTTGTATTCCGTATTAGTGGAGCTTCAACTTTATCGGGAATATTATATACTATCTTCACTTTGTTAACCTCATCCGCCTTGAGAGGTATAGTTATATCCACATCAGAATATAGAGAGACTTTACCAACCTTACCTTTATGTATGTTAACCTCCTGTAATTGCTGACCTCTTTTCAAGTAATCATAATTTTTATAGTTATCGAAAGCATAATCCAGCAGTATCTTGCTGTTTTGAGCCCTTATGCTTCGTGTAGGACAGCCAAGCACGATGGAAATAATCTTCCAGTTATCTCTGGTTGCCGATGTTACAAGACATCTCCCTGCCTGCCCTGTATAGCCAGTTTTTACTCCGTCAGCCCACGGATAAAGTCCTAACATTTCATTTGTATTGGTAATATCTCTACCATTGAAAACTGAGTATCTGGTGCCAACAATCCTACAAAATTTCTCATTTTTTAAAGCGTACTGGGTTATAAGGGCAAGGTCATAAGGAGTTGAGTAGTGCTGTGGGTCATCCAGCCCATGGGGAGTTACAAAGTTCGTATTAACAGCACCAATTTCGGCAGCCTTTCGGTTCATCATTTCAGCAAAAAGCTCCACTGAACCTCCGATATATTCCGCTATGGCTATAGCTGCATCATTTCCAGAACGAAGCATCATTGCATACATCAGATCCTTAAGCTTATAGGTTTTCCCCTCTATAAGATTAACTGTTGATCCGCCTATTGCAGCAGCCCTCTTGCTAATTAATACATCTTCCTCATCATTTCCATTTTCAAGTGCCACAATAGCTGTCATTATTTTTGTTGTACTGGCTATTGATCGCCTCGTAAAGGCATTTTTTTCATAAAGAATCCTACCGCTTTCGGTATCCATTACAATAGCCGCCCCTGCTGATACTCTGGGTAGCTTTCCGCCCGTAGACTCAATGACAGCCTCATTATGAAATCCGTTTATAAGTTCATCTTCGTTTGTATCATCCGCCGAAACTTCATTTGTACATAAAACACAGGACAAAATGATAGCAAATATTAACACTAATCTAAAAGTTTTTCTCAACAGCCTCACATCCCCAGCTTTCCAATTAAAATAAAGAATTTCACTTTTGGCTTCTGAAAGTTTTCTTACCGTATATGCGTTAAAACGAGGCATATAAGTCACCACCCGGAGTGTAATACACCATATACTCCTTTAACCTCGTTATATTAATATGAAAACATTTTTTCGTTTATAACGCCAAAGAAAATTATATTAATAAAAATATAATCAAACATTTATCCATAAACTTCGTAGAATAATATGTGTCAGAAATGAAAAAAATTGTTTGGATTGACACCTATCATTTAACCCAAATGTTGTTTATTATATATAATAAGAGTAACTACTGGATTAAGATTTCATCTTTGGAGGCTTAGGAAGAAAAATGAGAAACGTAGTAATAATTTCATCAGAATACACTGGTCACGGGCATAAAAGTATAAGTGAATCATTGATGGAACAGTTTGATTTGCAGGATGATGTTAATGTTAGTGTTATAGATGGTTTTGAATTAGGCGGAAATATGTGGGTTAAAGTAGGCAAATCCTATGGTTTGGTAACAAGAAATGCCAAGGAACTCTGGAAATTGGCATGGAAAATTTCAAAACGTAATCCTTCATTTATACATGAATTTACCGAATTAACAATACGTGAAAATTTTATTAAAATGTTAAGAAGGCTTAAACCTGATTTGATACTATCTGTTCATCCGGTTTTTAACTCACCTATACTAAATATACTTAAAGAATATAAAATAAATATACCTTTTGCTATTTTTGTGGCTGATCTAGTAAGTATATCTCCATTGTGGGCTGATAAAAGAGCAGATTGCATTATTTGTCCGACTCAGGAGGCAATGGAGAGATGCCAGGGCTTTGGCGTTCCTGAAGATAAAATAACAGTTATCGGATTTCCCGTAAGGTCGAGATTCACCCAGCACATAGGCCAGGGGATTCAAAAACCCGACTATAATCTGGATAGACCCCTCGAATGCTTGATTATGAGTGGCGGAGAAGGTTCTGGAGACATGAATAGCGTATCAAAAATTCTTCTTGATAATTTCAACTGCAATGTGAGTATCATTGCCGGAAGAAATGAAACTATGAAGGAGAAATTGGAGAAGTCCCTTGCACAGCAGTACCCCGGAAGAGTTGAAATTTTTGGATATGTTACAAATATTCAGGAGCATATGCTTAAATCAGATATAGCCTTTACCAGAGGCAGCCCGAATGTAATGATGGAAGCCATTGCTTGTAATGTACCTTTGATAATAACAGGAGCATTGCCAGGGCAGGAGCAGGAAAATCCAGATTTTGCTGTCAACAATAAGCTGGGTATCTTCTGTGAAGACCATTCTACCCTTTCATCAATGGTTTCAGAACTTCTGGCAGACGGTGCAAAAGGGTTAAATGAAATAAAACAGGCTCAAAGAGAATTCTTTGATCATGATTCTGCAAAAAAAATTGTTGAAACTTCTCTAAGTCTTATCCGGAACGAAATATTCATTTTCCCTTCGGAACTGCGCCGCAAAAGAAGATCTTTAAGATTAAGACTGCAGTCTCGCAGAAGCTCGTAGATTGAGCTGTAAAATGAAACTACAAGTCATGACCACACGTAGAACGTGTGGCATGCTCTAGCCCTGTAAGGGCATGTTACTGGCTATGTCTAAAGACATATTGAATAGTCCGCCAACCGCATAGATTTCACAAGCAGCCCCTTAAGGGGCTGTTTTTATTTGCCTTTCTTTACTGGCTCACCCGTAAACGGGT
>JAEYWA010000228.1 GCA_023431385.1 Bacillota bacterium | reverse complement strand
CTTTGGGACCTGGTGGTTTGAGCAGAGAAAGAGCGGGCTTCGAAGTCCGTGACGTTCACCACTCCCACTATGGTCGTATGTGTCCTATAGAAACTCCTGAAGGACCAAACATCGGTTTGATAGGTTCATTAAGCACCTATGCAAGAGTTAACGAGTACGGTTTTATAGAAACACCATATAGAGTAGTTGACAAAGAAAACAGAAGAGTTACAGACAAGATAGTATATCTTACAGCTGACGTTGAAGACCCATTCATCGTGGCACAAGCTACAGAGCCTTTGGATGAAGAGGGCCGCTTTATCTCAAACAAGGCAATAGCAAGATACAAGCATGAAATATTGGAGTTTGAAAGCAATAAAGTGGACTATATGGACGTATCCCCAAAGCAGATGGTTTCTGTTGCAACAGCGATGATTCCATTCCTTGAGAATGACGATGCTAACCGTGCCCTTATGGGTTCAAACATGCAGCGTCAGGCTGTTCCGCTAATAAAGGCGGATTCTCCTATAGTTGGTACTGGTATTGAATACACAGCTGCAAGAGATTCAGGTGTTTGTGTAATAGCTAAGAATGCAGGTGTGGTTGACAAGGTATCTGCAAACGAAATCACAATAAAAACAAATACTGGACAGAAGGATGTATACAAACTTCTTAAATACATGCGTTCAAATCAGGGTACCTGCTTGAACCAGCGTCCTATCGTAAGAAAGGGCGAAATAGTTGAGAAGGGCGATATTATCGCTGATGGTCCTTCAACAGATAATGGTGAAATTGCACTCGGAAGAAATATTCTCATAGGCTTTATGACCTGGGAAGGATACAACTACGAGGATGCTATTCTTATAAATGAAAAGCTAGTTAAGGAAGACGTATATACTTCAATTCATATTGAGGAATATGAGGCTGAATCCAGAGATACAAAGCTCGGGCCTGAAGAGATTACACGGGATATCCCGAATGTTGGAGAAGAAGCATTAAAAGACCTTGATGACAGAGGAATAATCAGAATAGGTGCTGAGGTCCGTTCAGGTGATATACTTGTTGGTAAGGTTACTCCTAAGGGAGAGACCGAGCTTACAGCTGAGGAACGCTTATTAAGAGCAATATTCGGTGAAAAGGCAAGAGAAGTCCGTGATACTTCCCTGAGAGTACCTCATGGTGAATCAGGTATTATCGTTGACGTTAAGGTATTTACCCGTGAGAATGGCGATGAGCTGCCACCCGGAGTAAATCAATTGGTTAGATGTTATATCGCTCAGAAGAGAAAGATATCCGTTGGAGATAAAATGGCCGGAAGACACGGTAACAAGGGTGTTATTTCAAGAATACTCCCTGAAGAAGATATGCCGTTCCTTCCAGACGGAACTCCTTTGGAGATAGTTCTTAATCCTCTCGGCGTTCCTTCACGTATGAATATCGGTCAGGTACTCGAAGTTCATCTGGGTTTTGCAGCTAAAGCATTGGGCTGGAAGATTGCAACACCTGTATTTGACGGTGCAACGGAAGAGGACATCAGAGATACATTAATTAGGGCTGGAAAAGATCCTGATGGTAAAACCGTTCTTTATGACGGTAGAACCGGTGATCCGTTTGACAATAGAGTAACAGTAGGGTACATGTATTACCTGAAGCTTGCCCATCTTGTTGATGACAAGATACATGCCCGTTCTACAGGTCCATATTCACTAGTAACTCAGCAGCCTCTTGGAGGTAAAGCTCAGTTCGGTGGACAGAGATTCGGGGAAATGGAAGTTTGGGCACTGGAGGCATATGGCGCTGCTTACACACTGCAGGAAATTCTGACTGTTAAATCAGATGACGTTGTAGGTAGAGTAAAAACCTATGAATCTATTGTTAAGGGTGAAAACATTCCTGAGCCTGGAATACCTGAGTCCTTTAAAGTTCTTATAAAAGAACTCCAGAGTCTTGCCCTTGACGTTAAGGTATACTCTGAAGAACAGGGAGAAATTGCAATTAAGGAATCGGTTGATGATGATCTTGAAGAACTCAATGTAAACATTGAGGGAAGAGAAGATGAAGTTATCATAACAAATGATTTCGATGATGACTTGAGAGATGATGTACTTGAGGATGATCTGGATATTGATGATCTCGATATCGGAAGCATCAGTACAGGAGATAATCTTGAAGAAGAACTGACCGACGAATTATTTGCTGATGACGAGGATTTAAGTAATGACTTTGACGACGAGGATTTTTAAGGAAGGGAGATAAGCTATATGTTTGAACTGAACAATTTCGATTCTATTAAAATAGGATTAGCTTCTCCGGAAAAGGTCAGAGAATGGTCAAAAGGTGAAGTAAAAAAACCTGAAACAATTAATTATAGAACTTTAAAACCTGAAAGGGACGGTTTGTTCTGTGAAAGAATTTTTGGACCGCAGAAGGATTGGGAGTGCCATTGCGGTAAGTATAAAAGAATCAGATACAAGGGTATAGTTTGTGACAGATGTGGAGTTGAGGTAACCCGCTCGAAGGTAAGAAGAGAGAGAATGGGTCACATCGAATTGGCTGCACCTGTTTCGCACATATGGTATTTCAAGGGGATCCCCAGCAGAATGGGTTTAATTCTTGATATGTCCCCAAGATCCCTTGAAAAGATATTGTACTTTGCTTCTTATGTGGTTATTGACCCGGGACAGACACCTTTGTCCAAGAAACAGGTGCTTACCGAGAAGGAGTATAGAGACAGCGTTGAGAAATTCGGACTTAGCTTCAAGGCTGCAATGGGTGCTGAAGCAGTTAAAGAACTGCTTATGGAAATTGACCTTGACAGCCTCTCAAAAGAGCTGAGGAACGACCTGGCAGATTCTACAGGTCAAAAGAGAATCAGAGCTGTTAAAAGATTGGAAGTTGTAGAAGCCTTCAGATTGTCAGGCAATCGCCCTGAGTGGATGATTCTTGATGTGGTTCCGGTTATACCACCTGAATTAAGACCTATGGTTCAGCTGGACGGAGGAAGATTTGCAACCTCTGACTTGAATGACCTTTACAGAAGGGTTATAAACAGAAATAACAGATTAAAAAGACTCCTTGATTTAGGAGCTCCAGATATAATTGTTAGAAACGAAAAGCGAATGCTTCAAGAAGCTGTGGATGCGCTCATCGATAACGGAAGAAGAGGACGTCCTGTAACTGGTCCGGGTAACAGACCACTCAAGTCCTTGTCTGACATGCTTAAAGGTAAGCAGGGACGTTTCCGTCAGAACTTGCTGGGTAAGCGTGTTGACTACTCAGGACGTTCGGTTATCGTTGTAGGACCAGACCTTAAGATATTCCAGTGCGGCTTGCCTAAGGAAATGGCATTGGAGCTGTTTAAGCCGTTTGTTATGAAAAAGCTGGTTAATGACGGTTTGGCACATAATATCAAGAGTGCCAAGAGAATGGTTGAAAGAGTAAGAAATGAAGTTTGGGACGTACTTGAAGAAGTAATAAAGGAACATCCTGTATTGCTCAACCGCGCTCCAACGCTTCACAGACTCGGTATTCAGGCATTTGAACCTGTACTTGTTGAAGGTAGGGCGTTAAAGCTTCATCCTTTGGTATGCTCAGCTTACAACGCTGACTTCGACGGTGACCAGATGGCTGTTCACGTACCATTGTCAGCAGAAGCGCAGTCAGAGGCAAGATTCCTTATGCTGTCAGCAAACAACCTGTTGGCACCAAAGGATGGTAAGCCTATAACCGTTCCTACACAGGACATGGTTTTGGGTAGTTACTACCTGACAATAGAAAAACCTAACGAACCCGGAGACGGTAAGATATTCTCAAGTATGGATGAAGTGCTTATGGCCTATCAGGAAGGCGTTCTTGGACTTCATGCGCAGATCAAGGTTCGTATTGAAAAAGTAATTGATGGAGTAAAGAAGAGAAGTCTTATCTCTTGCACTCCCGGAAGACTTATATTCAACGATGCAATACCTCAGGACCTGGGCTTTGTGGACAGAAGTGACCCTGATAAGCAGTTTGACCTGGAAGTCAACTTCCTGGTTGGTAAAAAGGAACTTGGAAAGATCATTGATAAATGTATCAGAGTTCACGGTACTACAAAGACAGCAGTTATTCTTGACAAGATCAAGTCTCTGGGCTTTAAGTACTCAACCAGAGGTGCAATAACCATTAGTGTATCCGATATGGTTATACCTGAAATAAAGAAACAGTATTTGCAGGAAACTGAAAATACAATTGACAATATAGTTAAGCAGTACAAGAGAGGTCTTATTTCCAACGAAGAAAGATACAATTCTGTTATCAGTGCGTGGACCGAGACCGGTGAAAATATTACCAAAGCACTTATTGACAACCTTGACAGATTCAATCCTGTTTACATGATGTCTCAGTCAGGAGCGAGAGGTAATATTAACCAGATTAAGCAGCTGGCAGGTATGAGAGGTTTGATGGCCGATACCTCAGGCAAGACCATCGAGATACCAATCAAATCAAACTTCCGTGAAGGACTTAACGTTCTGGAATTCTTTATTTCTACTCACGGTGCCAGAAAAGGTTTGGCCGATACTGCGCTCAGAACAGCTGACTCAGGTTACCTGACAAGGCGTCTTGTTGACGTATCACAGGATGTTATAGTTAGAGAACTTGACTGTGGAACTGACAAGGGTATCGAAATAGGCGACGTTAAAGATGGTACTGAAGTAATTGAACCATTGTCAGAGAGACTTGTTGGAAGATATACAGTTGAAGACATTACCGATCCGAATACAGGTGAAGTAATTCATCAAAAGGATGATGTAATAACTGAAAAAGTTGCAGATAAGATTGTTAAGTCTGGGTATAAGAAGGTTAAGATAAGGTCTGTACTCACTTGCCACTCAGAAGTCGGAATATGTGCAAAGTGTTATGGTTCAAACCTTGCTACAGGCGATGCGGTTAACGTGGGCGAAGCGGTTGGTATTATTGCAGCCCAGTCAATCGGTGAACCTGGTACACAGCTTACAATGAGAACCTTCCACACCGGTGGTGTTGCGGGTGATGATATTACACAAGGTCTCCCCCGTGTCGAGGAATTATTTGAAGCAAGAAGACCAAAGGGTCTTGCAATAATATCCGAAATACCGGGTACTGTTAAGTTAGCTGATTCAAAGAAAAAGAGAGAGGTTATTATAACAGCAGAGGACGGTGAAACGAAATCCTACCAGATACCTTATGGTTCCAGAATCAAGGTATATGATGGAGATGTTGTGGAAGCCGGCGATGAATTGACTGAAGGTTCGGTAAATCCTCATGATATCCTTAAGATCAAGGGTATAAGAGGAGTACAGGCGTACCTGCTGCAGGAAGTACAGAGAGTTTACAGAATGCAGGGTGTTGATATCAACGACAAGCACATTGAAGTTATAGTAAGACAAATGATGAGAAAAGTTAAGATAGAAGATGCCGGAGATACAAATCTGTTACCGGGTGGACTGGTTGACATATTTGAATTTGAAAGAGAAAACGCCAAGGCTGCTGAAGCGGGCTTGACACAGGCCACTGGCGAACGTACCTTGTTGGGTATTACAAAAGCATCACTTGCTACCGAATCCTTCCTGTCTGCTGCATCTTTCCAGGAAACTACAAGAGTTCTTACTGAAGCTGCTATTAAGGGTAAGGTAGATCCGTTGTTAGGTCTGAAGGAAAACGTTATCATTGGTAAACTTATCCCTGCAGGTACCGGTATGAGCCGCTACAAGGATATAAGCATTAGCAATGTTATAGAGTAACAGTAGTTATTCTCTAAATATGTAATTAAGCATTAGAAATTTAAGTATATGCAAAAGCGGAGACAGGTAAACCCTGATCTCCGCTTTTGTTATTTCCTGCATCATCATATCCGTTGTCAATAAAAGCTTCTTAGCATCTGCAATTCTCCTGATCATGTAATTTATAGGAGAATAGCCAATTTCATTTCAAAAATATATGAAAGATATGATGCTGGCCAGAGTTATGGAAATAATGTCGGATGTTATAGACCTTGCTACTGATGGGAACAAGTTACAGAACCTAAGAAAGCGGAATCAATCTTGAAGCTGCAATCAACTTTACATTGAATTGGGATTTGTAGGTTGATTTGTAACTTGAGATTTGTATGTGAGTTAGTCATATTTAAGGGTGACTATAAGGTTATTCTATATTAAAAAATTGCCATAAGTGATGTAAATGTGCAGCTTGCGGTAATTTCTAATTACGGATTATCTGGAAATAGTTTTACAAATAATTAATTTATCAAATGTATATTATAGAATATTATCAGTTAAGGAGGAACTTAGTTATGAATGGATTCTTAAACAAGCAGGTTAAAACTGTTTTCACGTTTTGTATATACTTAACAACGGTTTTATTTATAACAATTCTTTTTAATAATTCTTTTAACCTGGATTCTCGGGTTTTGAAAACGAGTGCTGATGTAAAAATGGACTATACAGGCGTAGTGTTAAATAATAACGGCAGGTTGATAAAAATACCGGTATTGGCGTACCATTGCGTTAATAATAATCCATTCGGTAATAAAGAGTTATTCCTATCCTCCGATATCTTTAGTAAACAAATGAAATTTTTGCATGACGAGGGCTATACGTCAATTACCTTTGACCAACTGGACCGAATAACTGTTAATAATATAAGTAAGCCAATCATGATTACCTTTGATGACGGCTATGGAGACAACTATATCTATGCATATCCCATTCTTAAGAAATATAACTTACGAGCTACAATTTTTGTAGTAACAAATCTTATCGGACGTAAGAACTATTTAAAAGCTGATGAATTACTTAAAATGGTGGATATTATAGATTTTGAGTCACACACGGTACACCATAACTATTTGACTCAGCTTTCAGATGATAAAATCGATTACGAGGCAAAATGCTCTCAGGTCTATTTGGAGAAACTATTGAATAAAAGAATTGTAGCACTTGCTTACCCATATGGGAAATATAATGAGAATGTTATATCTATCATAAAAAGGTATTATAAGTATGGGATAGCTACAGGCGGGAAGATACTTGATATGCAGAACAGAGAGTATGAGATAAAAAGAATTGGTATAGACAATAAAACTGACTTAGAAAGGTTCAAATGGTTGATAAAGAATTCAACTTAAATAAAATTGTCTGAAGAATATAATGAAGTCCGGCATTTTTTAACTCGTGGTATTATATCGTGATTAATTGAGAATTAGACCTTCCTTAATAATTACACAGATGGTAATATATAGATAAGTCGATTGTGTTTTAGAAGGGGGAGCTATTATTGGCCAGGGTTTTTAGATTTGAAATAGCAGAGCTGCCAAAAGTCTATTTAGTAGGCAAGGAGACAAAATATAATATACAGACACATATACAGGGAGATAACCGAATTCCGGCCTTTTGGGATAAATGTCTCGCCGACGGGACTTTTAAGGAGCTTGAAAAGCAGGCGGAACTTTTATATGAACCGGGGTATGTTGGCTCGTCAATTAATTGGGAGATGGGCTACGGTAAATTTTCCTATGTCTGCGGAATGCTCTTCAAAGAGGGTGTTATTGTTCCCGAAGGTTATGTTATGCATGAAATCGGGGAGGTTAGAGTAGGGAAGTGTTGGATAAAGGGTAAGGACTCTGAAGATGTGCTCTCGAATGCGCATACACTGACAATGCAGGCTATTAGAGATCAAAAGCTATGTCCCAATCAATTGAAATGGTCAATGCAGTTGATTAATGGACAACGATTTTCAATACCCGATGAAAATGGTGAGATTATTCTGGATTACTATATTGCATTAGGCCAATCCTTTGAAAGTCTTGGAAAGAGAATAATTTATCCATACCTGGCTGCCTATCCTGATTTTAAAGCAGTTTCCAATAACAGTGCCTGTGAGGATTCACAAAGACAGATGTATGATTTTCTTTATGAATGTATTAATGCAATATACTCGGATTCATCACTTATTGGTATACCACATGAGGAAGACGATTGCTATGAGTACTGGCAGCTTGTTAACAGCAAGCCTGAGCTCAATGCTAAAATGCAGAAGATCAGAAAGACCTTCTTTGCGTTCTTTGAATATTTGATAAGAATTGGACAGGCAGGTGAAGTTGTACAGGAAGGTTTTCTTATAAAAAAAGATAAACTGGTAATTCCAAATAAAATCAAGGATATGTTTTCACTCTGTGGTCTTACAACTTTGGAAAATGAAGGTGAGTATTTTTTTACACATAATAAGTATAAAGAGATATTTCCCGCCTGGAAATTCTATTGCAGTAATGCAAATGATTTAAAAATAAGTACTAATGATGTACATGCTTTCCTTCACGGGCACGTTGAGGGAAAACAGATCACTGCGGCCAGGATGTTTGGAAAAGTCAGAAATACAGCTCTTATTTTCCAACTGGAAGAGTTTTTTATCAAGAAGGGTTACAATTGTAAAAATGATGATCTAAGAGTTGTTTATGAAAAGGAATATGGGGATAAGCAAAAGGCACACATGAATATATATTATGATTATAGAAAATTGGAACAGATGATTTTTGAATTTAAAGCCCCACAATTAAGTAAAGTATTAAAATACTATGACCAAATGGACGTAGAGTTGAAGGCTCTGGTCTTTAATCGCACTAAGATATGCGATGGCTGCGGTTATTGCATTCAAACCGATAAGTCGGGAAAGCGTAAACATTTAGCACTGACTCTTGAACTGGATGGTGAAATTAAGTCCAAATGCCCACTATTTCCTTCATTTGTATGGGATAATGTTAATGAAGAAATAATAGGATTAATTAAAAAATTGTATAATTTCTCAGAGGAGGTATTATATAGTTAATATCGAGAAGATTATACTCCAGCTATTGTTAATGCGCACTCGGATACTTGATACTTCTGCAGGCTTGACAAAAGGCATATGTGAGTGATAGAATAATTCAGTGCATTATTTTTATGCCTTTTTTTGTGTGTTAAAAAACGGAGGAGTTAAACATTGCTAGAAGATTTAAAACACTGTAAAAAAACAGTCGGCGTTAAACAGTCTACAAAAGCTGTGGAAAACGGTGTAGCAGCAGAAGTAATTATTGCTAAAGACTGCGAGCAAAGGGTTGTTAGAAATATAATCGAACTTTGTGATAAGACATCCGTTCCGATAACATACGCGGACTCTATGAAGCAGCTTGGAAAGGCCTGCGGTATTGAGGTTGAGGCAGCAGTTGCATGTATTTTGAAATAAAGGCTAATATCGCGTTGTTTTAATAAAATTTTAATCCGATACTTATAGCGGTACGGATATTGTTTTAGCTATATTTATTTATCGCCTCGACTCAGCTTGAGGAGGATATATAATATATATATAATTATTTATCTTGAAAGGAGGTGTACTAATGCCAACATTTAATCAGCTGGTTAGAAAGGGCAGAGAAGTTATTGAAAAGAAATCAACTGCTCCAGCTCTC
>JAEYWA010000212.1 GCA_023431385.1 Bacillota bacterium | reverse complement strand
GTAATAGTTACTTCACCCATTTTATATCTCTTATACACATTTTTGAATTCGACAAACCCCATATAAACCTCCAAATTACGTATTTGCATTAAGTATCCAACAGTCTTTTGCCATGATGTTATCAATTAAAAAAATACAATCATAGGATTGTATTTTTAGTATTTCTAATATTTAATTATATATCTACAAGGTCAATAATTGATAGGTAGTATAAAGCTGTTCAAAAAAATTTAACAATTAATCTTCCAAGCTTCCGTTCTTCCACTCTTCCATCTTCCTGCCGATTTCTTCACGAGTCTTATGACATATTTCGGGAAGCTGTCCGCCAAATGCCTTTTCGGCCTGAGCAAATCCCTCATCGATAGCACTCATAAGTTTGTCATACATTTCTGGATTATCATTTGATATGGCTTTGGCGAAAGCAACTATCCTGTCACTGACTGACTGAATACCACATTCCCCATTTTCTGAAATTGCTTCTGCGGCAGCAGCCCTGGTTTTTTCATCTACAACTAATTCTTCCTTGCCGGATAATACATCCTCAAAGGTTTTTCCCTGACTTTTTAAAAGTTCGGCCACCAAATCTCTAAGATGCTGTGTTGCCCTATTGGCCTCCTCCCAGAGTCGGTTAATTTCTTCTGCATTAATTTCTTTTGATTTTGCTTCCTGTGGTTTTGTTTCCTCTATATTGCTATTCTTTTCTTGCGTTTCAGGTGTCCGTGTATTTCCTGCAAAAGCATTTGCTCCGGACGGTTTTTCATAGGTTACCGGCAAACCTTTAACTGAGTTACCTAATTCCAGTACTGCAGCTTCTTCACTTGCCAAGGCTGCTTGAGTTGAACCGGAGCTGTTTGCCTTTTTTGAGTTATTATAGCTTTGTTGTGCGACTCCATGATTGGTTTTAACTGCATTTATCATAACTAACCTCCTCCGTTATTCCCAATACTTACAATAAATTAATATACTATAATTAAACTTTCGGCAATGATATCCATTTACTTGAGTACTTCCTATATGTCGGGTATAAACCAACATCTTGAGGGGTATAAATAATAATGCCACTTTCGTTCTTTACAGCCATCTCTTTCCTCTTCGCAATATTCATATCCATATGAAAGTGAGTAATTAATCGCCAGGTGAAAATATGATAATTCAGTGTGAAAGGAAGGAATTTATTCTACAGGACGACAAGATAGCCATAACTCGGGATGATAGATTTATTGGTTACGGAAAAGTTATCGCAGTATTGGATGAGCACGTTCTTGTAGATGTTGATGAAAATGCCAGCAAGTCATTATTTGAAATTTTCAGTGAAGAGATACCTTGTGATTTTACTTTTGTCAATGAAAAATATTGCCCAAAAAGCGGTAAATTGAAGAAAGAGATAGAGGGCGGGTGATATTATACCTGCCTTTATTAATTTATAACGGACAAGGTATTATACCTGTTTCTTTTTTGTTCACAAGTTGTTCGCAAATTTATCACAAAATATTAACTTTTTCTTCGTAAAAAGTACATAATTTTAGTCTAATATATAAGCATAAGATAATTAAAAATAAAGATTGGAGGAGTTAGTATGGATAATTTCAATAATAGTAACTTTAATAATTTTAACAATGACTTTAGAAACGACAATATTTACAGCAAAAGTCAGCTAAACTATGACTATAATAATCAAACATATTATAAGGAAGTAATTGTTCAGCCTAAGAGAAAAAAGGGCGGCAGATTCATTACTTATTTGGCATTAATTTTGGTAACATCACTGGCCACCAGTATCACAGTTGGCGGTACAATGTATTTAAATTTTTCTAAACAGCTGGACAGCCAGGTTGGCGCTTTGAAGCAAGCATCAGCACTAAGCACGGCATCGGACAGCTCCTCAGCGGCGGCAAAGCTTTCAACGACAACCGATACTATTAAAGCCACAAACCTTTTCAATACAAGTTCAGGTGATTTGACTGTTGCACAGATAGCAAAAAAAGTCGGACCATCAATAGTTGGAGTTAAAATGTCAGTTAAAAATACACGGCAGTCGGCTTTTTACGGTAGCAGATCCTCAACCTCTGATTCCGAGGGTTCAGGAATTATTTTTACAGAGGATGGCTATATAATAACAAACTACCATGTTGTACAATACGCCGACCCTAAGATTGGAGCCAGTAGCACAACTTTAACCGTTTATCTTCCCGACAAAAGAGAGGCAACGGCTAAATTCATCGGCGGAGACAGTGAAAATGATCTGGCAGTGATTAAGATAGATTTGGCTGACCTTCCGGTTGCCGAGCTGGGCGATTCCTCAGGGGTTGAGGTTGGCGATCCCGCAGTAGCAATAGGTAATCCGCTGGGTATGGAATTTGCAGGCTCGGTTACTTATGGAGTAATCAGTGCTCTTAACAGACAGCTGTCTACTGGAGATAACAGCATGAGCCTGATTCAGACAGACGCAGCAATAAACCCGGGTAACAGCGGTGGTGCACTGGTAAATAAAAAAGGTCAGGTTATTGGAATCAACTCAGCTAAGATTTCAGTTGAAGGTGTCGAAGGCTTAGGGTTCGCAATCCCGATGAACACTGCAAAGCCGATTATAGATCAGCTTAAAACATATGGTTATGTAAAAGGAAAGCCCCTAATTGGTATTACAGCTCAGGAGGTTACCGAAAATATCTCTAGAATGTACGATCTTCCAGTAGGTGTTTATATTTCAGAGGTTACAGCAGGAGGCTCTGCCGAAGCTGCAGGCATGAAAAAGGGAGATGTACTTGTTGAACTGGATGGTACTAAGATAAAAGGAATGTCAGACCTGGATGCTGTAAAGAAAAAGCACAAGGCAGGTGATACTGTAAGTGCTGTAGTCTCCAGGAATGGTAAACAGGTATCCTTACAAATTACATTCAGCGAGGATAAATAAAGCTAATTTTGTTGTCTCAATTAAATATAAATTATAATTTTTCATTTTTTCTTCCCCTAAATAACCAAGAAGCCCGTGTTTACACGGGCTTCTTGGTTATGCTAACGAAAGGAATATTAGGCACCGATTAAGTCGGCGACCTGTTTTTGGAGTGTATTAAGCTGCTTTTTCATTGTTGCAGTTTCTGTCTGCTGTTTTTTTACAACAGCTGTTAGAACTGCTACTATATCCATTATAGAAATTGCTTTGGAATCTGAGGTTGTGAATATTTCAGGAACCTCTTCAGCTATGAACCCGATATTATGTCTTTTCACATAATTATTCTTATAGTCAAAGGTTACAGGATTGAGTTTCTTTAACAAATCCATAGCAGTTTTGAGCTGAAGCTCTTCTATGTTTTCCTTATATTCTCTTGAAGAGGTCTGAGCAACACCGGATGCTGTAATATTGCTTGCCTTAACTTCGCCGCTAACCTCCAGTTTTACTCCTGAAGCAGGCTCGGCAGTGGTGCCGATACCAACTTTTCCGGAAGCGTAAACCGTTACAGTTTCAGTTCCTCCGGAAGTATGGAGTTTAGTGTGCCTGTGTCCCTCCAGTGCAATGGGCTTTTGCCCTCCTGAAGCTCCGGCAAGCCATACTTTTTCTTCAGCATCCCATGATAACTGACCTACAGTATTACCAGAAGCTGCAATCCCATCATTCAGTGTGAGAATACCGGTAGTAATGCTGTCTGAACTTAGTGAATCTGTTGTCATGGTTCCGGCTATAATTGTATCGGATGTTACATTGTTTGCATTAAGTGTACCGTTGACATCTATAGCTGTTACCGATAGTTTGCCGTTTATACCAGCATCTCCAACAACATCAAGCTTTTTCTGAGGAGAAGTATTGTTAATTCCTACATTTCCGCTCATTACTGTCATGGTCCCCGTAATGTTGGTAATCTCGGTATGGCTATGTCCTTTCAGGGAAATATCATTCAAGGTTCCGTCTATTCCGGCCTGCCAGGCTTTGTTTGATTCATTCCACTTAATCTGGGCTTTCTTTTCATTACCTGCACGGGCTAGCTCAATACCTTGTCCAATATTAAGGATACCAGTGACATTGGCGTTTACTGTATTTATTGTATCTGCACCAAGGGCTCCGGTTATGGTAGCTTCTGTTGTGCTTAGTTTGTCTGCGCTGAGCCTATCTGTACTTATAGTCTCTGTAATTGTAGCTTCTGTTGCAGTTAACTTATTACTGATATGAGCATTTCCCTCAACATCCAATTTTTCTGTAGGGGTTGCTGTTCCGATACCGATTTTCCCTCCGCTTACTGTCATAGCCCCAGCTATGGCTGTGAGTTCATTATGCTTATGATCACTGAAGCACAGAGTTTTTAATTCATCGATAGTTCCTGCCTGCCAGGAATCATCACTCTCATTCCATATAAGCAATGCGTTACTATCGTCCCCCCCACCGCGGAAGACTTCAATACCAGCATTTTTCTCAGCTGCCTTTGGCTGCGGAGCATACTTGTTAAGTGTAAGGATATTATCTTCAACATCAAGAGTGGTAGTATTTATTTTAACAACATCGCCATTAACGGTAAGGTCACCGTCAACTGTCAAGTTCTTTGTTATTAACGCACTGGCAGCTTTTATAGAACCCTTGATATCGGCTTGATCTCCCTTTAGTGTGCCATCAGCCGAAATTGTGCCTGTAACACTTATACTTGTAGCCTTGATACCCCCATCAACATCGAGTTTAGCGCCTGCTGCTGATTTTCCAACAGCTACGTTTCCAGTACCATCAACATATACAATCTTTGTGTCTCCGGAGTATAAGCAGTTGTGGGTATGGTCAGCAAGAGAAATGCTCTTCAGTTCGTCACCAATACCTGCCTGCCATGTATCATGATCCTCATTCCAATAAAGCTTTGCTGAGTCTTCACCTTTTCTGGTTACTTCAAAGCCTTCCCGGGCCGAGATTTTTCCTCCGAAGTTTGCACCTCCAGACACGTCAACAGTATCTTTTATAGTGATTTTACCGTTGATTATTGTATCTCCTGCCACATCCAGCTTGGCCTTCGGCTCTAATGCTCCAATCCCAACGTTTCCGTGTATATCCGATAAAACCGAGACAGTACTCTCATTTTCAGAGTAAAGTTTAGTGTGCTTATGCAGGTCATTGAGCAAAACTTCACTAAGATTTTCTCCAATACCGAATAACCATTTCTGTTTTTCTTCATTCCATACTATTTTTGCAGGATCATGTTCATAACCTCTGTCCACTTCTATACCTTTATTTAGCGAGAACCCGCCATTTACCTTCAGTACTCCGTTAATTTCAGCACTTCCAGCGGTTAAGGCTCCTGTTACCGATGAATTACCTTTAACAGATATGTTTCCGCTTACAACAGTATTTCCGTTTACATCCAGCTTTGCTCCAGGTGTCTGGGTACCAATACCTACCTTTCCTGTACTGTCAGTACTGATAAAGCTTTCCTGTCCCATACCTATAACCCATTGATCGGTATCCTTAAGCCACTTGATTACCGGTTTAGGTTCTGCACCTCTATCAATCTCAATACCGTCTTTTACAACAAGACTGCTCTTAATATATGCACTTCCGGCGGTTAACCCCCCCTCAACAGCTGCAGCTGGAGTTTGAAGACTTCCGTCCTGGTTGATTTTCAACATATTCTGGCTGTTGGCCATTCCGACCTTCCAATTGTCGTTTACTTCATCCCAGGCCAGGACTGCGCTGTTCTTATCAACCCCTCTGTATACTGTAATTCCGGTATCAACTTCTTTTAAATCTCCAGAATCGAACCTGTTCATGGTGATGGAATTACCTACTACTTCGATGTTTTTGCTGTCAATCCTCGTCAGGTCACCCTTGACTTCCAGATTTCCAAGTACAGACATATCCTGACCTACTGTAAGGTCATGGGCTATATCTATATTTCCAGATACACGTGTGCTAAGTGCGAGAATATCACCCTTTTCATTATAAATCTGGCCATGACTGTGCAATGAATCAGCATTCTTATGATCTGTAAGCTTTTTCCACGAATCTCCTGATGGAATTTCGGACAGCGCCTTCCCCACTCCCATTTTCCAGATTTTAGCCTTATGATCCCAGATAATTTTAGCGTTATCTTGATTTTTCCCACGATATACTTCTATACCGCTCTCATTGAGAGGAGGTTCTTCTCCTTCAAACTTATTGAGGAGTAAGGTACTGTCTTCTACTTCGTCAACTATCCTCTTTGTGATGTTTTCAACTGAATTCAGCTGACCCAAAATCTCCAGGTCTCCGCTTATTGTCACAGGGCCGTCTACATCTAAGTTCCCGGTTACTTTTGTATTTTTACTGATGCTGATGTCGCCGCCGGGATTGACGCTTATTACAGGGGAGCCTTTTTTATCGCTTAATGTACTGTGCTTGTGCAGTGAATCTGCAAATGAATTCTCAGTGAGCGTCTCCCAATCATTCCCATAAGGAAGTTCTCTCATTTCACCCCCTGTACCGATCATCCACTTTCCGGCAGTATCGTTCCATATTATTTTAGCATTGGTTTTATCTCCACCTCCGCGGTAGACCTCCAGGCCTCCTTCATTATTTAAAGGTGTACTTGTTCCAGAATACCTGTTTACAATAATTGTATTCTGATCAACTTGAATGGTTTCAACATTTTTTACCCTTTTTACACCGTCAACCTGAAGGTCTCCTTTTATGACAACAGAACCCTCCATGGAGACGTCACCCTTAATGTAAGCATCACTTTCAACCGAGAAATCTCCAATTACTGCTACATCACCGACGATACTTACGTTTCCGTTATTATCCACATTAACTACTTCAGAACCCTCTTCATCTACAAGACTGCCATGCTTATGAAGCTGATCAGCATTTTCGCCATGAGTAAGATATTCCAATTTAATACCACTGGGTATGGCAGATAAATTTGAGCCTACTCCCATTTTCCAGCTGTCACTGCCCTCATCCCAGATCAGTCTTGCATTCTCTTTATCTTCTCCCCGATATACTTCCAGTCCGCCTTCAAATGTAGAAGGTTCTCCGTTACTAGGCTTATTTACAACTATCACACTATCCGTGACAACCTGCTGTACTTCCTTGAACTCTGTTTTCTTATTTGCAATAAGCTCTCCCTCTACAATAAGGTTCTGCGCAACAGAGAGATCAGAATATACCTTAACATCACCTGTAGGAGTTGCAGCCATTACAATATCCCGGTCACTATTGTAGATTTCACTGTGGTTATGAAGAATATCAGCATTCAATCCTGTGGTCAGGTCCTGCCAGGATTTACCATAAGGAATATTATACATATCGGTCCCAAGACCTATTTGCCAGTGCTTGTCGGCATCATTCCATACCAGCTTAGCATCAGTGTTTCCACTTGGAACCTCAATTCCGCCCTTTGCTACAATACCGCCAGATACTATTACCTTATTTTTGATATTTACATTTCCGTTATTATCGGCACTTAGAGCGGCTTTACCATCTGTATCGCTGATGGTGCTGTGGTTGTGAAGATTATCGGCATTTGTGCCTCCGTGTAGGGTATCCCAATCGGGCCCATAAGCAAGGTCGTACATTCCGCTGTTTGCATCAAACTCATTAAATTCGGTGCCCGCCTTCCATTTTTCCCTTGTCTCATCCCAAACCAGCATTGCGTTGGGTATTTTTTCACCTCTGTATATCTCAATACCGCTGCTTTGCATTCTGGGCCCGGCCTCATCCTTCTTTGGGGTATACTTGTTAATTGTAAGCTTATTTCCTGACATCTCTACAGTTGGAGTGTTCAGAGTTGTGCTGTCACCGTTTACCTTCAGCCCCCCTGCCGCAGTCAGGTTCCCCTTGACAGTTGCAGTTTTTTCAACATTTACAGCTCCGTTGGAGTCTATTCTGAAGGCCTCGCTATTATTGGCATTGACGGTAAGATTACCGTTAACATTTAAGTTTCCGTGTGTTTTTAGCTCACCACTGATAACCTTGCCGGAAAATTTGGTATATGGAGAATTGACACTTAAGCCATCATACTCACCTAGTGACTTGTCAATCAATCCGCCTATGCTTGGTAAGTTTAATTTGTCTTTTTCTCCTAAATAAATCTTTGCAAATTCCTGGGATGTACCCTGAGTAACAGCATTCTTTCGGATTTGGGTCGTCCCCTCCACATTTTTTTCAGATATTTCAGCTATAACTTTAGCTCCTGAATTACCAGCTCCCAGCCTTACTCTGGCAAGAATGATATCCTTGCTTGGATCCTTTGGCGGAATATCAGTGTGGCTTATTCTGCTTCTTTCCCAAATATGGATTTCATTGTCCCCGCCTTTTTTGCTGTCCTTATCCACGAAGGCCTCCTCATAGGACAACGTAATATATATGTCTTTATCTACATCATATCCAGATAAATCAACTGGGTTGTCTGGATGGCTGTCACAAATCCATATCTCCTGACTGAACATCTCATTTGTTTCTTCATTCTTTATCCTATTAAGTGCAAGACCCTGGGACACAGTAACCTTTGGGGAACCTACCACCGGGTTGACAGCAAGGCCGTCTACCACTCCCCAATCGTGAAAAAATCTGTTATGTAGTCTTTGAAGCTTCATATGGTATTCCTGCTCAAGCCTAAGGTCTTCTTCTTTAAGCAGCAAACCGTTAAAATACTTCATACGCTTGATTTCGTTTGACATATTATGTTCCTCCGAATTCTCAAATTTATGAAACCCTCACCTGTATAGATGGGGAACATCTATTACCGCCTCGTTATATTAATTGCCTGTTTCCTCTTTAGGCATCAGATCTTCCAAAACCTGCAATGCCCCGCTAATTCTCAATAATGTCTGTGTCAGGCTAGTACGTTTAATTTCTAGTTCCTCCAGGATCTTCTTGCCGTTTTCAAACTCACCTTTTAGCTCATTAATACGCTCTACCAATTGTTCTTTCATTTCATCTCCTCCAGTCATATACAAATAATTCTTTACCTTTTTTAAGAGACCTTAAGGGCTGCAACTTTTTTCTTTAACTTGTTCAATAGTCTCTCCTGATCCTTTACTTCGCTTACTAAAACCGTTAAGATTTCCAACGGACTTATTGCCTTTTTGTCACTTGCAGCAAATACCTCTGGTACATCCTCAGCTATAAATCCGAGAGTTGTTCTCTTGTAATCTCCTTTAAAATTGAATTCTACAGGATCAAGAGCTTCAAAGGCCGCCTGAGCTTCTGATTGCGACAATTCTGATACATTCTCTTTATATTTCCCCGATGAAGTGTAGTACAGATTTCCATCCACATATGTACCTCCGCTGGCATATAACCGGAGTCTGTCTCCACCGGTACCATGAAAGGAATAGCTTACTGTCCTGTAATAACCGCAGGGATTTTGCACCCAGCTGTACGGACAGTTACTTACGAATTCACGATATGTTACTGTTTGCCAATTGGAATCGTTAGCTATACCTATTTCAAGGGTCATATTGTCTCGGCCGCCCCTGAGTGTATCAGAGTAGTACCTGATCCATGCGGCATCTCCGTAGCCGCCGTAGGGATCTCTCGGCCACATTATACCTTTGACATCACAGTTTCCGACTCCTGGAATAATAGCCCCCTTTGCTACAAGGTTTCCTGTTACTTTCAGAGAACCGTTTACATCCAGATGATCCCAAACAGATACTTTCCTATCCTGACCTGCTGACCGGTTACCCACAATCATCAAAGTTTTATAAACTGAGGTATCATTTGATATTTCAGCATTTCTAGAGGATTGTTCCGTATAGCCGCTCCAGACTGAACTGAACCTGAGTGGATTTGTATTAGTCATGATACAGGTACGTTCTTTTATATCAAGGCTGTCCATGGGTGCATTTGTTCCTACTCCAGTCCCACCCGAGGACATAAAACTGATATTGTCATTCCAGTCATTGGAGATACCAATATCTAAAGTACACGCTTCTCCGCTTCTTGGGTAATATTTTATCCATGCACCATCCCATAATCCCCCACCCGGGTCACTGGGGAAAACTATCCCGTTATTTCCGCTCCCATATGTTACATTTAGTACCTGTGAGAGCTGCATATTTCCGTTAATGTAAAGAAGTCCGTTTACATCCAGTCTGTCCCACAGGGCTACCTTTCTGCCCTGACCTGCTGATTGGTTGCCAACTATCATAAGTGCCTTATGGTATGTGGTATCATTGCATATTTCTGCCTGATTAGTTGAAAGATCTGGGAATGCTGTCCATTCGGAGGTAAATCTAATGGGATTGGCTTTACTCATAAGTCTTACACTGCCCGAAACGTCAAGTTTATCTACAGCAGGGCTGAATGTCCCAATACCTACATTTCTATTGGAGCCCCAGGCCAGTGCAACTTTTTGTCCATTCTCCGTCGTGCCCAGAATACCACTTTTATTTCCGGATAATACCGGACCTTCTACTGCAAGTTTCCCGTAAGGTCGTTCCTTGCCATGCCAGGACAAAGCCGTTATGGAATTATCTGAAGACATTAGAATTGCTTGAGGAATAGATAGGTTTGCCTTGGCAGAAACTGTACCGGATGTTTCAACACTTAGAACTGTTACTCCCTTCGGAGAAAACAGTCTGCCGTGTCTGTGTTCAGTAATAAAAGATTTTTTATCAACAATCCTGTCCCAATCCTTGCCATGACAAATGAGGCTCAGGTCAACACCCACTCCAGCAGTCCATCTCTCGTCCTTGTCCAGCCAGACAATGCGGGCATCAGGTTCTGCAGCAGTTCCTCCGCGGTAAACCTCAAGGCCGCCATCCCTTCTTCCCCACTTTGCAGGATCTCCAATATTTATACTGTTGACCTGAAATATGTTTTCCTCTGTTTTAAACTCAGATGTAACTTCTCCGTCTTTTTTTGAAATCAAAATCCCTTGAAACGACAGATCTTGATCTATAACTACCTCTCCATTAAACCTCACAGAATTTGTGTTTATACTTAATTGATCTCCTTCAACGTTTGCTTCTGTCTCCATAAACGGCATTTCGTCGGTGCTGTTACCCAACCTGTATATAAACTTTTTCAGTTCAAGTACACGAGCATAGGGACCTGCATATACTCTTAGCGGAGTACCGTCGATATCTGTATCAAAAATACATGTACTGTCTATGATAACTTCCTCATAGGTGTTGCCCGAGCCATCACTGCTATTCCTCTGTACAGTTTTAGGTACAACTCTTGCCAGCAATATATTCTTTTTAATGTCTTTGGGCTTAACAGTACTGAAACTGAGTTTTCCGCGTTCCCATACGTGTATTTCTTCGCCCTGACCTCTTTCTCTATCCCTGTCGGCGCCAGTCTCGCAATAGCTGACAGTTATATATACATTCTCGCCTGCGCCATATTCTGAAAGATCAAGCGGATTGTCCGGATGTCCCTCATATATTAATATTTGTCTGCCTGAGCTTTCTTTGACATCCGACTCTTCTATCCCATAAACTAAATCCAGGGCAGCTCCCTCTGTTACACTCACTTCCATGCTGCTGTCAATTACCGGTTTGACCTCAAGTCCGCATACTATTCCCCAGGTATGAAGATAGCGGTTATGAAATCCTTGATGTCTTCTTATGTAATCCTTATCCTGTTTATAGTCTTCAGCTTTTAAAAGGAGTCCGTCAAAATAGTTCATTCTTTTAAGTTCTTTTCCCATTTGCCTCTTCCTCCGGATACTCAAAATACTGCCGAACATATTTCCATAGGCTAAAACCGTTTATCAGGAAACAGAGGCCTCTTCTTTTTGTATCAATTCCTCCAGCACCTGAATTGCTCCGTTTATTCTAAGCAGCGTATAAGTAATATTTGAACGCTGCATCTCCAGTTCATCCATCACCTTTTGTCCGGCCTCAAGTTCGGCTTTCAATTCGTTTATTTTTAACTCTAATTGTTCTTTCATTCCTTAACCCTCCATTTTCATTATTTTTTTCTCGATGCTATCTGTTCAATATCCTGCTGTAGCTTTGCTATAACTTTCTTTTGATCTTTTACAACACTTGTAAGCACAGTTATTATTTCCATTGGACTTATGGCCTTCTGGTCATTTGCAGCTACAGCATCCGGCATTTCCTCTGCTATAAAGCCCAATGTTGTCTTTTCATTATCTCCTTTGAAATTAAAGCTGACCGGATTCATTCCCTCAAGAATTTCCTTTGCCTTTTTGGTTGATAGAGTCTTAATATTTTCCTTTAATTCACGCGAGGAGCTATAGTAGAAATAGCCGTCAACATATACTCCTCCCGAAGCATAAAGCCTTATGCGGTCTCCTCCACCATAATATCCTCCAGTACCCGGGTCATTTGCTATACCTATTTCAAGAGTCATGTTCTCTCCGCCACCGCGGCTGGTATCAGAATAATATTTAATCCATGCTGCGTCTCCAGTGCCACCGCTATAGTTTTTGGGGAAGGTAATTCCATTGTTGTCTCCGCGGCCCACACTGGGTACAATGGCGCAGACAGACTGAATATCCCCGTTTACCTGCAGATTTCCGTTTACATCCAGCTTGTCCCATATGGAAACCTTCCGGCTTCCTCCTGATCTGTTACCCACAATCATTAAGGACTTGTATTGTGAAGTATCATTACAAATCTCAGCCTGATTTAAGGCCTGATCCGGGAAACCGCTCCAGGATGAGGTAAAGCGCAACGGATTTGATCCGCTCAGGACACGCATCCAGCCGTTAACATCCAGCTTGTCACTTGGATTCAGTGTTCCTATACCTACGTTACCTGATGCCATAAGAGCAATATTGTCATTTGCATCATTTGAAGTTCCTAGTTCAAGAGTACAAGCTTCTCCGGTTCTGGCATAATATTTTATCCATGCTGAATCACCCGAGCCTCCTCCGGGATCACTGGGAAATATAATTCCGTTTCTACCGTTTCCGGCACTTGGAGTCAAAGCCTGTGAAAGCTGCATATTTCCGTTTACGTACAGGAAGCCGTTGACATCCAATCTATCCCATATTGCAACCTTTCTGCCCTGCCCGGCTGATTGGTTTCCTACTATCATAAGAGCCTTGTGATAATTAGTATCATTGCTTATCTCAGCACAATTTTTATTATTATCAGGGAATCCTGACCAGGCTGACGTAAATCTAAGGGGATTTGACTGACTTAATATTCTTAATGTACCGGTAACCTCAAGCTTATCATCGCTGGGACTCTGAGTGTCTATACCTACATTGCCCTGGCTGTTCCAGGAGATTATGGGTTTTTGCCCACCTTCGGTAGTCCCCAGGATTCCACCCTTAAGTCCATAAAGAACAGGACCATCAACATTAATCCCGGCAAACTGCTTACCGCTTCCGAACCATCCCAAACCATGAGCAGTATTATCCGAAGCTCTTAAAAATAATGTCTTATCGCTCAGGCATAGATTCCCGGCAACTGAAAGATTTCCGTACGCATCGGTTTTAAGAGCCTCTCCTCCGTCATAGCTGAGATAAGTATGTTTGTGGAGATCATCAACGATGTCATTCTTTACAAGCCTCTCCCATTTAGGTCCATAGGCAATATCGAATATCTCCTTACCATACCCGGCCTGCCAATGGCGTCTTTCTTCCGACCATACAATCCTTGCATCAGGAAATTCCTCTGTCTCACCTCTGTACACCTCAAGGCCACCGTCCTGAAGTATCCATTCTCCCTGGGCAGGCTTACTGTTAACCTGAACAAAGCAGTTTGAAACCATAAGTTCATTAGCTTTAGCGTCATCATTCTGAAGTTTTCCGTTTACAATCAGGTCTCCTGTAACGTTAACCGAGCCGGTAAAATTAGTTTTTGGGGCATTAACCTCAAGCCCGATGCCATCCTTCCCTCTGTCTAATGCCCTAATAAAGGGCATCCCTGCTACATCTTCATTTATTTTAAAAATGATTTTTTCCAGGGATAAAACACTACCAGCAGGCCCCGCATATCTTCTGAGTGGGTTTCCTTCTTTATCGGTATCATATATGCAGTCCTTACCCAGGTATTTTTTGTTGTCAAGCCATCCTATACGAACCCTGGCAAGTATAATGTCAGTCTTCTCGTCTGCCGGCTTCTTTTTGTCAACTATTATTCGTCCCCGTTCATATACATGTATTTCGGTACCCTTACCCTTTTCAAGGTCATCCTTATCGGTAAGCTCTTCCTCATACCTTAAATATATATAGTAATCGTCACCGGCACTGCAATTGGACATATCTATAACACTGTCAGGGTGATTGTCAGGGATAAAAATATACTGGCTTATACTTTCGTCGTTCTTCCCAAGAACCTGATTTAATGCAATTCCTTCTTTAACAACAACTTTTAAATATTGTACCGACGGCTCAACCTCAAGACCTGCTACAATACCCCAGGTATGCAGATACCGGTTATGCAGCTGCTGAAGCCTCATCTGATATTCCTGATCAAGCTTATAGTCTTCAGCGTCCAATAGGAGTCCGTCAAAATAGCGCATTCTTTTTAATTCTTTACCCATTGCCACTTCCTCCGGATATTCATAATGTTTTAAACTTAGTTTTTAGCCTAATCTTCATTCATACCGCCAATAAGTGTCTCTTTTCCGACTCTTGAGCTGCTTCCGATTTTCATTGTAGGTATTTTTACATTAAGCCTGTAATTTGTATAGAATGGCTTCTCCGCCTCAATAACCCTGCGCATCAATGCGACTTTACTGTTCAGTATGCTCCTGTTGTGGGCAGGAATAATTGTGTTAACAGAAAAGAAACAGGGTGATGAGCCGCCAACCATGGTATTACTTCCAATTTCTCTGGATTCCCCGATTCTGGCAGTTTCATGAAACTCATTAATTGTTATGGTTGTTTCATCTCCGGCATAAAGCTGAAGGTATTCCAATAGACCGTTGGTTGTTCCTCTTTTCTTGTATAGCTGTACAATGGCACTTATAGTATCCCTGTTTATTGTTGAGCGTGCCTGTTCCAGCGGTAGGAGCTGAGTTGGTACTGAGTCTTTCTCTTCCTTGTCTTGTTTTCCGTAAAACTCTACGGTATTCTCAAGATCAAGAGCCACCCATCCGGCCAGCCACTCTAGAAATTGCGGAGGAGTCTGCGCCGGATCAAGATATTGGTCGAATTTATCCAGTAGTCTCTCTATTCCCATAGTCTCCTGATAATCTGTTCCACCGGTCAGAATCTGTTCAAACGCCTTAAGAAATCTTCCGAGAAAATAATCCTCATCCGCCTGTGTATTTCCCTTCTGAAATATTCTTGGAAGGTACTGAGTATATTTGCTGTATTCCTGACTCATGGTTCCACCTCGATATTTAATTCTTTTAACTTAATTAGTTGGTATGGTTTAACTTCCGCGGACTGTAAAT
This sequence comes from Bacillota bacterium, assembly GCA_023431385.1. Classification (GTDB taxonomy): domain Bacteria; phylum Bacillota; class Clostridia; order Acetivibrionales; family DSM-1351; genus Ruminiclostridium. The sequence goes on along the minus strand of JAEYWA010000212.1, from coordinate 11,416 downwards.
CAATATACTTGACATGGTCAACCCCGGGAATTCTCTCAACAAGATAATATAAGTCGGATTTATAGAGATTTCGTCCAAGAGGCCACCCTTTTTTTGCTTCTCCTCCCAGTATTGGATCTATATGTTGTTCTATTACACCTCTTATGAAGTCAGTCAGTTTTTTATCCTTGGCCGATACCGACATATTTATTTTGATCTCCTGATAGTCAGGATCTACTACGTGAATGCGGTTTGTAATAACCCTTCTTTCGGAAAGATACTGCTTTACGTATTGTTTTATCCCATAGGTTTCTTTCATCAAATCGGTTTGATTCGATGTCGACACAATCAGAATTACCGATACATGTCCGAACTGTTCCGTTTCCTCTGATTTTTTATTCTCCATATCCCTGTTCGCAAGACATATGCTTCTTACAGCTAGATCAGGGAAAGTTTTCATAATATCAGGTTTCTCCAGCAATGCCTTGCAGGCTAACATTTCATAATCTTCAACAGTGACTGCTCTGGTGCATTCGGATAGCTGCTGAACACCCCGGCGTATACCGGAGGCAAGCTCCTCACCTTCCTCAAGTTTAATTCCCAGCAGATTAAGAAAGTGTATGTAGTTTTTTTCAGGAATCTGATCAATACGGTAAGTGATCATTTCACACAGCCAGGCAAACAATTCTATCAGTGTAATACCGGGATCTGAAGGATTGTGATTTGTCCATTCGGGTGCGTATACAGGAATCAGGGATTTAGCTTCCTTAACCAGTTCCTCGAAAGTAATATTGTCCAGGTTTTGTAATGGCAACGACATTTTTCTACCTCCTTTCATATTTTTATGGCTATCTATTATTCAAGTTTTATATATACCGTTTGAATTCTATGAAGTTATGCAGTAATCGCAATTTTTGGTTCCTACAACATCACTTATCTTTTTTAGGTATTCTCTATCCTCCTTAAGGATTTCAGGTATACGACAGCTGTCTGTTGCATTGCTGACATCATGAATTATTTTTGTATCACGGTTTAAAAGGTATGGAAATTGGAGGTCAGGCCTTTTGTTAATAAGGTGCTCCCCACTGAATACCAGCTCGTCCTCTTCAAGGAAAACGTCCCCTGACATCATTTCGGCGATCTTTAAAGAAATAGTATCCGTATATTCGTCATTTCGGCTTAAATAAACAATATCACGGGGTTCCAGTACAGCCATTTTTATGAAGAATGTTTCCTGTCCAGCCTTTATCTCATTTAGTATAAAGGAGCGTATACTCAAATCCTGAGTTACGGCTGTTTCAATGTCACTTCCTACAGGATAATCACAGCTTAAAGGGTCTCCACTGTCAGTAGTGCATTCAAGTATATCTCCATCAACAGACTTGATAACCAGCTTTTCCACAGGATAGTTCCTGTATTTAAGATCTATTTTGTGGCCTTCTCTGAAGCCCTTTACCAGCAAAGTCTTGACAGGCTTGTTTTGTTCCAACTTTTCAGCCAGTGCAAACACGATCCTGTTGTCCCTGCTTTTGACAGCACTGTAGGTGGGATAGGGAATTGATGGCTTATAGGGCCCGTCTTTCAGTTGCTCTAAATTCAGAGTATAACACTGAACCGATGCTTTTATATTTATGTGTGGGATATAGTCAACCCCTGACGTATTCTTTATCACTGTACATACTTCAGATATATACAGATTCTTCCCCAGAGTCCAGCCCGTCTTTTCCTGTCCACCGTGAAGAGGGTTTAAGAATTCCCGGAGATTATCCATAATCTGTCCTTCAATTATTTTTCCAGATTCAGGATTAGTATATTTTACTGTTGCCTCCACACCTATTCGTATATAGTCGGGGCCAATTACATCCAGACGAGGATAATCAGAGGTGTTAAGAACAGCCGCAATCCGTTCAGAAAGGTATTTGTCAATTTCATTCAGCATCTCCTGACTGGGTACAGGTTTCAATCCGGTAATTTCGGGCACTACTATAACAGTTGCTTTTCCAGGTGTAAAATCCAGGTCTCTGTTCATGGTAGGAAAACACTTAACCAGTGCAATCTGCGGTGCAGCCTCTCTTACCAGCCATTCAACATCCTCACAGGTTATCCCCCTGTCCCAACTCTTTAAAGTGTGTGGTCCTCGTATTTTTGCATCTTCGTTTTCCTCCTGATCAAAGCCCCCGTCAGCAGAAAAAGGATTTGAAACTGAATCAATTTCAGTAAAGTTGTCCCACATTCTTTTAATTGTATCTGCCCTTACGTTCCCTCGTGCACCGCCCCCGAACCTGTAGTCCGAAGTAATATTTTCCTTTCCAGCCGGTGGAATCATACCATTTTTACCATCACCAAAAGTAATAATACCGCTGCCCGAATCCAGCATGTAATGTCTACTTTCTGAACCCGACAGTGAAAAACTCTGTACTTCGGTCCATACTATTGGATCTCCTTGTCCCAAGGTTTCACGTACTTTTACCACCTGTCCGAATAAAACCGGAGTTCTGGAAAACTGGAAGGTCTGACTGGGTTCTCCATTACTTGAACCGATTATTTCAGCTTTCACTGTTGAAGCGTTGGCAGCCCATACTGCATTTGAATAAATTGTATTGACCCTTGGTAAAACACTGAAACCCCCGTATTCAAGCCTTGCACGTATCCAATACTGTACCGTTCCAAAAAGAGCAGTCTTTTCAATATCTACAGGTATTGCCAGTTGCTGTATTTCTCTTCTTGTGAAATCTCTGACAGCATCATTTACACTCAAGGTGAGCCATTTTCTTCCGTTCCAGTACTCCCATGCTACTACTGGATTATTTCCGGCCTGACCGACCTGATCACCGGTCAAGGGGAAAAACAGCGAAAGTGGCAAATTACTTATATCTCTGTCAAAGCCCAAATATAAAGCCGGGTCTGTATCAGAACAGGCCGAAAAGATTTTAAAGGTTTTTCCTTCTTTGGAACACTCTTCAGTCCTGTCAATAAACAGGTAGTTGTTTTCAGTTATTACATGCTCTGGTGGAACCGATAGTGATGTATACTCCAGATTAATCAATATTTCTTTTACAGAGGGTGGCAGATAACTGGCATTTGTAACTGTTACCTGAGAAAGACTCACATCTTCATTCTGTATCTTTACAGTTTTGGGCCCATAGGTTACTGAGCCGTCTGTGCCATAGTTTCCACCGATTATTCTAAAACGAATCCAGTAGTTCTCCTCACCGTTCAAGTTATAAACTTCGATTTTAGGACACCTGAAAACAAGCTTTCCCTGTTTGGTAAACGCCTCTGATTCGTCCAGTGAAACATTACCCTTATCTTTTACATTTCCCACTTTTCCGAATTCGGTCCACTTAACTCCATTCCAACACTCCAATCCCAGAATAACACCGGAGGCTTTAGGAGCTTCCAGTCCTTCCGATAGGGCAATATTAAGAGTTATTGTCGCATCTGCTTTTGAAAATGCTTCTCTGCAGGATATATAAAAAGTATCATTATAGGACGGCCTTTCTCCGAAGGGATGGAAATCCTTTGTAAGGTCTATAGGTGCGTAGTTAAATACTGCTGACTCCAGCCTCAGATTATCTTCTGAAATATCAACAGCCATATTTATGGTTTCAACATCGGGCATTAAATCAGCATTTACCAGAGAAGATTCTAATTCCGCAAAAATCCAATAATTAGTCCAGCTTTGCATGGTATTGCTTTTATCGTACCCCGTTATTGTTTTCAGTGAAATCCCTTCAGTTTTTACAAAAGCTAGTTCTCCGCTCTTGGAAAAAACAGACTGTTCAAGTCCGGTATCTACAAGTAAAGGAGCAGCATTACCCTTATCATCAAAATAAAACCACTTTATATCCGGTACATTATTCACCATACTGTTCTTTTCAGTCTTTTGGTTCTGAATTAACTGTAGATTCAACTTTATAGCTGCATTTTTTAAACTTAAAAGTTCCTTATGTCCAATGTAAATGCGATGTACAATAGGGGTTTCACCACTGAATATTTCTGCTTCCATTCCTGTATCTTCTTCTGAAAGCAAGAAATCGAAATCACTCCATTTGTCCTTATCAGGTGATATTCCTGCGGCCCTGACAAGTCCCGGACGTATTACAGTAAGATCGTTTTCAGTCTCGAATACAACCTCTTCCTGGTTTTCCGGCTGCGCCGACAGTTTTGTACCTGCCGGGATAAAGCCGTCCTTATTCCAATCTTCCTTCAATTTGAATACTAATGCCGCCTTGGCAACCTTTGGTGAAATGGGACTTACCCCGATCAAATTCATAAAGGCTGTATAATTTTTTTCAGGTGATTTATTTAGTGCCCCAATTACATGCTCCATCATATTTGCAAAGATATTAATCAGTGCATCTGCGTGCTTGTCCAATTTTATTTCTTCTATATTTTCAAATTCAGGGCAATGGTACAGCATCAGACGCCTGATTTCATCAGCCAGATCCTCCCGGCTTCTCTGATCAATTTTAGGTAAATTATTAGTCATCATTATGCCCATGCCCAGCATTTCACACAAAATATAATGATAGAAATGGAATGGGCTCGGTACCTCCTTTATTCATTTTTAAATTTCTTTCAACCTTTTCCCACACTTTCAAGATAAAATGGATAAACCAGGTTTGACTTACTATTACTGGACTTTATTACATACTCAATATTAATTTCTATAACCGGTTCCTGGCGACTCATATTAGCCGTAATGGATTGTACCTCAATCCTGGGCTCCCAACTGAGAAGTGCTTCTTCAACATATGTCTGAATCAGAGTTGCCGTATTCAGGTCATTTGATGCGAATACCATTTCATTAAGTCTGCATCCGAAGTCAGGCTGCATTACACGTTCACCCCTGGCAGTACCCAGAATAAGCATAATTGATTCTTTTATTAACTCCTCTCCTACAGAAGTACGCATCTTTGTTTTCTTAACAACCAATGGGAATTTCAGTCCTTTTCCCAAAAAATCTATAACTTCCATATTAACCTCCTAAGCCCTTTTGGGCTTTGAGCCAACATTGTGGCCACAAATAGTAATGAAATATATATCCTTTATCGCAATGGGGCGAATAAAGGAGGTTAATTGGCCATGTGCGCTTTCCAAAGAATTTGTATAGCAAATTCTTTGAATACTTCGCACAGCCATAAATTCATATGTTAGCTTGGAAGACGAGTATTAAGCGAAGTCTTCCAAGCTAATCTCCATTCTGTTGCTATGTAGCGACATAGGTATTTATTAATTTTGTATCAGCCACCAATAAGTACAGTGCCTGCCGCTATAACCTTTCCAACTGGAAGATCGGAGGGGTCATTGCAGGTAATGGCTGTATCTCCGTTTCGAGCTGCCATTTTGCCATTAATTTTTACTGTGGCACTTCCCAGTTTTATTGTTCCTTTATTGCTTGGCGATTTTTGAAAGCTTTGACCGTTAGGTACATGGGATGGTGTATTTGTAGCAGTTGAATCCACTGTTGCAGCAGGCTTCCCCATAATTTTTACATCATTGCTCAAACCTCCGTCAATAATCCCTGTAAACGGGTGGGGCAAAGGTACGGGGACTGTTCCAGAACCTACCGGAACCATGACAATATGTATATCTGTTGCTACAACCTGGTCTCCCTGCTTTGCTGCCGGTTGTCCCATAACGTCTCTCCTTTCATATATCTCATTTTCTATTCAGTTTGGTTTATCTGCCTTGGTACAGTTTTCTGTGTCTTGGTACGGTTTTCTGTGTCTCGGTACGGTTAATTAATATTAACTGTGGCCCCTTTTATTGTCATATTGGCCGACGCCTTTACATCCATCGAAGATGAAGCCTCAAGCTTGGTTGCACCTGAGGATTTCATTTCAATATCCTTGGCACTGACCGAGAACTTCCCCTTGGCGGATAACTCAATATCCTTTTCGGAGTTTATTGTTATTTTTTTGTCCTTCGTACTGATAACTATTTTGTTGTTACCGGACTTATCAATAACCTTTATGTTTTCTTCACCATTCTTATCATCAAGTTCCATAATATGGCCCTTACAGGATTTCAAAGTAATCTTCTCTTCATTCTGCTTGTCTGAAAATTGCAGAATATGTCCGTTTCTTGACTTTATAATCCTTGTATTGTTCTTTCCGTCACTGTTGGTATCAGGAGGTGTATCTTTACCGTTCCAAAGTGCACCCATTATGAAGGGCCGGTTTACATCCCCGTTTTCAAAGGCTACAAGGACTTCATCCCCCACTTCGGGAAGGAAAAAAGCTCCTCTCTCCTTCCCTGCCATGAACGAAACAATTCTCGCCCAGTTTGATTCCTGCATACCTAAAAGGGGGATTTTGACCTTTACCAGTCCTGGTCCGGGCTTTTCTGAGTCATTTGTTGAGTCATTTTTTACAACGACTCCAATCATTACTCCGAAAATCCTCTCTTCATTTTTTATATAGTCCGTAAAATTAGAAATACTAATACCCTCATTCATATTCCAGTCCTCTTAACCTTGAATATAGTTGTATATCCCGTCTGATCAATGTTGTGAATAGTTGATACAATATAATAGCTTCCGGTGAAACGTTCATCTATCCCCAACAACTTAACTGACTTTCCGGCTCTGACCAAGGAATTTCCATAGCATTTTCCCTGTCCGGTTATAAATTCTTTCAAGAGGTTGTTATAGGCGGCTTTGGCTGCGATTTGAGCTTCATTCTGATCAATGAGATTTTCAACCCAAAAAGCAGTGGGAGACTCTTCAATTAATTTTGATGCAATTTCAAAGCCTGATTCCTTGCCATTCATTTTTGTAATTTCATCACCTTTTTTTGCCTTAGCCTCAATTTCCTTCTTCTCTTTTATATCCCAACCACGAACAACCACCTGGCTTCCACGTGTTAATGTTCTTAGTTCAAGTGTTAATTCTTCAAAATCCCTTTTATATGTGAAATCCGGCAGTGAAGGTGCTTTAGCTACGCGGGATTTGACAAAATACAATTTTTTGTCTTCTGCATATAGTTCATAATCCAGATACGCGGCTCGTTTCAATAAGAACTCATAATTACTCAGATTATTTTGAAAAATATAAGGGTAAACTGTTTTTGTATCATCTACCTGCGCTGACAACCCATGCTCCTTAGCTATGTCACTGGCGATATCACTGTCTTTTTTCTTTGTAAACACCTTGCTTCTGGTTCCCATGCGAAGTCTGTGAAGCAGATCATATCCTCTTATTTCCAGGATTGAATGTTCGCAAAGGTTAAGTTCCAAGGATGTTATTTCACCGATGACCATGGTTTCTACCCTATCAAGGCCCATTGACAGAGTTATTTTATCTCCGGGCTTAAAGGTTTTCAGATCTATTCCTCGCCATTTTCCGTTTTTATTGTCTACCATATTCAACTTAATCGAGAACATAGCAGGCAGATTTATCTCATCTTCAAAAGTCACTCCTTCAACAGCACTCATTAAGTCACTGGAGAAATCAGTACCGTTTAGTTTTATTTTATAGTTTGCAACTCCCATAACCATCACCTTAATCCGGTATAACCAGAGTCCTTCCGAAGTCGTTCTTATCAGGGAACCCGAAGGGATTGATTATTTTATTGGCCTCAGCAATTATCCGCCATTTCTTAGGATCTTTTAGTGCTTCCCTTGCTATAAAATCCAACCTGTCACCGCTCTTTACTATCCATAGCTTTCTACATGCCTCTGACCCCTCAGCTTTTTTAACCTTCGGTTCAGGCTCGTCGGATATGAATGTAACATCCAACACTGACCTTACAGGAGTTCCGTCTTCTAAAAACATAGTATACTTTTGATCAATTCTGGACAGAACACCCCGGTAACTAAACTCTCCCCAAATAAACACGCATGACGGCGGCTTTTTAATTTCTTTACCCGGGACTTCAGGGTCCAGCAGGGAAGTAACTTTATAGGTTTCAAGTTTTACATTTTTACGCTTTTCATAGGTATCATAAAACAGTGATACTTTAAACTCAGGGGTGGTAGTTCGTACAAACTGCTTCTTGTCATTTTCCCCTGTATACTTTGCCTCATAGGAAACCGTGTACTCATTTGGATTAAACATAACAGATATTGGTGCTGCACCTTTTAAATCCTTTGGGACTATTTGTGCCTTCTGTGCCATTATCTAAGACCCCTCCGATCTTTTTTAATTTCCAGTCTTTTCTGAATAATGCCGTAAACCTTTTCGGCAATCAGGCTTACCTCCTCTGGATTATCTGAAAGTGATACTTTTACGGGTTTTGAGGAAGTAACGGCTTTTGTATAAACTTCGCTCGGTCCTGCCAATATATCTTGTGGCTTTTGTTCTTTTGTTACATGAGGTTTTTCTTGCTTGGGCTTATATAGTATTAATCCGGAGTCCTTACTCTTTGGTATATATCCGGTAATTTTTTTGTGTATTGCCATGGGAACAGGGTTATCAATGTATACCTGGTCTTTCTTTTCCCATAACTTGTTAAACCTGGGAGCTGCCAAATATTGCAGTTCCTTCTGTAAGGTTTCAGTTTTAACGTCGGTACCGGTCAGCTGCGTGGATTTATTTTCAGTCACATTATGCGGTGTCTCATCAGCCTGTACCCTCATATTTCTATTTATTTTATGAATGTTTGAATAGAGCTTTGAAATCTGAGTTATATCCTGATATTTTTTGTTAATGGAATTATGCTCCTTAGGTATAATAGTTCTGATCAAAATTTCTCGCTGCATTCTTTTTATTATGGTCTCATTCATATGTTGATTATAGCCAGTCTGCATTTTGTTAGTTTCTGCGCCAAATGATCGTCTTAATATTTCTTCGGAGGTGTGTGGTAGTACGGTTTTGATATGCTGAAATGTTAATGGTAAGCGTGTGTAATGTATTTTTGTAGAATTATTTACTTCGTTATTATAGTGGTATGTAATTTCCTGTGATGTTGAACTTTGTTGTAATAGCCTATCGTCCGGCTGCACCAAATTATTGTGGGATATTTTTTCTATAATTTCCGGATGGGGATACTGCAACCTGGTAGTTCGGTATCCAGTATCATTACCTGCTGGTTCCTGTTCATATTTTCTGCCTTTTGAACTGATTAAGTGTTGAGGACTGAAAAATTCTTTATATTCAGTATCAGCTGTCTTAAGGTACTCCCCCTGTTTTTCTCTGAAAACTACAGGTACAAGCCGGGGCTTTTCTATATATATGTATAAGGGTACCGACTTTTCCCGGATTGTCCTTAAATTTATCTGCTCTTTCCTTCCGGCCAAAAGATTTATAACAGGCTTGTATTCTCTTACAAACCAATTGTTATTATTAATCGTCTTTGATAAATTGTCTTTTGAAAATTCATCCGACTTTTTGGTTTCATTTTTAACTAATCTGAAAACTAATGTTCCAAATTGCCCTCGAAATCTTATAGTTCGGTATTTCTCAATTAATTTTTCTGCAAATAATAAATTTACCAGGTTTGTATGCATTAGGTTTTTTTTTCCTGCCGGCTTGATTTTTTGTCTATTCATTATCTTCATAACCTATCTATGCATCTGTATTCCATTATGTGTTAATACGATACTTTCAGCAGCTATAGCACTGCTGCCGGCACTAAAAGTCGGCCCCTCCCACTTTATGGGACACGCCTCCACAAAGTCCCACCATATGCTTGGTTTACCTGTATGATCAAGCAGACAAATTGAGCCGTTCTTTCTGGTTATAATTCCGTTGACTACCCGGTGATACCAGTTCCACAGGTAATCATCACATGTTACTCCATGCTTCAACGTTATATCACTATATTTTGTTTGTGTCAGAAACGCATATTCCTTATGATTCTCGCCTCCAAAGGTTTTTCTTTCAACCTGAGTCTCTATGCTTAAGCCCGAAACATCAGTAAAGCCGCCGACGGTGACCCCGTCTATTTCAACTACAAAGTTAAAGGCAAGGTATGGATCCTGTCTGTTTCCAGGAACCCAGGTTCTTCGCTGTTCTACATTAACCATTTTATAAGCCATGGTAACCCTCCTAAACCTCAAGAAAATTCGATACGCTCAATCGTTTGAGCTCATTTCTTTACATCAAAGTTATCAAATTTACTTGTTTACTATCAATAATTACAGCTATGTCAAAGCTATATATCTCCCTAAACCTCAAAGAAATCTTTTTCTGACTCTTCTCCATTAAGTTTCTTATTAATTTGGCTGACTTCCCTGCACCAGCGTCCTCTCTCAAAGTGTTCCAGACCCATTACCGTTCTATAATCCCAGTGCAGGTAATAGGACAAAAAGGCTACCTCCTCGTGGAGGCGGTCGAGAGGGTAGCCGGCTATTCCCCCAACGTCTCAGCCTCAACTTCAAAGCTATGATCACATTTGGGACATTTCGTTTTTATGATATTTGCACCGTTCAGGTTAATTCTGTTATATAACTCCTGCAAGTATGAAAAATCAGAGGTATACAGTTCCTCAATCACTCTTGGTGTAATCATTTTCAGTGTACCAAGACTTGTTACAACTCTCGAAAGCAGTATAATGGTTAGATATGCCGGATTTTGCTGCACTCTTGCATCTCTCAGGGGCATTATCTCGTCAGCTGCTGTGGCCAGTCTCATAATTCCCTGTTTATGTACGGTGCCTGTTTCATCTATATATCCTTTTGGCAGAGTAAAATTAAATTCTGTCTGTAAAAAATCCATTTTTCTTAACCTCACTTTTATTAAATTCATTTGTACAAGGAATGTAATCCTTACAGGTATTTTGCAGTGCCCTCCATGGGTTGAACTGGAGGGCTGCAAAACTTTTGAACCAAGCTTTTCTTTTTAGGGGGGTAAAAGAAGCCTGATGAACGACTATTGAATATGACCAGATACCTTATATTTATAATTTTTGAAGGGATGTTATCATTTCAATATCCTCCATAGTATGCTTCTCAGAAAAACTTATCAAAAAACTTATCAAGAAAACTTCGGTGTTTTATTTAACTCTTGTAATTCCTTCATGTGCCATTTCTATTGATTCGACACTGACTTCATTACCTTTTGCACTTAATGCGCTGACATCGTATTTTATAGGCCAAGCCTCAACTATATCCCATTGAGCTTTTTCATTTCCTTCTTCATCCACCAGAATAATGGATAAACTCTTTCTGTTATTGAGAGCTCCCTTCTGCACAACCGCTTTACGCCAGTTGTATAATTCCATTGAATCAGTAAGACCTCTTTTAAGTGTGACATTACCGAATTTGGTAAGGCCCGACAATTTTCTGGAATGAGGGGCATCGGTCCCCTCCCTGTATTCAACAGCTTCTGTGGATACATCAGGAATTGTAGCATCAGAAAAGGCAGCTATTTGTATGCCGTCGATAACAACTCTGAATCTAAAATTTCTATATGGATCAATTCTTTTACCTGTAGCCATTGTTTAATCTCCTCTCTGTTGTTATTTTGTCAGCGTCTTTTGGCTGACTTTGA
>JAEYWA010000074.1 GCA_023431385.1 Bacillota bacterium | reverse complement strand
TAAAAGCGTTGTTACTACTGCTTTTCAAGGTTTATTGCTGTTTGCTTTCCGCAATCAGCTTTATTATAATATCACGCCTTTATGGCTTTGTCAACACCTGATTTTCAAGTAATTATTTCCACGAGTTATCTTTTTGGATGACCTGTCCTAAGACGTTTGCTCCTCCTCATCGGCGACAGCTTAGCTAGTATAACACTCAACGGATTACTATTTCAAGTCTAATGCAACACTGTTATTTCCGATTAACCACCATTAATATAATTCTTATCAACTTTCCTTCGAATCAATACAGTATACTTTAATATGGTTTATTTTCTTCCACTATCGATTCTTTTTTGCTTATTAGTTTAGGCTAAATTAACTTATTTATATGAATGCCCTTTATTTTCAATTAACATATAAATGCTATTTATTTTCTATTCATATGAACCGTAAAATCATTTTTAAGGTATCCTTTCTGAATCAAAATGTTCCAGCTTTTGTAATAGCGGTTATTCAGGTCCAGATAAACCTCCTCGGGTGAAAAGTAAAAATACTTAGTATCCTTATCCTCAGATTTATCCCATAATAAGTTAAAGGCCACAGTTTCCCTGGCAAGTTTTAGAAACAGGTTAATGGCATCCCTAAGAAATTCCTTATTATTCCTCAGGTTAAGATTAAAAATGCCAGAGGAGAATAATACATCAAAAGATTTACTGCTGTATGGGTTATACTTAAAAATATCAATACAGGAAAATTGACCATGTAATTTCTTTTCTGAAGCCCTTTTAATCATATGTGGGAGTACATCAATCCCCGAGTAATTGAAGCCTGTAAAACAGCTTTCTATATACTCCAATAGGTTACCTGTCCCGCAACCAACGTCCAATATAGCTTTATCATTAAGATCAATGTCACCGATAAGCTGTTTGAATCTCAGCTTTTGCGCTTCTTCACTTTCCCAACCAAGTATATAGTAATCGGGATAGCCTTCAATATTGTTGGACTCATAATATTGTTTTATTTTTTCCATATGCCTCATGTCATTACCTGCCTTATAATACTTCATTACATTATTTTCACATATTTTTCTCTTTCTTTTGCCGGGAGGAGCCTTACTTATTGACTACATTGACAGGGTTCCCCTGTATAAAAGCCCGTACATTACTGACCAGAGTATCCATTAATCTTGTCCGCGCTTCAAAGGAAGCCCATGCAAAATGAGGCGTAATAATACAGTTTCTTGCTCCAAGTAACGGATTTTCTTTTATTATAGGCTCAACTGAAACAACATCGACAGCTGCACCACCCAATTTGCCTGTATTTAGGGCATCTGCAACCTCTTGTTCAACTACTATTGGCCCCCTGGATGTATTTATTAAAAATGCACCTGTTTTCATCTTTAATATATTATCTTTATTTATCAATCCTTTTGTATCTTCTGTTAGCGGGCAATGAAGACTGAGAAAATCTGATTGTTCCAACACCTCGTTTAAAGTAACAAACTTAGTCTTGTCTGTTTCAAGCTCGTGCCTGACTGTTCTGCTGAATACTCTTACATGCAATCCAAATGCTTCAGCCAATCTTGCAACAGCCTTTCCGATAGTTCCATATCCAATAATTCCAAGAGTCTTATTTTTTAGTTCTATCAATGGGTAATTCCAGAAGGAAAAGTCCTTACTGGCTGTCCAGCTCCCCTCCTGTACAGTTCTGTTGTGTTCCCCAACGTGATGGCAGAACTCCAGTATAAAGGCAAAAACAAGCTGCGCAACCGAGTCGGTACTGTAGGCAGGAACATTAGTGACAACGATACCCCTTTCAGTTGCAGCCGTTGTATCAATAACGTTATATCCTGTTGCCATAACCCCGATATATTTAAGCGCAGGAGTCTTTTCAATTATGTCTCTGGAGAGTATTACTTTATTTGATAATACTATTTCAGCATCACCAATTCTTTTTAACAGGAACTCTTTCGGAGTTCTGTCATATACAGTAAGTTCCCCGAGTTTCTCCATTTCGCTCCAGGACAGATCTCCTGGATTCATTGCGTAACCATCTAACACTACAATATTCATCTCTGGTCCTCCAAATGATTATATTTATCTTACAAACAGTATCAAAGTCGCTTTGACTATATATAAACTCCAAACTAATTTGTTCTATGTTTTGACCTTATTCTGCTCTACATTATTATCTATATATGAAATCTCCTGATTAGTTCACTTTTTATTGATTTATCACCAAATATAATAGTTCCTAGTAGAACAATAACAGAAGTCGAGGTTGCAATAACAGTCGGTACAGGTACATCAATCAGACCGCATAAATAAAGAATTCCAGGTATAAGCCCTAAAACTGCTATTATTATCTGATTTATTACATAATTATGCCAGTACATGCGGTTTATTATGACCAGTATTAGTAATGATATGTTGGCTAACGTAATAATCTCCGGAATAACATGGTTTACCGACCACCCGGAATAGCCTATGGAGTAATCCATTATTACTGTAAGGATTGCTGCCCCCAAAACATGAACCAATATTTTAGATGCTATATTTGTATTTCTCCTTATAGAATATGCCATTATTATCCAGAAGTAAATTATTGCAGCTATTGATATCACCGACCACATAACTCCGTTATAGGTGAGATAGTTTGTAATTGCAGTTGTAATTCCAGATACTATTGATATAAAGATAAAGGTTCTTTTAATTATGTTATATTTGTGAGGGTTAAGCTTTATCTCAGGATATGTAGTCTTATAATCAGCCTCGTTAATACTTGTGAGTATGGTTCGGCATAACGGACAGCTATCTGTATTTTCATTAACTTTTATGTTGCACCTTTTACATTTTTTCATAGGTCTACCCCATTAGTTTCTATTGTTACATCTATACCCTGTTGAGACAAATGCCTGAAGAATGCCCGTTGAAGGTACACCTCCCTAAGTATCGAGGTAAAAGAAAAAACCAGCTTGTCTTCAAAAGAACATACCCCGCACTTTATTGGTTCAGATTTAGATACACTAAGCAATACTTCAAATTTATCTATATATTCTCTAAACGCCTCCAGTACATCAATTCTTCCCAAATTAGAAAGTACAGAGGAGTTTGTTTTTCCCGAACCTAAATAGGCTATCCTTACCCCTACATTTTTTACGGGTAGGGGAGCTACACGTACTAAAATATTCCTCTCGGTAGCCACGTTATCTGAAATGGTCTGTGTCATGTTCTCCACTGTCAGCTGCTCCCGGAACTGTTCCCTTGTTATTTCAAGCATTTCATCAAAAGTATATTTACCCTTGTTTATTGTAATTCCCACGTTAATATACGAAAAAAAGTTCATTTCTGTCGTTGAGTTGAAAAAGTGTCTCAAGTTAACAGGTATATTTATCTGTATAGGTTTTTTATTCGGCTGTTCATTCAGGTACTCCTTATAAATACACCATATTATTAGTGTTGATATATATTGAGTAAGACTTACGCCCTTACTTTTGCAAAGTTCAAGTATTTCCTTTACAGGTACTGTCCCATGGATAACACTCATCGTAAGAATTGGAAGCTTTTCTCCCTTTAATTTATAAGCACTTTTGGTTTTCATTTTCTTATAGGAAAGTTTTCTGTAGTTCTTATGGTAACTGTCTTCAACATCAGATACAACATCAACAATGGGCATATCAATAACATCCTTTGAGAGCCATTCTCCATATGCAAGTTTTATATAATTGTAAGTCAGGGCTTTAAGAAAATTAAGTGCTCCCGTGCCATCTGTAATTGCATGAAACACCTCAAGATTAATACGAGTACCGAAGTACGTTACCTTAAAAAGAAACTGATTATTGGTATTCGGATCTATATAGGCACAAGGGTAGGTCTGCTCTCTTTCTACCAACGGCTGTTTCTTGTTATTCTCAAAGTAATGCCAGAAAACACCTTTCTTCAGTTTCACATTAAAGGAAGAAAACCATGGCATGGTATTATTAAGTGCCTCTTGAAGAGTCTCCTCCACTATTGCTTCAAATAATCTTACCGAAATTCTATATACACTGCTGTAATTTTTATTAGCTATAACAGGAAAAACATTAGCTGTATTGTCCAGCTTCCTCCAGCCATCTTCAGATGCCCGTTTTCTCATAAAAGGTTCCTCTACTCTTTATAATTTACAAATCCTTGCGATATAAGTAATAATGTGCATCATTCAAGCATTTCTTCCAACTACTCTTTAATGCAATTGTAAAATTGCTGAACTTATATGTCAAGGTCATAAAGGCCACAAAAAGCCCGAGAAAATGTTTCCCGGACTCATACATACGTACTGTATATTTCAATTGTAATGCTTAATCTACCAACAAAAAATCATCAAACTACCAACAAGCAGCCGATTAAAGACTTCTAACCGATAAATTATAACTTAATTCCTCCAGCAGTCGTGATAGTGTCAATCCCTCAAAGCCTGGCTTTAATATGTGGGATCCTATTAATAGCTTGTTCGGTTCAGATATTCCTACTACAAGCATGCCTGCACTTTTCGCAGCATCTACACCTGCTTGTGCATCCTCAAAGACAAGGCATTTGTCAGGCTGAATACTCAACTCTCTTGCAGCCTGCAAAAATACCTGCGGATCGGGCTTGGACTTTTGTATATTGTTACCGTCCACAACTTTATCAAAGTACTCCCTCAATTCCAACCTATTCAAAACCAAAGCTGCGTTCTTGCTGGCTGAAGCCAGTGCAGTTCGTCCTCCTGACTTCCGGATTTCCGAAATAAATTCTACGATACCAGGCAAAACCTCATCTTTCTCCATACCCTTGATGTAATCTATATACCACCCGTTTTTCCTGTCAGCTAACCTGATTTTTTCCTCTTCTGTAAATATAATTCCCGTCATTTGGGATAGGTGCTCCATGCAGGCCAAACGGCTTACCCCTTTGAACTGCTCATTATCATTGAGAGTAAAATTAAAGCCAAATTCAGCAGCCAGACGCTTCCATGCGAGATAATGATATTTTGCAGTGTCTACTACAACACCATCAAGATCAAAGATATATCCTTCTATATTATTAATATTATACATTCCAATCTCCATTCCAATACTGTTCTATCACTTATTTATCACTGTGTTTAATTATGAAGATTTATTTTTTTCATCAGTGTGTCCCTAAGAAGATACTCTTCACCCCTTAAAGTAATTTCCAGAGGTTCACCGGATTCAAGTATTATTTTTATGTTTTCTTTACCAACATAAATTTTCAACAGCCTTCCCCTGTAATTTACCTTAAAGGAATAGCTTTCCCAGTTGCCTGGCAGAAACGGGTTGAATTCTAGTACTCCGCTGGCTGTTCTCATTCCTGCAAAGCCCTGGACAATTGCAAGCCAGCTCCCACCCATAGAGGTTATATGAAGACCATCCTGTGTATCATTATTGTAGTTATCCAGATCAAGTCTAGCTGTCCTTTTGTACATTTCTACAGCTTTGTCTTCAATGCCCAGTTCGGCAGCCAGAATAGAGTGAACACACGGAGAAAGGCTGGATTCGTGCACCGTCATAGGCTCATAAAACATAAAATTCCTAAGCTTGGTGTCACGATCATACAAGTGCCCCAGGAAGTATAACCCCTGCAGCACATCAGCCTGTTTGATATAGCAGGATCGTAGTATTCTGTCCCAGGACCAGTGTTGGTTAATTGGCCTTTCTCCGGCAGGAATTGCTTCTACCGGCTTAAGCTCTTTGTCCATAAAGGTATCATGCTGAACATATATCTGAAGTTCCTCCTCATACGGTAAATACATATTTTGTGCTATTTCTCTCCACTTTGCTTCTTCAAAATCACAAAGAGAGCGCTCCTCAAGCTTTTGAGTTCGCCCGGTCTCCCTGAGGTAATCGATGCACTCCAGCGTATATTCAAGGCACCAGACCGCCATACGGTTTGTGTACCAGTTATTGCTTACATTATTTTCATACTCATTCGGCCCTGTAACTCCATGTATCATGTACATGCCCTTTCTTTCGCTGTAATGGACACGACTTGCCCAGAATCTGGAGATTTCTAATAGAACATCTATCCCATATTCAGCTATATAACTTTTATCCCCGGTATAGCTTGCATATTGGTAGATTGCAAAAGCTACGGCAGCATTTCTGTGTATCTCTTCAAAGGTTATTTCCCATTCGTTGTGGCACTCAACTCCCGTAAAGGTAACCATTGGATACAGTGCACCCTTCATTCCGATTCTTCGTGCATTTTCAAACGCACCTTCCAGTTGTTTATGTCTGTATAACAATAAATTTTTGGTAATTTCCTCAGGAACTATTGCCAGATACATTGGAAACACAAAAGCCTCGGTATCCCAATAGGTAGCCCCTCCGTATTTCTCCCCGGTAAAGCCCTTCGGCCCGAAGTTCAAAGTACAGTCGTCTCCGTAATAAGTGGAGAAAAGCTGGTAAATATTAAAGCGTATACCCTGCTGTGCTTCGGTATCACCCGTTATCTCAACATCAGCCTTATCCCATCTATGGTTCCAGCGGATGCTATGGGCTGCCTTCAAGGACTCATAGCCAGTATGCGCAGCTGCACTTGCCAACTCCTCTGCCCTGAGCTCAAGCTCATTCTCTTCAAGCTTTCTGGTGTTGGTCAGAGCAATAAATTTATCAATGCCGACCCATTGCCCTTTTTTACCCTCTAAAGCTATTACAGAGGACACATAATTGTCCCTTTCCTCTGAGCGGCAATCCAAAACTGCCCCATATGGAATTACTTTCATAGCTGTACAGGCTGTAAATCTGGGAGTTCCGAAGGGATTTTCCTTTGTCCTCATTTTAAGGCTTGCTTCCAGGGATTTTGATTTTCTAGACACTTCTTCCCAGAACTTCTCCTGATAGTTCGAGTCCTCGTTGTGGACGTCCCCGTTCATATACGGTGTAAGGCTTATTGTCATATCACCGTCCAGGGGACATATCATATATTTTATCGCACAAATCTCAAGCTGTTTTATGCTGAGAAATCTCTCTGTTTTAACACTGACTAGTCCGTAAGGCGTATTTACTGTAAAACTCCTGTATAGGACAGCGTTCTGCATATCCAACTCTCTATGGAAATCAATAACTTTGGTATTTGCTAAATCAATCTCATACCCATTAACTTGAACATCTATACCGATATAGTCGGCCGAATTCACCACTTTTCCAAAATATTCGGGATAGCCGTTTTTCCACCATCCTACTCGGGTTTTGTCAGGAAACCATACTCCGCCAAT
Organism: Bacillota bacterium; assembly: GCA_023431385.1. GTDB lineage: Bacteria > Bacillota > Clostridia > Acetivibrionales > DSM-1351 > Ruminiclostridium. The sequence goes on along the minus strand of JAEYWA010000074.1, from coordinate 16,531 downwards.
ATAGGTTCCGGCATGGGTATCTCCTGAGTATTTTTCTTCAAAGTTCCCCCTCATCCCCATATATCCATTTCCCATGGACATAATGCTTTCCGAGAGTCTCATATCTTCTATGTGAATATTATTTTCAATTATCTTCCAGTCATCAATTGCAAACAACCTCTTAAACATATTTGCTCTCCCAGATAATTTATTGTTATAATGTTGTCATTTTATGACCTAACCTTTGACCGAACCTGCCATTACACCTTTAATTATGTATTTTTGACACATAGCATAGAACAGCACTATAGGTATAATAGCCAGTATAAGCATGGCCATCAGTGCTCCCATATCCTTTGAGCCATATCCACCCTGAAGATACTGAATTGCCATAGGTATAGTTCTTGTATCAACTAACACCAGATATGGAAGTAAAAAGTCATTCCAAATCCACATTACATTTAATATAGATATAGTGATAGATATAGGCTTTAAAATTGGGAAAATTATTCTGAAGAACAACTGTATCGGGTTACAACCATCTATTGTAGCAGCCTCTTCTATTTCTAGAGGTATACCTTTTATAAAGCCTGAAAACATAAATACTGCCTGCCCGGCACCAAAGCCCAGGTATATTACGACGAGGCCCCATGTGTTATCAAGGTGTAATACATTCGCCACCTTAGACATTGGATACATTACCATTTGGAATGGAACTATCATACTTGCTACTATCACATTAAAAATCATATTATTAAGGCTATTTTTAACCCGTGAAATATACCAGGATGTCATTGATGTAAACAAAACAATTGCAATTACCGATAATACAGTGACTCTTAAAGAGTTAAAAAAAGCACTTACAAATTCAATCTGTTCATTTCCATTAAAGTAATTTTCAAGTTTTACATATGTCTCTACTGTAGGGAATTTAAATGGTTGATCCGATATAAAGAATTGACCTTTAAATGAGTTCATCAGAACAAGAAATATAGGGAACAGCCAAACTAAAGATACAATAGAAAATAAACTTGTCAAAGCTCCATTAATAATTTTCGTTCTATTTTCCATTATTGCTCCACCTCCCTACTTCTTGTCAAACTCAACTGAGTAAAGCCAATAATAGCTATCATTATGAAGAATATAACAGCTTTCGCCTGTCCTACTCCCCCATAACCGACATTTCCTGAATAAAATGTTCTGAATATATCCAGTGCCATCATTTTAGTAGAATTCTCAGGAGCACCTGCTGTTAAAGATAGGTTTTGGTCAAACAATTTAAAGGAGTTGGTAAGTGTAAGGAAAGTACATATGGTAATTGCAGGCATTACCAGCGGAACTGTAATACGTAATAGTAATTGTAACGATGAAGCTCCATCTATCTTAGCAGCCTCAACCAATTCCTCAGGTATGCTTTGCAAGCCGGCTATGTATATTATCATCATGTAACCGCCCAACTGCCAGCCCATAACAAGTATAAGTCCCCAAAAACCATATTTTGCATCAAAGGTAATATCAACACCAAAAAAATGTGCCAGGAAACCGTTTATTACTATCTGCCAGATATAACCCAAAACGATACCCCCAATGAGGTTCGGCATGAAAAATACCGTTCTGAAAAAATTTGTACCTCTTATTCCTTTAGTCAAAAGCAGCGCTAAAACAAATGCGAGAACATTTATAGTGATAACTGAAACCACAGCAAACTTTGATGTAAATATTATTGCATTAAGAAAGTCGGATCCTTCCTCAAATGCTTTCCTGAAATTAGAGAATCCAACCCAGGTAGTCTCAGATATTGTATCGAACTTCGTAAAGGAAAGGTATACTCCCATAATAAAGGGAATGAGAAATGCTATTGTAAATGCTATTAATGTAGGTAAAGCGAAAAATGCAAAATACTTCTTTAAATTCTTTTCCATATAACCTCCATGTCCCCCAATGTGCTGTTTAATAGTTCAGAGCCTATTTAAGCCTGGGCACATGGGCTTTATATTCAATTTATTCGTATAATAAGGCGATTCTGCTTGAATTTGGTAAAATTAAACTGCCCATTTTCCGGACAGTTTAATTTTACTCGTAGTACCTTTTTACATTAGTATTTTATTTAGCACTTTGGATTTTCCAGTCGTTAACGACCTGAGCCTTAACATCATCCCACTTCTTTTTACCCTGTGCATATTGAAGCAGTGCTGCTCCAAAGTTGTCTTTAAAGGTCTGATTCGGGAATGCAGTAAAGTTCCAGGCTACATTTGTAGAACCCTGTTTGCTCATCCAACTTAGTACTTCTTTTGCAAGTAGATCAGATGGCTTTTCATTATCTTCAAAAGTATCGAATGGAGCTATGAAGCCCAGTTTATTAGTTACAAAATCCTTACCCTTAGGGCTGGAGTACAACCAGTAAATAAAGTCGGCAGCAAGCTTCTGCTTTTCCGGATCTGCCTTCTTATTTATACATAGGAAGTTTTCTGTACCGGAGCAAATACCTTGAGTTTCTTCACCTGCAACACCCGTGTAAATTGGAAGGAACTTGATATCTTCAGGCTTAACAACATTCCCTTTTACATCCTTAACCTGACCCCATGCCCAGTTTCCGTTTTGAACCATAGCAGCCTGACCAAGCGCAAATTCAGTCATAGAATCTGTAACTTGCTTAGTACCAAGCAGCTTAGGAGCAATAGTAGAATTATTTATATACAAATCAAAAATATTCTTATAGTTTTCAGCATATTGGAAAGTAATTGTATTTGTAGCATCACCGGTCAAATCTATATTATTATTCTTGAATTCATAGAATACTGGAACGTTCGCAAGGTGAGTCTGCCAACGCCAGTCTTCACCCGGTTTTAAGGATGTGCTTGCAAACACTCCTTTGATTCCAAGTGCCTCCTTGTTCTTGGTCATATCTTCAACTACTGCCTTTAACTTTGCAAAAGAATTGATTTCTTCAGTGTTTTTAACATCAGTAGCCTTATTTGACAATGCAAAATACTTGCTCATTATAGCGTTGTTATATATAATTCCATATCCTTCAACAACGTATGGTATTCCGTAAACTCCACCATTAACTGTAACTGCCAGATTTTTATCAGACAGATGCTTGTATATTTCAGTATCTTTTAAATCAGCACAGTAATTCGTCCATCTTGCATATCCTTTTGGACCATTAATCTGAAAAAGTACAGGTGGATCTGATTTTTCCACTTCGGATTTCAAAACCTGCTCATATGTACCAGATGCAGCAGTCTCTACTTTAAGCTTTACACCTGTTTCTTCCTCGTATACTTTGGCAATTTCCTTGTATACTTCAACGATTTCAGGCTTAAAATTTAAATAATATATTTCGCCACCTTTTTTGGGAGCGTCAGTGCTGGAAGCTGCCGAAGTTTCTGCTGCTGAAGAACTCGCTGCCGTTGAACTTTCTGCTGCTGTACTGGTACCAGTTGTTGATGAGTCTGAACCGCAACCTGCAAAGGCGCCGGTCATCATTGCCAATGCAACAACAAGACCTAAAATCTTTCTTGACTTCATAATGTTATTCCTCCCTAAGCTTTTTTTATATATTTGAATGGGCCATCTGCAGACTAACCCATTAAATAGCTGCTGTCGATTCTCTTTCCAGTATTTGATAATCAATGTATTTACAGCCTGGTCCGACTTCCTTATTATTTAATATTCCAAGCAGAGTTTCAGCAGCAGAAGACCCCAGTTGATATGAATCTACAGTGACTGTTGTTATCGATGGCCTTGAAAACCTGGTATATGCACTGTCATTAAAACACGCAACAGATATTTCCTCAGGCACCTTTGCCCCTGTTTCTTCTAGGTACCTCATAGCACCCATACACATGGTATCATCTGCAGCAATTACTCCATCTGGTCTATCCTTAAGTGTCATAAGCCTCTTCATGGAATCATACCCATGCTGCTCGGTAAAGGGTCCAAGACAAATGTATTTATCAATTGGCTTAAAGCCTGCAGCTTGTAGTTTTTCCCTATACCCATTTAAACGATTTATTGTTACAATTGAAGTCTCTACTCCTCCAATGAATGCAATTTTTCTTTTTCCGTTGTTAATAATATGTTCTGTTAGTGCAAAAGCTGCGCTGACATTATCATTATCAATATTGTAAATATTATTGTACTCCTTACAGCTTCCTATAAGAACGAATGGAAAATGGGTTTTAAGCAGTAGCTCGATATTTTTGTCTCTCAGCTTCGATCTGAGCAAAATTATTCCATCTACTCTTGATGTACTTATGAGCCTCTTAATTGCCTCAGGTTCCGATGGATTTCCCGAGGTTATCAGGACGTCGTAATTGTTGTTTGAGACCATATTACATACACCTTTTAAAGCTTCCTGGAAAAACGTTGTTGCATAAATACCGGATTCTCCGTGGGGTAAAACTATCCCAATTGCATTGGTTTTGTTTCTTGCCAGATTTCTTGCTGCTGTGTTTGGAGTATAACCATATTTATCAATAATATTGAAAATTTTTCTTCTTGTTTCGTCACTAATTCTGGGATTTCCATCGATTGCTCTTGATACGGTGGATTTTGAAACGCCGGCAATTTCTGCAATCTCTTTAATTGTCATTTTCTTTGGTATTGAATCCATTTGAACCTCCATACCCAATACTGGGAGTATTAAATTTGCTTATATAATTAGTATGCACTTATTAAGATTGATGAAAGAAAATTCTTTATTTGCGCTACCGGTTGCACACATTTTAAAAAAAATTGGCTGCTCTTTGAATTCTTTTGTGCAACCGGTTACACTAATATAGTAGCATGAAGTAATCTTAGTATAATATACACATATTCCACTAAAAACTATATGAACTTTTGTCTAAGTTGCACAAATAATACTCATATGTTTTATGCAACTATTATTTTTTATTATGACAGATGAATTTTTTCAAGTATTAGTAATACTATAGCTTTCGACTTTCAGTCTGGTATAATTTAATAAGTACCCTGTCAACACAAAACTCTGATAACGATATTAAGGAAGTTATTTTAATTCGGTTATACTACATTCTGTAAGGAGATTTTTATGAGAAATGATTTTTTAGAGCTAGCAATAAAAAGAAGAAGTATCAGAAAATTTACTGATAAACCCGTCCCAAGAGAGTTGGTTGAATATTTTATTTCCTGCGCAGTAAATGCACCCAGTGGGTGCGACAGCCAATGCTGGTACTTTGTCGCAGTTGACAATAAAGACCTTATTCTCAAGCTAGGAGCCGCAACGGCGGAAGCGGCCCGTGATTTTTATGGAAATAGCTACTCTGGTGTAACTCCAAACTTTCTTAATATCAGAGAAACGGCGGTAAGCTTTTTCAAAAATGCACCGCTTGTAGTTTTCGTTTTTATGGATAAAACAATATTTTATGATGAAAAAGCTGTTGAGTCCTTTTATGAAAAAGGCTATGATTACCGCAGCATGATCGATAAGCTGGGATATTATGATGTTCTATCCATTGGTGCAGCAATTCAGAATCTGCTGCTGGCTGTTTCTGAAAAAGGATATGGAGCCTGCTGGATGAACGACCCTGTAATTGCAGAAGATGCAATAAAGGAAATTCTTGGAGTAGAAAAGGATTTACGTCTTTTAAGCGTAATCCCCATCGGTGAGCCAAAGTATGTCCCAAGGCCGAAGGTTTTAAAAGATAAAAGCAGTATACTAAAATTTCTTTAGTTGCTTATCAAGTCTGAACACTTTTATCCTCTAGTCTCTTTGTGGGAGCCTTTTCCTGATGCTGGACTTCATTGATGACCAGACTCTCATCCAGAAACTTTACCAACGCTTTGTAAATTTGATTGCTATTACCTGACCAGTACATCACAGAAGAATCATTAAAAAATTTCTTCCTATTACAACCTCCCCTAATGCCAAGCCCGGTAAACAGCAAGCAACCCTGTGCTCTGGGCACAGGGTTGCTTGCTGTTCATATATTATTAGGACAATCTAATTATTTAGTTTCGCAGATATATTGGTTCAACAATGATTCCAGCATTTCCTGACGTCCTGACTTATTCTGGATCTTAACGCTGAGAGCGTGCTGTTCCAATTCTTTAAAGCCAACCTTACCGTCTACGATATCCTTACCGATTCCAGTTGTGTAGCTTGAATATCTGTCAGCAACAAACGCATCAAACTTACCGTCTGTTATCATCTTGTTAGCTATGATAAGACCCTTTGCGAAGGTATCCATACCAGCAATGTGACCATAGAACAAGTCAGCTGGTTCAAAGGAGCCTCTTCTAACCTTTGAGTCAAAGTTCAAACCACCTTTACCCAGACCCCCTGCTTTTAACACTTCATACATAGCAAGAGTAGCATCGTAGAGGTTAGTCGGGAATTGGTCTGTATCCCATCCGAGCATTACATCACCCTGGTTAGCATCTATGCTTCCCAACATGTTATTTATTCTTGAAACAGCAAGTTCATGCTGGAAGGTATGTCCAGCCAAGGTTGCATGGTTTGCTTCTATATTGAGCTTAAAGTATGGATCCAGGCCGTATGTCTTTAAGAACCCGATAACTGTACCTGCATCAAAATCATACTGGTGCTTTGTTGGTTCCTTTGGCTTTGGTTCGATAAGGAACTGTCCGTCGAAGCCTATTTCCTTAGCATAGTCAACAGCCATCTTGAGGAATCTTGCAAGATTATCAAGCTCGAGCTTCATGTCAGTGTTTAAAAGTGTTTCATAACCTTCTCTACCACCCCAGAATACGTAGTTTTCTCCGCCTAATTCCTTTGTGATTTCCATAGCCTTCTTAACCTGTGCAGCAGCAAATGCAAAGATATCAGCATTTGGTGAAGTTGAGGCACCGTGCATGAATCTTGGGTTACCAAATGCATTTGTTGTTCCCCAGAGAAGCTTAACATTACTGGATTTCATTCTATCTTTTATAGCAGCAACTATAACGTCGAGGTTCTTGTTGGTTTCTGCAAGTGTGTCTCCTTCAGGAGCAATATCCCTGTCATGGAAGCAGAAGAATGGAACTCCTATTTTTTCAGCAAATTCGAAATTTGCTTCAACCTTGAACTTTGCGCCGTCCATAGCCGACATTGTGTTCCAAGGTCTTTCCCATGAACCGGCACCAAACATATCAGCTCCGGCTGCTGCGAAAGTATGCCAGTATGCAACTGCAAATCTTAAGTGATCCTTCATTGTCTTTCCGCCTATAACCGCATCTGGATTATAGTACTTGAATGCTAATGGATTATCAGATCCACTGCCTTCATACTTGATTTTAGAAATTCCGCTGAAAATTTCTGACATAATACCCTCCATCCGCGTGCCATTGCACGCATTATAATATATTTTTTATCCACGTGTATATGATGTCCTCTATAGCCTGTAGCCAAAGAGTTTTTTTAATGGTATAATTGCTGCTCCAAGTGCCGAGGTATCCTCGCCTAATTCGGAAATGAGTATCTCAACCCTTGAGGCCGGATATTTTAAAGCCTTAGCTAATGCAATACTCCTAAGGTGCTCAAGAATATCCTCTGGTAACTTTGCAAGTTCCTTTCCAAGGACTATCCTGGAAGGGTTTATTGTATTGACAAGATTTGCCAGTGCAAGTCCGAGATATCCGGCTGCTTCTACAAGAATCACCCTTGCAGATTCATTTCCTGAATTTACGGCATTTATAATATCATCAATGGTATCTATTGCATTAATATCCCGGGCTTCCGGGAAATCGGTTATCAGCCCTTGCCTCACTAGCCTTTGGGCCTTTTCAACCATTGACCTGGTTGAAACAAGTGTTTCAAGGCAGCCATAATTACCGCAAGCACATTTGGGCCCGTTGTGATCCACCATAATGTGGCCAATTTCACCGGCACTACCGCTGCAACCCCTGTAAATATTACCTCCTGCAAATATGCTTGAACCAATACCTGACTTCATGTTTATACATACGAAATCCTTTAGTTCTATACAGCAGCCAATCCAGTTCTCACATATGGCCGAACACATTGCCTCATTATCAACATAGATAGGGAAACAACCCATGCTTGACAGCATAAGCCCAAAATCAACCCGTTCCCAACCCAGATTCGGAGCATATATAATCTCATGGGTTATATTATCCACCATACCTGGGACCGAAACTCCAACCCCCAGTAGTCTATCCTCGGCAATATGGTTTACCTCAATAATCTGGTGGACTTTTTCCTTTATAAGCCTTATTGCGTCTGAAACTGATTGTCCAAATCCGCTTGAGATTTTATCCCTGAATTCAACATTCCCGGTAATATCCATAAGTATGAATCGGATATAGTCTATATCAATATCTACCCCTATGGAGTAGTAGCTTTTAGGATTAAGCTCATAAAGGTTTGGCCTTCTACCGCCTTTTGAGACTCCAACACCAGCTTCACGAATATAACTTTTTTCAAAAAGATTTGATACTATAATTCCGCATGCAGTTGGAGACAGTCCTGTAAGTTGGGCCAGATCAGCCTTCGATAACTGCTTGTTGGTTCTTATCAATTCCAATAGGGAAGTTTCGTTAAATTGCTTCAGGAACTTGTTGTTTCCTGTCTTACCCGGTTTCATGTCCCTGCCCCCTTCCCCACATTGTTACGTTAATTGCTACCTTACAAAATATCGATAAACTATTTTAGTATGTTATTCAGTTGTGTAAAGTCGTCTTTCAATGATTTATACAGCTTTGTATACAATTTATAGAATTCGTTGTATTTGCTGATGTTTTCCTGGATTGGTGACAAAGTATCCTTAACCTGGATAATTGCTTCGCAGGCTTCAGGAACGCTCTTGTATATTCCCGCACCAACTCCGGCCAGTATAGCAACTCCAAGTGCTCCGCCTTCGTCAGATTTGATTCGGTTGATATTTGTTCCGAATATATCTGCCTGCATCTGTCTCCAGATATCGCTCTTTCCGCCGCCGCCTGAAGCTCTCACTTCCGATACGTTAACACCCATACCTCTGATTATTTCCAAACAATCTTTGAGGCTGAAAGTTACACCTTCCATAATCGAGCGTACAAAATGAGGTTTACCATGTTTTGCAGTCAAACCAAAGAATACTCCTCTTGCATTAGGATCAAGGTGAGGTGTTCTTTCGCCCATCAGGTAAGGCAAATATATAAGTCCATCACTGCAAGGCTTGATTGTTTGAGCCTCGGCATCAAGCAGCTTATATACATAAATATTTGATAGTTCCGAAGTCTTAATTTCTTCAGTGCAGAAGTTATCTCTGAACCAGCTCAATGAAAGACCGGCGCCCTGGGTAACACCCATTATATGATAGGTATTGGGTACAGCATGACAGAATGTATGAACTCTTCCCAATGGGTCAATAGTTAGTTTGTCTGTGTATGCAAAAACAACACCTGAGGTTCCGATTGTAGATGATACTACTCCCGGCTTAACAATACCATTACCTACCGCCCCGGCAGCCTGATCCCCGGCTCCGCCTACAACAATTGTTCCTTCATTCAGTCCTGTCGCTGCAGCAGCAGAAGCTGTAACCTTACCCGTTACTTCCTGTGATTCATACATCTTACCGAGCATTGAAGTGGATAGTCCCAGTTTGCTTACTACTTCATCGCTCCACTTTCTTTCGGCTATATTCATCAACTGCATACCGCTGGCATCAGAAACTTCTGTTGCATATTCACCGGTCAGTCTAAATCGGATGTAGTCCTTTGGAAGCAATATTTTTGCAACTTTTTCAAATATCTGAGGTTCATTATTTTTTACCCACATGATCTTTGATGCAGTAAACCCTGTAATCGCCGGATTAGCTGTAATTTCAATCAATCTTTCCTTACCGATAATTTCTGTAATCTGATCGCATTCAGCAGCGCTTCTCTGATCGCACCAGATAATAGCTTTTCTGAGTACCTTGTCATCCTTATCAAGAAGTACGGCTCCATGCATTTGGCCCGATAAGCCGATACCCTTTATTTCACGCTTATCAACACCACTTTTTAATAGAACATTATTTATACTTTCACAGGTGCCCCTCCACCACTCTTCAGGTTCTTGCTCTGCCCATCCGAGATTTGGTTGATAAAGTGGGTATTCCACGGTGGAACTCGCTACAGGTTTTCCGCTTTCATTAAACAATACAGTCTTTACACCTGAGGTTCCAAGATCGATACCAATTAGAAAAGACAATGTATAGTCCCCCTTTCCAAAGTTTACTTTATAATATTATATTACAAAGTATATCAATTATTCATTGTTTCATCAAGATATTTTTAATAAAAAAACTAAAGTTTTTATTTTAACTTTATTAAGATTAATCATGCATGATATCAAAAAACACGTATGTCCACAAAAGGCATACGTGTTTAGAATATACATTTTAACTTCAAAAAATGCATTAATTAAGTTATTCATTTGTAAATTATATTAATATAGTACAATCTCAAACCTGTCAAATTGTATTGATTCACCGAAATGATCACTGTTAAAGCTTGTTTTTCTATATATTCCAAACTCGGTAGTGTTTTTCTTCAGCCATATCGGAACCTCAATGTCCAGCTGTTTGCAAACTGAAATGAGGCATTCCTCCAATTGATCATGGAAGATACCGCTTTCGTTATTCGGAACGGCCCAGGCTTCCTTTAACAACTTACCGTTTTTGATTATTCTACCATATAGTTTCAAAATATTGATCCCCTTAACTTATTTATTTGCACTATTATACAAAGCTACGGCTTATTATATACCATTTTAATAAATAATTGTAGCAAAAAACAATCAGGGATGCTATACATAACAGTTTAGTCGAGGCTTAACCTTTCTATTTTCCGTTTCCCTTCATCAGCTTGTGCTCCACAGAATCTACCAGAGCTCTCCAGCTGGCCTCAATTATGTCGGTTGAAACCCCCACTGTTGTCCATATATCCTGCCCGTCTGTTGTCTCAATTAAAACTCTTACTTTTGAAGCTGTAGCAAAGTTGGAATCCAATACTCTTACCTTGTAGTCGGTCAGTTTCATTTCAGCTATTTCCGGATAGAAACGTTCCAAGGCTTTTCTCAAGGCCTTGTCAAGAGCATTAACCGGGCCGTCTCCTTCTGCCGCTGTTATCTCAGTCTGTCCATCTACCAGTATTTTTATCATTGCAGATGAATTAACACTGTTTACTGTGGGTTCATTTACTATAACCTTGAATTCCTTTAGTTCAAAGAAGAGCTTATATTTTCCCAGCATTTTACGGATTACAAGTTCGAAGGAACTCTCTGCACCTTCATATTGGTACCCTTCGTACTCCAGTTCTTTAAGCCGTTCAATAATCTTTTTGGTTTCTGGAGAATCCTTGGTTATTGAGTTATCCACCATATTTATCATACTCATTACTGCACTTCTGCCTGCTACCTCGGACATAAGTATATTTCTCTGGTTCCCTACCACCTCCGGGTTAAACATCTCATAGGCAGAAGCGTTTTTATTTACGGCATCGGCGTGCATACCCGCTTTGTGGGCAAAGGCACAGCTTCCTACAAAAGGAGCCCTTTCATCATGAATTATGTTTGCTACCTCACTGACATACCTTGCTGTAGGAGTAAGCTTCTCCATGTTTTCGGCGGGAATACAGTCGTAATTCATCAACAGCTGCAAATTTGGAATTATTGTACACAGATTGGCGTTACCACATCTTTCCCCAAAGCCGTTTATGGTACCCTGAATCTGAATGGCTCCCGCCTCAACAGCAGCTATGGAGCCTGCAACTGCCATACCGTTATCATTGTGACAGTGGATTCCTATTGCGCAATCCACCTCATTTCGCACAAGACCAGTAATTTTTGCAATATGAGACGGAAGACTTGCACCCTTTGTATCGCAAAGGCAGAGAGTATCTGCACCTGCCTTGCAGGCTACTCTTAATGTTTCCATTGCATATTTCGGATTGGCATTATACCCGTCAAAAAAATGCTCCGCATCATAAACCACTGTTCTACCGTTCTCTTTGAGGAATTTTATGGTATCTGATATCATTTTCAGGTTTTCTTCCAATGTAGTTTTTAATATATCAGTAACCTGAAAGTCCCAGGCTTTCCCAAACACAGCAATTGCCTCTGTACCCGCCTTTAGAAGAGATTTTAAATTAACATCCTCCTCGGCTTTTATGTTAGCCCTTCTGGTTGCACCAAAGGCTATTATCTTAGAGGTTGTCAGCTTCAGTTTAAGAACCTTCTCAAAAAACTCCAGATCCTTTGGATTTGAGCCGGGATTACCCGCCTCAATATAATCTATCCCCAATTTGTCCAGCTTATTTACTATTTTAACTTTATCCTCCACCGTAAAGGATATTCCCAACGCCTGAGCTCCGTCTCTAAGTGTTGAATCATATATAATGAGCTTGTTTGACATATTTTCTTCCCCTTTCATCAAAGCTATAGTCCTTTAAAGACCAATGTATAGGCTGCCACTGAAAATACAACGCTTACCAATGTTCCAATTAAATAATACTCTGCAAACTTCCGGTCTTTCGCTATGGCATCATATCTGGCTATTGATTTGGCTGTCAATATAAAGCCAAGAGCTGCAAATTGATTTATACTTAGAAAAAAAACTATTAAAATACGTTCAAGACCTCCAATAATTGCTCCCGTTCTCTGCTGTTTTTCATCCCTTGCCCCTTCATCCTCCGGCTTAAAGTTTGAAAAAAATAAACTAAAGATTATGTTTGCCGGCTTTAATATAAGCAAAATAAGTATCAACCACTTAATTACCAGTACAGGAAGCAGCTTTATTACCAGTAGCATATCATTCCATATCCCGTATAAGTATACTTGCCTCCCGGGGATATTACCCTTTACATATATCATAGCTATAAATATCAGCAACACTATATGTAAAAGCTGGTCTACAGTAAATACAAAAGCCGGCCTTGTAAAAAAGTACCTGCAGACAGGCTTTCTGCCCAGCCAAAATTTCAGGGAATCAACCGTAAAATGAGCCAGAACTGAAAGCAAAAAGCAAAAAACAATCAGTATATTAGCTCTTATAAAAATTAATGCCAGTAAATATGGAATGCCATATTGTAGTGCGTGTATTATCACTCCGCTGTAACTTGCTTTCTTTTTGTGTGATATCTTTTCAGTCTGAAGATAAAAATCGCCTATTACATGCAGAACCAATAATACCGAAATAAGTGAAACCCCCAAAACCGGTCCCATAGCAGCACCTCCAATAGCCTATTGTAATTCACACCTTATTTAATTGGCCCAGTGTGGTATTTACCTTACTCGCCTTATTCGATTTGGCCTAGCAGTATTTACCTCACCCGCCTTATTCTATTTGGCCTAACAGTATTTACCCTGCTGTATTAACCCACTCAGCCTCAAGCTAACCCCAAACCCTTACAAAAACCTCTTCCAACGTTCTTTTTGTATGCATGTAGGTATAATATCCCGAGCTCTTCAAGCCTCGCTGCACAGAAGATTGAACAATTCCCAGCCTACGAGCGGCCTCCCTCTGGTTATTATCACATTCTATTGTTTCAAGAATCAGCCTTACCTGTTTTGGAGTCCATTTCTCCTGTATAAAGGACCAGAGACTGAAGGTATTGTTTGCCAATTCCACAATGCTTTGATTATCGGCAGCTAAAATTCCGATTGATGTTTGGTCACTCATTCTGCTGCTTTGATTTTTTTTAATCTTGCTTATCATATGTCTGGCATGATGATAGGCTGTTCCGTCGGCACCGATAGCCATCTCTCTGTTAATTTGGGTTGAAATTTCACCACAGCCTATCCCGAATCTTAGTCTTACAGGATAAATCTTAAGAATTATTTTTTCAATTATCTTTATTATTGGTTGAGTCGAATTTAGCAGCCCCTGAAACTCATCTCCAAGGGTTATTATAAACTTTGCGGCAATATATTCATCAAATTCGGAATTTACTTCTTCCAGTATCCGGCAAAGCTGTTCTTGTATCTGAAAACGCTCCTTCATTTTGCGTGAATTTTTTATATCTCCGATTATGGCAAAATACATTTTTAACCTCCATGCCCAATTTATTGCTCTTATATATAAAGTATCATATTTGAGTATTGATCTCAACAGTTTTGATGCACTTTATGATGCATCATTAGCTTAATTGCATCTTCAAATGCATCAATATGCTTATTGCATCTGTATATGCATTAAGCAAAGTACTCCAATTGTTGGATTTCTTGTAGAGTGTTTCATACGAAGTTCAATAGTATTGACATTAGTTAAAAAATATTAAAGCCTATAATCAAAAAAGCAGCCCCGATAGGGGCTGCTTCAATTTAAGCGCCCCTATCGGTTAATTATTGCTGCTTCTCCTACTTCACTGATAGATCTGTTTATTGCACTGAGATATGCCTTAACACTTGCCTCAATAATGTCTGTACTTACACCCTTACCCATATAAACAGTATTCTCGGTAGATATCTTGACAGTTACCTCGCCAAGGGCATCCTTACCTTCAGTAACAGCTTTTATTCTGTAATGCACCAACTCAGCATTGACTCCGGTTGCACGTTCAATGGCTTTAAAGGCAGCATCAACAGGACCATCCCCTGTAGCAGCTTCGGTGATTATTACATTTTCCCTTCTTATGCTTACAGTTGAGGTTGATATCATCTTATTTCCGCTATTGATCTGGAAGCTGTCAATCACGAAAATCTCAGGGACAGCGATATTTTCATCCACCAATGCTTCAATATCCTTATCAGTTACAACTTTCTTTTTATCGGCCAAATCCTTGAACTTTTCAAAAGCGACCTTTATCTCCTCAGCAGATAATACATAGCCCATTTCCTTCAATCGGTCCTCAAAGGCATGACGTCCCGACAGTTTCCCCAGAACCATCCTGTTTTTCCCCACGCCTACAGATTCTGGTGTCATTATCTCATATGTGGACTTTTCGGAAAGAACTCCATGCTGGTGTATTCCTGACTCATGGGCAAAAGCATTGGCGCCTACAATTGCCTTATTAGGCTGCACGCTAACACCTGTAAGACTTGAAACAAGTCTGCTGGTTCTGTATATTTGAGTTGTATCAATTTTATGTGTAATATCATAATAGTCTTTTCTTGTGTTTATACCCATTATAATCTCTTCGACAGCTGCATTTCCGGCCCTTTCTCCAAGACCGTTAACGGTACACTCCACTTGGGCGGCTCCGTTTTCTATTGCCGCAAGTGAATTTGCAACAGCCAGGCCCAGGTCATTATGGCAGTGTACGCTTATTTCCGCTTTATCAATGTTCGGAACATTATTTCGCAGGGTACGGATCAGCCTTCCAAATTCTACAGGAGTAGTATAGCCTACTGTATCGGGTATATTTACCACTGTGGCTCCGGCAGCAATAACAGCTTCTACAATTCGGACAAGAAACTCTTCACGGGTTCTACTGGCATCTTCCGCTGAAAACTCTACATCGGAGCAATAGCTTTTAGCTCTTTTAACCATAGCCACAGCCCGTTCGAAAACTTCTTCCTCTGTCATCTTCAGCTTATACTTCATGTGTATGTCTGACGTTGCAATAAATGTATGGATTCTGGGGCTTTCAGCGTATTGTACAGCTTCCCAGGCTCTGTCTATATCCTTTTCGGTAGCGCGGCAGAGGCTGGCGATGGAAACGTTCCTTACATTTTTTGAAAGTGTCATTATTGATTCAAAATCACCTGGAGAAGCTATTGCAAAACCTCCCTCTATAACGTCTACTCCCAATCTTGCAAGTTGTTTTGCAATCTCCATTTTCTCCTGGAGATTCAGATTAACCCCCGGTGTCTGTTCTCCGTCTCTAAGTGTTGTATCGAATATCTTAATTCTTCTCGCCATAGAACTAACCTCCTTCCGAGGGCCTAAAAACCCCCATTCTAACATTCATAAATGTCTAAATTAATTGAATATAAACTTGCTGGAGTATTTACTTTCGTATTACATATTGCCTGTTTCTATTTAAGGTACTTACGTACTAAATTATAGCACTGTGTTGCACACGAAATAATCAAAACCCGTTATGTACACGGTTTTAATTATTTCTAACCGTGCTTCCACATCGCTATAATTTGTACTCGCGTACCAATAAGTAGGGACATACAATATGCTTAACGTCTTAAAAACTCCAGATTAGTTTCCTATTCAAGTGGCATGTGACTATCCACGCCACCTCTGTATGTCTAACTATTTCTTCAGCCAGCTCATCATCTTTCTGAGTTCTGCGCCTACCTTTTCTACCTGGTGTTCTGCTTCATTTCTTCTCATTGCAAGGAAGTTTGCTCTTCCTGCTGCGTTGTTTTCTGCAATCCAGTTGGCAGCAAACTTACCGTCTTGAATTTCCTTAAGTACCTTTTTCATTTCTTTTCTGGTTTCATCAGTGATTATTCTCCTACCGGTAACGTAATCACCATACTCAGCTGTATCACTGATTGAGTATCTCATCTCGGCAAAGCCCCCCTGATTTATGAGGTCTACTATCAGTTTCATCTCATGTACACACTCAAAGTATGCAATTTCAGGCTGATAACCTGCATTTACCAGTGTTTCGAAGCCTGCCTTCATTAATTCGGTAACACCGCCGC
>JAEYWA010000054.1 GCA_023431385.1 Bacillota bacterium | reverse complement strand
GTCTGCTCCGAGATCATCTATGAAAGAAGATTCCATTGCTATATCGTCTTCTTCAACACCTAACTGCTCAACAATTAACTTTTTAACTTTCTCGAAAACCATATATTCACCTCCTTCCAAAGGATGGATTTATAAATCGATACTATACATATACAAACCAAAGCATGTATAGCTTATATAGTATGCAATTTTAATAAATATTAGCCTGTTTACTTGAATTTTACAAGCATACACTTGCTATATTATTACATAACCAGTCCACCGTCAATATCTATTACCTGACCGGTAACATAAGCGGCTTCGTCTGATGCAAGAAAAGCTACTACATTTGCAACATCTTCAGGTGTCCCAAACCTTCCAAGTGCAATCTTTTCTAGATATTTCTGCTTCAGATCCTCAGGTAATATTTCCGTCATGTCGCTTTCAATCAAGCCCGGCGTAACGGCATTACAGGTTATTCCCCTTGGAGCAAGTTCCTTTGCAGTGGTTTTTGTTAACCCAATCATACCACCCTTGGATGCAGAGTAATTGGCCTGACCGGGGTTGCCATATGCTCCTGCCACAGAAGATATATTTATAATTCTACCGTATTTCTTTTTGATCATTAGCTTTGCAGCTGCCTTAGTACAAAGGAAGCAACCTTTCAGGTTAATATCCAGAACGGTGTCCCAATCGTCCTCAGACATCATTGCCATAGGTTTATCCTTGGTTATTCCAGCGTTATTTACTAATATGTCAACGCCTCCAAAGGTCTCTACTGCCTTTGACAGTATCATTTTTACATCTTCAGAATTTCTTACATCACCGACAGTTGCTGCTACCTTGATTCCCATGCCTTCAAGTTCAGAAGCTGTCTTTAGTACTGACTCCGTGGTACCGGTGAGAACAACATTTGCTCCCAATTTACCAAGTTTGACTGCAATAGCCTTACCAAGTCCCCTCGAAGACCCGGTAACAATTGCAGTTCTTCCATCAAAACGCATTTCGGTTAACACCTCCACACCTAGAATTACTGTAAATTATTTAGATAACTCATCCAAAGTAGTATTGAGGCTTTCGATATTCTCAACATTAAGAACTTTTACATCCTTGTATATTTTCTTTACAAAACCGCTGAGTACTTTTCCAGGGCCTATTTCCACAAAGGTATCAACACCCTGGTCTATCATTGTCTTAACGCAGTTTTCCCACAATACCGAATTACTTACCTGCTTTATCAAGGTTTCCTTTACTTCTTCCTTGTTAGTGACTGCTTTAGCTGATACATTGACAACAACAGGTACCTTCATATCATTTAACGTTATTTTTTCAAGCTCAGCCGCAAGCTTTTCACCAGCTGGCTTTAAAAGGCTGCAGTGAAAAGGAGCACTTACCGCCAACATCAAAGCTCTCTTTGCTCCCTTGGCCTTACAAAGCTCATTTGCCCTTTCAACAGCAGCAGCTTCACCGGCAATCGCAAGCTGACCCGGGCAGTTGAAGTTTGCAGGCTCGCAAACACCTACTGCTGAAGCTTCCTTACAGCTCTCAATTACTGCCTCGTTATCAAGACCAATGATAGCCGACATAGCACCTACTCCAACAGGAACGGCCTCCTGCATGAATTTACCTCTTTTTCTTACCAGAGCTACAGCATCTGTAAAGCTCATAGTACCCGCAGCCACGTGAGCAGCGTACTCACCAAGGCTCAAACCAGCAACAAAATCAGGTTTAATTCCTTTTTCCAGCAGTGGCTGCATGCATGCTACACTTGTTGCCACAATGGTTGGCTGAGTATTTTCGGTAATCTTTAAGGTCTCATCATCACCGTTAAAAATCATTTCTTTTATGTCAAAGCCTAGTGCCTCAGTAGCAGCATCGAAAATTGCGTCTGCGCTCTTGTATTCAGCCGCAATATCTTTTCCCATGCCTACATATTGAGCTCCCTGTCCGGGGAATATAAATGCCAATTTGCCCATAAAAACCTCCAAGTTATAATATAAATTAAAATTATAATCTGTTATTTTGCCCACTTCATGGCTATTGATCCCCATGTCAGACCGCCTCCAAAGCCGACCAATACCATACTGTGGCCTTTTTGGAACTTTCCTTCCCTGTTTGCTTCGTCAAGGGCTACAGGTATCGATGCAGAAGATATATTTCCATATTTTTGAATCACATAGTGTAGTTTCTCATCTGTAACGCCAAGCTTTTTTATAGCGCCGTCGATTATTCTGGTATTTGCCTGATGGGGGAATATATAATCCAAATCCTCAACAGTCATATTTATTTCTTCCAAAACTCGTAGTGTTGCAGATGACATTGCTTTTACTGCAAATTTGAATACTTCAGTGCCATCCATCCAAATTGAATCAATTTTTCCATTTGGCCTCTTTTCACTATCAGCTTCGGAGTTATACAGATTCGGGATGGTCAGGCACATTCCTGAAGTACCATCTGAGCCAAGGTGGGAATTCAATATTCCGTATCCTTCGGCAACCTCTCCAAGAACTGCTGCTCCTGCTCCATCCCCGAACAGTACACATGTGTTTCTGTCCTGCCAGTCAACTATCTTAGAGAGTCCTTCGCAGCCAATAATTAGAGCATGCTTGAATACTCCGTTTGCTATGAACTGTTGCGCTGTAACCAATCCGTATATGAAGCCGGTGCAGGCTGCATTAATGTCAAAGGCTGTAGCATTAACTGCTCCAATAGCTCCTTGAATTATACACGAGGTAGACGGTGTCATATAATCAGGCGTATCAGTAGCAACAATAATTAAGTCAATATCTTCAACTTCCACATTAGCATTTTCCAACGCTTTTCTGGCAGCCTCAATACCAAGTTTATAGGCAGGTTCATCTTCTCTTAAAATTCTTCGTTCAGAAATTCCAGTTCTCTTTATAATCCACTCATTAGAAGTCTCAACCATTTGCTCCAAATCACTGTTTGTAAGCACTTTTTCAGGCAAACAACTACCTGTTCCCAGTATTCCTACACTTTTAGTCGATATCGTCCTCAGAGGGCTTCACCTCCATATTTTTAAATTGTTCTTTGATTTCATCTACAATACCATATTTGATTAAAGGTAATGTTCTTTTTAGAATAGCTGTTCTAATTGTTTTGGCTTTTGAAGAGCCGTGACTTTTAATTACAAGACCATTTATTCCAAGAACCGGCGCGCCTGCAAGTTCATCGGCATCAAATTTCTTTTTAAAGTCTTTAAAAAACGGTTTGATTAAAAGATAACAAACTTTTGTAAAGATATTTTTAGTAAATATCTTCTTTAATTCCTTCAAAAATAGAACTCCAGCGCCTTCGTACAGCTTAAGTGCCACATTCCCTACATAACCATCACAAACGGCAACGTCGACCTCACCGCTGGTGATATCATTTCCTTCTATATTACCAACAAAATTGACAGGTGATTCTGTTAGCAGTCCGAAAGACTGTTTCAGGGTATCATTACCCTTAGCATTCTCTGAACCCACATTCACCAGGCCAACCTTGGGGTTTTCAAAATTATAAATTATTTTCATATATATTGATCCCATTATCCCGAACTGCAAATAGTTTAATGGTCTGCAAACTGTGTTCATACCTGCATCTATAATCAGGCACATTTCTTTTCTGGTAGGAACAAGTGCAGGCATAGACGGTCTGTCGATCCCCTTCATTCTTCCCACTAAAAGCAGAGCTCCGGTCATAAGAGCGCCTGTATTACCTGCTGATAGAAAAGCGTCTCCTTTATTTTCCTTCAGCATTTTTAAGCCGACCACCATAGAGGAGTCCTTTTTGTTTCTTATAGCCTTTGTTGGGGTATCTTCCCCGGTAATTACTTCTGTAGCATTTACTACTTCAATTCTGTCTCTGTTATACTCTCTTTTACGTAATTTCTCATTTATTACTTCACCAATCCCCACGAGGGTGATATTGAAGCCCTCCTCCATGTTCAAAGCTTCAATACAACCGTCGATAATAGCATCAGGTGCGTTATCCCCGCCCATGGCATCAACAATAATATTTATCATAAACTAATTTTCCTCCAATTGATCAGGACAACCCGTATTACAAAAAATCTGAAATCTGAATAATTACTTGACGGGCTGTTCTTTAGCAATACCTTTATCTACAGTAACTAGAATAAATTTGCCTCTGAAGACTTCAACACTTTTCTCGAATATTTTAACCCATACAATAAATCTGTTTTTCTTCGACTCCTTTACTTCAGCCTTTGCTACAATTTTTGCACCGGAATATACAGGTATTTTATACTTTATGTTTGCTATTCCAACAAGAGCAACCTGAGCATCAATAACAGCAATAGCCAGAGTCTCAGCAAGTGAATAAATGTAATGTCCTCTTACAATATGAGTTTTTTCAAATGCCATTGAACTATTTGTCTCCATAAGTGAAATAGCACTTTGTCCGAGCTGTAAATCTATAAGTTCTCCAATAAACTCTTTACCCTCAATAGATTTCAGCTTTTCATGGTTAGTTTCAGCAACATGCTTTATTCTCTCTCTGAGTTCGGGTATACCCAATTCCAGTCTGTCCAATCTAATTGTCGGTACACTCACCTTAAAAAAATCAGCTAATTCTTCATCTGTCAAAAACGGGTCATACTTAATTTTATCAAGTAATATCTTTTGTCTTTGTTGTTTTTGTGAAGACGATCTGCTCACTAACAACCACCCCTTATTTAATAATTATTATAATTATTACCAGATACTAATTGCTGATAACAAAAGTATATATTAACTTTGCCATGATTGCAACTATTTTCTGATAATATTAACCAAATTTAAAAGCCTTATACGGATTTTATGACCTGCACCTATTATAACCTATAGAATAAAAAGGTGTAGGAATTCTTCTACCTGGAATATCTGATGTATTTGCTCAACCTTAGTTAAATTAACACATTCAAACGAATAGAATACATTTATATTCCTAGACGATAAAAAAGTAATAGCCGTAAATAATTACGGCTATCTGACGGTATTTATTTATTTACATGTCATCCGGTTTGATAACTTTAATATTCTTAGCAAAAAAGTCTATTCCCGAGTAAATTGTTACTATAACAGCTATGAACATAAGATATGCGTCTATCTTAATATCAGTAAAAATTGAAAACGGGAAATTATTAAGCAAGGCTACTGATACTGCTACAGTCTGACATACCATTTTAATTTTTCCGGACTTGTTTGCTGCAACAACCTGGCCTTCACCGGCTGCTACCAATCTCATTCCCGTTACCAGCAATTCTCTGGATATGATTATCATGGCCGCCCATCCTGTAACTACATCTCTCTGTACCAAAGCTATCAAGGCTGCCGTTATCAGTAACTTATCAGCAATAGGGTCAAGGAACTTACCAAATGCAGTTACAAGCTTATGTTTTCTTGCAATATAGCCATCCACCCCATCAGTGCTTGCAGCAAGAATAAACAAGATAGCTGCAACATAATTTCCATAACCGTTTATAAACTTATTTATACTGAGCATTTCATCCTTTAAAAAAGATAATATTGGCAGGTTCACCGTTGCATCAGGAATTGGTATTACAAAAATCATAAATAATGGCACAAGAGCTATTCTGGATATTGTTATTTTATTTGGTAAGTTCATTTATGACCTCTCCTATCAAATCATAATCTTCAGAGTTTAATACTTTAATCGTAACAAAACTCCCGATATTTAACGGTTCAGGACTGGTAAAATATACTGTGCCGTCTATCTCCGGGGCTTCTGCATATGTTCGTCCATAATAGAATATACCATCATCAGCAATCCCGTCAACAATAGCTTTATATACTTTTCCAATTCTTTTGGTATTTATTTCTGCACTAATAGTATTTTGTAATTCCAGTATAGTTTTTTGGCGATCAATTTTAATATTTTTCCTTATCTGATCTTTCATTTTGGCAGCAGGTGTACCCTCTTCCTTCGAGTATGTAAATACTCCAAGTCTGTCAAACTTGAATTCTGTAACAAAATCAACCAATTCCTGAAAATCCTCTTCAGTTTCACCGGGAAATCCAACAATTAAGGACGTCCTCAAAACAATATCAGGTACCAGCTCCCGGAGTTTCGAAAGGGCATTACGTATATCGCCTATAGTTCCCCTTCTTCCCATCAGCTTTAATATTCTATCGGATGCATGCTGAACTGGTATATCCAAATATCTGCATACTTTAGGATTAGTTGCTATTTCAAGGATCAGTTCATCATTAATCTCTTCTGGATAACAATATAACAGCCTTATCCACTCAACACTTTCTATTTTAGATATTTCCCGTATAAGTTCAGAAAGCATTTTCTTTCCATAAATATCAATCCCGTACCTAGTTGTATCCTGAGCCACAAGAATTATCTCCCTGGCACCATTTGCTGTAAGAGTTTTAGCTTCTTTTACAAGCGCTTCCATTTTTCTGCTTCTATAGGCACCCCGTAAATATGGAATGATACAGTAGGTACAACGGTTGTCGCAGCCTTCTGAAATCTTCAGATATACTGAATGTCTGCTTGATGAGATTATTCTTTCTTCATCAAGATAATCTGTCTCACTTAACTTTCCGTATGCTACAACCTTTTCACCACGATATGCTCTGTTAATAACATCGGCAATTTCCTTGTAATTGCCCGTTCCAAGTACTGCATCAACTTCAGGTATAAGATCAAGTATTTTTTCCTTATACCTTTCAGCCATACAGCCTGTTACAATCAGAATTTCACAACTTCGCTTCTTTTCCTCTGCCATCTCCAGGATGGTATTTATTGATTCCTGTTGAGCAGACTCTATAAAACCACAGGTATTAACAATAAGAACCTCTGCATTCTCCTTATAGTTTACTATTTCGTACTCCGCGTGCTTAAGCATACCCAGCATTATTTCACTGTCCACTAGATTTTTTGGGCATCCTAAAGACACAATCCCTATTTTTTTATTCACCAATTACACTCCTTAAATTAGTTTATGTTCAGCTACAAGTGTAGGTACAAAAAAACTGTACTATATTAATCAGAAATATAAATGTATAAATCTCTATAAAAATTATTTAATAATATTGATGAATTGTCAATAATTAAGATAATTAATTATGTTTTTATAACAACTTTATTAGGTTCATAACTCTTCATAATAAAATTGATATGATTTAAATTTCGCCTGAGTAAAAATCATATATGTAATCTATTTCCAATTTAGCAACAATGCTCTCCAAATTAAATAGTTCTTCAATATAAAAAACACCTCCAGGGTACTTATTCGAAAATAGTTCTCTTGTAACTATCGAGGCAATGCTTCCAGTCATTAATGTATTATTATTACCAGCTATAGTAGCTTGAAAGCTATGATTATTGTTATTCCTAACTCCATGTACATCGATTTTGACCGAGTATAAATCAGAGCCTATATGTAGTTTTTGAAAAATATTAAGAATACTATTTAAAATAATCACATATAGCTTCCTTATCCAGTTAAATCTCAACAATTTAAAAAAACCAAACTTTTTTAAAACAGCAACTACTTTTGTTAAGAAAACAGAGTCATAACAGAATCTGGAAGAAACACTTTTAACTTTTAGAAGCTTTTGAATAATGTGTTGATCGGCAAGGTCAAAACGGTATGTACTGCGCAGTCCCTGCTTTTTATCAAATATGGTCATCTTACAGTCTTCAAAGCTTTTTACTCGTTTTGTGATATTGTTTTCAACAATACAATATTCGGAGTTTATATAATTAAGTAACCATTCTACTCCATCTTTCCCATGCCTCTCACCAATACCAATCATGAGGTAGATATCAACTGAATTAATTGCATCGAAATAGGACTTGCTCTGCTTAACCAACAAATTTGAAAGCCCTGGAGCTAATCCTACCCCCAAAACTATTGTTGATTTATTTTCCTTTGCCTGTAAGTCAAGCACTTCTATTTGTGCTAGTGTATTGTAGGATGGTGATATATCTAAGTAGTGTACAGCATTTTGGATACATTTCTTGACAAACCTTGTGTTCTTTTGATCTAAACACATTACTACTATATAAATTTCTTCAAATATTTTATCCGATACATCTACATTATAAATATCCAACTGCATTGGTATTATTTTTCCCATTGTTCTCGAGGTGTAACGCTTTGCATTTTCCAAACTTCTTCCGGCTGCAATAACCCTCCCTGGAAGAACATCAGCTAGACTGTTGCAAATTACTTTTCCGACCTGGCCATATCCACCGATTACCAGTACTTTATCTCTCATATGAGTATTCCTTCCGGCAGTTTTTAACAAACTGCAAATAATCTGAACAGGTACTTATGATAGTTGTCATAGTATCGAAGTGTTGCATATAAAAAAGCTACACTTTAGGGAAAAGCTCGACTAACCTATGCAACACCTCTTTATTCACCCGGGCCACAAGGTACTTCCCTTTTCTCTCTGTTAATATCAAACCCACACCTGCAAGTTCCTTTAAGTGATGAGAAATTGTGGGGGCCCCAATTTTTAAACTCTTGGTAATATCTGAAATAAAACACTCACATTCTTCAAAATTTTTCTCCTGCTGCTGACTTATTTCAAGAAAAAGTTCCAGTCTGTTAGGGTGGGATAGTGCCTTTAATACATTTGAATACCATTTTATATCTATTGTAATCACAACCTTTTACATTTCGATAGTTATCAAATTCATTTTACTATTATTTACCTAATTAGTCAATGTAATCTTACAAATATGCACATCCTACTGCTCCGGCAGAAAAATGCTTATTGCTCTTGATATCAGACCATAACCGAACCCCCTGCTCAGTAGAAACGTTTTCATCTTTTGAATGGTTTTTTCGTCAAAGGTGCTATATTTTGAGTATTTTTTCCTTAAAAGTTCCACAGCCACTGCTTCTTCATCAAGCTCGAAGTCTTCAAATGCACTGCCTATAATACCATCAGGGATACCCTTTTGACTTAACTCCAAGGATAATAATTTAACAGACTTTGGTTTCAGTTTTGTTTTTTCAGTTATGTACTTACAGGCATAATTATAGTCATCGATATAGTTTATTTCCTTAAGGTTCTCTACCACCTTTTCTATTGTTGCTTCATCATAGCCCATTTCTAATAGCTTTTGTTCAACTTCAAAAGCTGTTCTAAGTTTTAGGGCAAGAAAGCTTACAGCAGCACTTTTTGCTGCTGCATATACCTCAGTTTCCAATATGTAATTTAGAGTCTCTTCGGATATAACCTTTCCTTCAGTAAGCTCAAGTAATTCAATACGCTTTTTTGGTAAACAAAAAGAAATATTACTTTCCATAGTAACATTACACATGGAAGGGACCTTTTCATTTTTATCTAGGGAAATAATTTTCATATTACTCTCTCCATATTAACAAATATTCAGATATATAATTACCATAAACTCATTAATTAATGGTTAAACTCTACAATACAGTAATTCTTAAGTAAACGGGAATCCTTAAAAGGCATACCAAATCAAATATTTTTTAGTAAATCTCTGATTCGGTATGCCCTGATATTTTGTCGAAGGTGATATTTTATTTTGTTCAAATTATTGTATATGTGCTGCTAACAGATTAATCAAGCTCTTCTTCCTCAATTTCCTCTGTTGATTCAGGGACTACAGGAGCAACTGTCAGATTATTTCTAACCAGCTTTTCGATTTCCATGCACATTGCGGTGTTTTCTTTTAAATACTGCTTGGCATTTTCACGACCCTGACCGATACGCTGTCCGTTGTAAGAGAACCATGCCCCGCTCTTGTTTACGATATCATTGTTTACAGCTATATCAAGAATGCTTCCTTCCCTGGAAATACCTTCGCCGTAAACAATATCAAATTCCGCTTCTCTGAAAGGAGGAGCTATCTTATTTTTAACTACCTTAACCCTTGTTCTGTTTCCTACAACCTCATTTGCCTGTTTTATGGACTCAATTCTTCTTACATCAAGACGTACCGATGAGTAGAATTTTAACGCTCGTCCACCAGGAGTAGTTTCTGGATTTCCAAACATTATTCCAACCTTTTCACGAAGCTGGTTAATAAATATGGCTGTTGTTCTTGATTTGCTGATAACTCCTGCAAGCTTACGAAGTGCTTGTGACATAAGTCTGGCCTGTAAACCAACATGTGCGTCACCCATCTCCCCGTCTATTTCCGCTTTTGGTACCAGAGCAGCAACCGAGTCAACAACAATAACATCTATCGCCCCGCTTCGAACAAGAGCCTCAGTTATTTCCAAGGCCTGTTCACCTGTATCAGGCTGTGAAACTATCAAATTATCTATATCAACCCCAAGTTTTTTTGCGTAAACCGGATCAAGGGCATGCTCTGCATCAATAAAGGCTGCCTCCCCGCCTGCTTTTTGTGCTTCGGCTATTATATGCAATGCAACTGTTGTCTTACCAGATGATTCGGGTCCATATATTTCAACTATTCTTCCTCTGGGTACTCCTCCGACGCCAAGAGCAATATCAAGGCTAAGGGAACCAGTGGGTATAACCTCCACATTCATATGTGCATTCTCGCCTAACTTCATAACAGCACCTTTACCAAACTGTTTTTCAATCTGACCAAGGGCCATTTCTAGTGCTTTCTTCTTTTCTAACATGGGGTGACCTCCTCGCAATTATAGAACATTTGTTCTGTTTTTATTATATAGATTTTTTTTCCTCAAGTCAATGTAAAATTTATTTTTTTAGTACCTTGGTAAACCTTCCCAGCAGTTTATTCTTGAATTGCAATGCTTCTTCAACCTTCAGCAGCATTGTGCAACCAAAATAAACAAGTGCCCCTGCAACAATTTCCGCGCCCAGAACTATTATTTCAATAGCCTTTGAATGCAATGTATAGGTGCCTGTAAAGTCGACAGGCAATAATTTATTTATTGCAAATATAACAACACCCATTAAAGCAGCTGCTTCCAACAGCTTTACAGAATACATCGCAAGCTTTTTCCAATTCATTCCGTCCATTTTCTTTGACAATATGTACATCATTGCAGCCATGGTAACCAGACTTGAAATTGAATATGCCAGTGACATACCAGCAGGTCCAAGCTTTGTTCCCTTAAGGAATATCCAACAAAGTACATAGTTCACTATTATTGAAACGGTACCAACGTATAACGGTGTTCTTGTATCATTATTAGCATAAAACGCTCTGTTAAGTATTGCCAGCATAGACTGGGCAAGCATAGCTGCGGTAAAGAGCAGCAGTATATTTCCTGCAGTAACAATCCTCTCGCTGTCAATGTTGGCTGACCATTTGTAGACTACACTGATCACGGGTCTGGATAAAACTATAAAAGCTATGGCTGACGGTATTATCAAATAGAGTATTGTTTTAAAGGCACCGTTAATGATTCTTTTAAACTCATCAACCTGCTTTAAGGCTAATTTTTCAGACAT
Organism: Bacillota bacterium; assembly: GCA_023431385.1. Classification (GTDB taxonomy): domain Bacteria; phylum Bacillota; class Clostridia; order Acetivibrionales; family DSM-1351; genus Ruminiclostridium. The sequence goes on along the minus strand of JAEYWA010000054.1, from coordinate 4,252 downwards.
TGTAGGCAGCAGTGCAGTCCCCAGACCCATTGCAAATATCCCGTAGGGCAGCTGCCAGATGTCATTCGCATTGTAGTAGGCAGTAATGCTTCCTTCCTGCTCGAACAATGAAATAAAATTCAAGGAAATGAGAATGTTAATCTGGACGATCGCAGATGCGGCCAGAGAAGGGATTGCCAGTCTGAACAGCTTTCTGAAGCCCGGATGGCGCCATAGCAGTTTTGGTCTGTAATATTTCAAATTTGGATACGCAAAAGATACTTGTATCAGGAAATACATTATGGCGCTTGCAAGCACTCCATATGCCACAAAATGAACTCCATAACGACTAAGGACAAAAATACTCAATGCCGTTCCAAGATTATAGATTGATGGGCCATAGGCAGCAGCTGCAAATCTCTGGTAGGAATTCAGCACGCCGTTTGTCATCCCCGCCAGCATCATGACCCCTACTGATGGAAACAGGATTCTAGTCAGTTGGATGGTTGTTTCTCTTACCTGACCTTCCAGCCCCGACGCAGTCATTGAAACAACCCAGGGTGCAAATATAACTCCAAGGGTGCTTACAACAAGCATTGCTATAAATATTACATTTATAAAGGTTCCTACAGCTTTCCAGCCATCCTCTTCCTCACCTCTGGCCAGATACCCAGATAGAATGGGAATCAATGCCGCAGATATTGCGCCGCCGATAAGGAGATTGTACATGAGATCTGTCGTTCTGAAGGCCGCTAGAAGCGAATCTGACTGGGATGCCGTAAGTAAATTGTTTATTAGGATTGTACGCAGATAGCCTGTGATACGGCTGACAACCAATGATGACATGACTATAATGGCGGCGCCAGTTATCTTTTTATTGTTTGAGCTCAATTTATAGCCTCCATAAGCCGCAGTTGCGGTGACTGATTTTTTCTTTCGTAAATTATACTTTACTGCCGGTATCTATTTCGAGCTTTAAAATATACCTTCTGATCAGATCAAAAACATACAGGGCTGTAATGTTTCTGATTTTGCTCCTGTTTCCCAGTAGTCTAAGTTCCTTTGTTATTGTTCCCTGTTCAGAGGACAGACCAATGTATACCAGACCAACCGGCTTTTCTGGTGTCCCTCCGTCGGGGCCGGCTATACCTGTAATAGATACCCCAATGTCTGTCTTTAATCTTCTTCTGATACCTTCGGCCATTTCAAAAGCAGTTTCACGACTTACAGCACCATAGCTAAGCAAGGTTTCCTTCTTAACGCCAAGGTATTCTTCTTTTGACTCATTGGAATACGTTACGGCTCCACCCATAAAAACCTTTGAAATTCCCGGAATATTAGTTAGAGTCTGTGAAACCAGCCCTCCTGTACAGGATTCTGCCGTAGACAGAGTGAGGTTGTTTTCTAGAAGAAGTTCAGCCGCTATCTGATCAAGGGTTTTATCCTCCTCAGAATATAGACAGTGCCCGGTTCTTTTCCTGATTTCCTCGATAACAGGATACAGAAGTTCCTTTGCGTCCTTCCCTTGTTGAATCTTTGCCGAAACTCTTATAGTTACTTCTCCTTCTTTTGCATAGGTAGCAATTGTCGGATTGGTCTGGCGGTCAATCAAATCCAATATTTTTGTCTCCATTGCTGATTCACCAATGCCAAAAACTCGTAAAAACTTTGACTCAATGGTATAACTGCACTTTTTTTTGAAATAGGGAAATACAAAGTCATTGAACATGGACTTCATTTCTGAAGGAGGCCCCGGAAGCATGATAATTACTTTCTTGTGCTGTTCAATAATACAGCCGGGAGCTGTTCCGATGTTATTCTTAAGAATTATGGAATTCTCGGGCATATACGCCTGTTTTTCATTATTTTGTGTCATTTCCCTGCCTAATTTTTTGAAAAATGCCTTAATGTCCTCAAGACTTTCATTATGAAGCACCAGTTTTCTACGGCAGATTTGTGAAATTATTTCTTTTGTTAAATCATCCTGGGTAGGTCCAAGACCTCCTGTTGTTATTACAACATCACATCTTTTCAGAGCCAGTTCAAGACTCTCCTTCAGTCTTTCAGGATTATCTCCTACAACACTATGATAGTAAACACTGACTCCAACATCAGGGAGTTTTGAAGACAAATACTGCGCATTTGTATTTACAATCTGCCCCATGAGCAGTTCGGTTCCAACAGCAAGAATTTCAGCTTTCATTATAAGGTCATCCTTCCTAACAAGTAGTTCTTTAATATTATACCAACCTGAAAGCAAAAAGTAAGCTGTTAATGAAGAAAAAGATGTAAAATGATTGTTCAAAACTGAACCAGATGGGATATTTAGAAAATGTTAATAAATCAGTACTGTTTTTCAATGGATATATTATACCATAATATCCATTTAATTCAAGTCCCATTTCCGACTACAATAATTCTCTAAACAGTTATATAATATCTTTAATACTTCTTCAAATCATTAACATTAAAAATATAAATCAGGAGGATTTCACTTTATGAAGGCTTTGTTTATAGGCGGAACAGGAATAATCAGCACAGCTATCTCAAATTTATTAGTAAGACAGGGTTGGGAATTATATTTATTAAACCGGGGAAATAACAGTGACAGAGCCCCTGAAGGTGTAAAGCTCATCAAAATGGATATAAATGATGAAGATAGGGTTAAAGCTCTGATAAATAATCTTGATTTTGATGTTGTAGCTGATTTTATAGCTTTTGTACCTTCCCAGGTGGAACGAGATATAAGATTGTTTTCAGGCAGAACTAAACAGTACATATTTATAAGTTCAGCCTCAGCTTATCAGAAGCCTCTTTCCGACTATAGAATAACTGAGTCCACTCCACTTGCTAACCCTTATTGGGAATACTCCAGGAATAAAATTGCCTGTGAGGAGCTGCTTATTGCTGAATACAGAAAGAATATGTTTCCTGTAACCATTGTTCGTCCAAGTCATACTTACGATGACAGGAGCATACCTCTCGGGGTACATGGTAGTATCGGCAGCTGGCAGGTTGCCAAGCGCATGCTGGAAAATAAGCCTGTAATAATTCACGGTGACGGTACTTCTCTATGGACGCTCACTCATAACAGCGATTTTGCAAAGGGTTTCATTGGCCTTATGGGTAATGTACACGCTATTGGTGAAGCAGTAAACATAACCTCCGATGAGAGTCTGACCTGGAATCAGATATATGAAATAATTGCTGCTGCTCTCGGAGTAGAATTAAATGCCGTACATATACCCTCTGATTACTTGGCGGCATGTAGTAATTATGATTTTACCGGTTCTTTGATTGGGGACAAAGCCAATACGGTTGTATTCGACAATTCAAAGCTAAAAAGGCTGGTTCCTAGCTTTAATGCAACAGTTCGTTTTGATCAGGGCATCAGAATTATTCTAGACAATGTACTTTCACATCCTGAACTTCAGAAGGAGGACGCAGAATTCGACATCTGGTGTGACAGGGTAATTGAAAATTATCAAGCCTCAATGAAAAAATGGCGTCAAATTTAAAGGTTTAACAGATATAAGCATAAAATATCAAGCTTATTATATTATTCAGCGATATACTCTAAACAAATAGGAGGCGAAAAATGGATTTTATAACGAGTATTCAAAAAGCAATAGATTATATCGAGGATAATATTTTTGATAACCTTTATACTGGTTCAGGGAATCGACAAACTTTATGAGTTTGTTACAAAGCAGGGTTGGGAACAAATTACCGAATTTAAATGGAGCCCTGGGGCTGCAGAACCTGTGATGTAACTACAATTGACGGTTGTATTATCAGATTTTTTGAATAAGGTTTATTAATGAAAACCCCTGAAGCAGAGTCACTTTACATGACGTTACTTCAGGGGTTTTTATCACTAGATTACTAAATACAATAAACCTTTTGACTTGGTATCAGTGAAATGTCGCAGTTTACTAAATTTCTGATGGCGTCATCTGGGTTTTCAACTCTAAGTATAACAAACGCTTCATTTCCATTTTTACCGACGAAAGCGTACATGTACTCTATACTTATGTTATTCTGCTGTAATACCTCCAGAGCTTTTGAAAGGCCTCCCGGCTTATCCTCCACCCCAATTGCAATAACTTTAGTACAACTCACAGTAAATTCATTATCACCCAATATTTTTTCAGCTTCCTCGGGTTTGTTTACTATTAGTCTAAGAATACCAAAATCAGTGGTATCAGCAATTGATAAAGCACAAATATTAATATTGTTATCAGCCAATGTCCTTGTAACATCCGCCAAACGG